>JAZKGM010000036.1:11420-18278 GCA_040385895.1 Bacteroidota bacterium
TCAAGCTGAATGCGTGAATACCCGATAAAGCTAGGCAGCGTTTGCCAGTTGCGGGTATCAGCCTGTTCGGATATGGCACCTGCTATGCTCACTGCAGCACCAAGCAGGTCATTCTGTTTCCGGGCCTGTGCGGCAGCTACCTGCTTTAAGGCAAGCCTTAACAGGGCTTCGCCCATTTCTTTCAGCATACGGTCTTTTAACGATACATAAGCGATCTTATCCAGGTTTTGCACCACATTAAAAGAAGCGGTCTCTTTAAGCGACTCGATGGAAACAGAAGCCGATTTTATAGCAAGCACGCGGGAAATGTATTTAGGGAAAGCAACACGTATGATATTCAATCCCGATAATGCATCTTTATCATTGCCTACGTAGAACGGAAAGCTCAACCCAAGGTCCCAGTTGGTAAAATTCACCCAGCCATCACCCGTATTCACCACAGAAAAGTTAATGCTCCACTGGTCTTTTACCGGGCTGAATCCGTTGTTCCAGAAAGTAACCAGCGATGCCTTCGAATCTTTCTGAGGCTGGTAGCTTTGCAAGCCGAATTCAGCTTTATAATCAGCCGCTTCCTGGCTAAAACCGGTAAAGGTTGCCGTACGGATCAGGTCATACTTTAACTGGGCAGGGATTGGCGTATTCAGCTCCGATACATATACTTCCTTGTAAATTTTATACGCATTGCGATAGGCAATGAATGCGTTGTTGTTATCGCCCTGCGCGTCATAAACAATACCGGTGAGCATGTATACAAAAGCATCATCTTTGTATTTGTTCTTGCCTTTGTAATAATCGGTGATTTTCTGGAGCTTAAGCTGCATGCGTTTGCATTCAACCAAAGCAGCATCGAGGTTATTAAGCTGCAGGTAGTTAAGCGTGGTGTAATAATGCACCATTACTTTTTCATAGTTCTCTCCCTCGTAGGTTTGCAGCGAAGGATTGGTTAAAAAAGTAGCCGCTTTGGTGGCGTAATTTTTCTGGTAATCTTCAATAAAATAATCGGCCTGCTGAAAGAACTTATTGCTCTCTTCAGGCTTATTATCCATAAAAAGCACCGTGCCTTTGTTGAAGTAATAAAGCAGTTTGTTGCGGTTCTGTTTCTTGAGCTTGCCCTTATCCATTATATCAGAAGCGCCCTGGTAATTGCCGGCATACACCGCATCCATCAGCTCCTGGTTTTTTTGATAATAAGTAGCGCAGGCAGAAAGAAAAAGAAGGACAATAAAGCCAGTTAAAAAGCGGTAGCGCTTCATGAACAAGGATTAGTTTTTAATCGCTTTCTTGATTTTATGATCGCCTATCCAAACCTTTTCGTTTGTTTCCAGGTCGGTTAATTCCAGGTCGACCTGGTAATAAACTGTTTTTTGATTTTTGTATTGGTCAACAATGGAAGAGATCACGCCATTTACCATGAAATCAGCACCCTTTTCGCGGCCCCACTTCTTTTTGCTCTCTTCACTGGCAAATGTTTGCTGGTCGTTACGTTCGTCACGCACCTCATTTCTGTCGCCACCTGATTGTACGATCGATATGGTTTGCGAGTTCACACATGCTTTTTCAAGATCTTTTATAAATGTGATGGGATCGATCTGCTCGGTTGATTTGTTCTTTATCGTACCAACGATCAAAACAGGTTTGCGGGAGTGTTTGGTTTCAAAAACAGGCCTCCAGGGAGAAGAAAGCAATTGTTTGATCATTTCATTAGCCACAAGCCGTGAATCACTGTCGTTCCAGCGGCCGCTGATATCTGTTTGCTGGGCCGGGTCCATGCGGCTTACTTTGCGGTTAGCACAAGAGTTTGTTACCAATAAAGCCACTACAACAGGTACGGCTAATAAAAAACGTTTCATATTTGTTCTGTTTAATTTTTGTTCGTTTTACAAATGATGTTCCAAAAATAACATCTTATGCCATTAAATGACACCAGGAGGCCAGAAGCCCCCTATTTGCCTGATAAAATAATTTTTATTAATTATTATTCAACCAATAAAACACCCTGCATTTTCATCCAATGACCAGGGTATGTGCATATATAAGTGTACGTACCTGCTTCGGGAGCTGTAAACTCCAGCTTTACGGAAGCTCCCGGGTTTGCAATGGCTGTTCCGGCAATAATATTGGTGTTCTGCGGGTTGAAATAGTTCGTTTCCTTATAGTTTAACCCTTCCATGGCCACTTCTTTTTCGGTACCCTGCTTAACAATAACAAGGTTATGCAACATGGCTCCGTCTGTTCCCTGGTTCACCAGGTTCAGTACCACTTTGCTTCCGGCCATCACTTTAATTTCCCTGGTATCATAGGTCATATCGGCCATGGTATTGCCAACCGCATTTACCGTAAATTCATAAGACTTTGCTTCGGCCGCTTTATCGGTGGTTGTGTTCTTAGTTCCGCATGCTGCAAGCAATGCAGTAAAAACAAGTATTATACTTACTCTTTTCATTATTTTTTAAATATGCCTTTTAGTTTTTTCTTGGCTTCTTCTTCCGCTTTCTTTTTAGCGATATCGGCTTCGGCCTTTGCTTTGTCTTCTGCTTCTTTTTTAATGCGGTCGGCTTCGGCCTGTGCTTTTTGTTTGGCTTTATCCACCTCGGCCTTCACTTTGGTTTCGGCTTCTTTCTTGATCCGGTCGGCTTCGGCCCTGGCTTTTTCTTCCAGCATTTTTTTCTGCCGGTCGAGTTCATCCTTTGCCTGGTCTTTTAATGAGTTGGCTTGTTTCTTTGCAATATCAGCCAGATTGGTGGTTATTTTAGGATCATTGAACGTACCGCCCATGCCAAGCTCCACATCGATCATTTCATTCAGGTTGATGTTAGTACCTGCTTTGGTGTTCAGGCTCTTCAGGGCCGATTCCATGGCGCTGTTCACCACGCCAAGGTCTTTACGCGGAATAGATACCAACCCTTTGTAATCAATGGTCTGATCAAGGCCCGTTGAACCGGAAAGGCTCATTTTTTGCCCGGCTACTTTTACATCAAAAGGTTGTGTATAAATGCGGCCGTTCTCTACTTTATAATCAAGCTTAACATTGCTGATGGCCAGCTTACGGTACTTATCATTTTTCAGGGCATCGGCAATTTTATTAAACGCTTTCACATCGCTTATTTCGGCATTCGGAATGGTTAATGTTCCGGTTGCAAACAAGCTTGGATAAACCGGGTTTAAATGCTGGTCTAATTGCGTGGTCATATTAAGCGTGGTTGAAAAACTACCCTTCATGTTTTCCGCAATGGGTGCCATTTTTTTAACCGTGTTAAATGTTGTAAAAGCTTTTTGTATGTCGAGGTTTGAAATTCCAAAATCCATGGCCACAGTAGGTTTTACCGGGTTGGTGGTTTCGTAATACCCATCCATTTTAATGGCAGCGCCCAATGTATTCAAACCTATTTTATTAAAAGATAGCTTTTGACCGGCTACCGTTATTCCACCCACAAAATCGGTAATTTCCATATTGGTGTATAGCAGTTTGCCAATATTGCCGGTAAGCACAAAATTAATGTTTGCCGGAATTTCAGGGGCCGTAATTGAAGCGGTGTCGGCAGCTGCAGTTGGTGCCGGGGCTTCTTCTGCACTAATGAACTGGTTGGCATCGATCAGGTTCGATGAGAAGTTAAGCTTGCCATTAAGCGTTCCTTTGCTTAACATGTATGGAAAAAAATTGCTGAACGCCCCGTTCATTTTCATATCGCTTTTACCAATTTTTGCGTCAAACGATTTTAAGGTAACGGTTTGGGGATTGAAGAGCAATTCGGCAATGGCCAACGTAAAACCCTGCGGCAGATCAGGTGATTTAAAATAAATGTCCTGTGCTACAATTTGCCCTGCGGCATCAAATGCTTCATAGTTTTGTTTCTCTAAGGTTGAAACCGCCCCTTTTGCGGTAACATCGGCTGTAATAATTCCTTTTACTTCCATGCCGCCTTCCAGCGGAACGATCTTGGTTACGCTCCCTAAATTCACCCGGCCTTTAAGCCAGGCATCGATCGAAGGGTCCTGCATCACATTTTTAGCCACCAAACGTGCATCAAACGCATCGCCTGCCACATCCATATGAAATTTGCTCAGGTCTACCAGTGTATTGTTCAGGTTGCCATCGGGGTTGGTTACGGCAAGCTTCACTTCAATGTCTTTTACCGGAACAGGCAGTGCCGGGTATTGGAACATGGCATTGTTCACATTCAGGTTAAATGCAAACGCAGGCAATTGTTTTTCGTTGTATATGCCTTTGGCAAACCCGTTAAAGGCAAGTGTTCCTGATGTTTTTACATTTTCAAAATCTTTGGTATATATACCCGGCACCAGTGAAAGGATATCTTTAAATGCAGCTTTATCTGCGCTGTATTTCAAATCCATCTTAATGTCATCACCGGGCATTTCAACAAAGCCGTCAAAATTAAACTTAAGTGCATTTAAACTGATGCTGTTGTCTTTAAACACAAATTTCATTTGCGGCATATTCATGCTCAGGTCAGCTTTAATCGCTGTGTTTACCTCATTTAAATACTTAACGCCTCCATAAGCCACATCAAGGCTTTTTATTGTCGATACAATGTTCAGTACAAATTCGTCCTGGGTAAAATCGCCCGACATATCATAATCAAAGCCGTTTAAGCGGCTGAACATGCCCATGGCTTTATCATCATACACAATGTATGCGTTGTTGATCTCCAGCTTTTTGAGCTTCAGGTTAAATGCGGTTGATGATGTGTCGGCTGCCGTTTGCGTGGTATCGGCCGATGGCTTCATGATATCCCAGTTTGCTTTTCCGTTGCTTAAAACGAGTGCGTGGATGCGTGGTTCATCGAGCATGATCTTACGAACGCTGATCTGCTCTCCTTTGATCATGGTCATGATATCTACCGTGGCTTCAAAGTTTTTCCAGCTCACCAGCGTATCTCCTTCAAAATCGCCAATCCCAACAATGCTCAGGTCTTTTATACCAATGGTAAAATTGGGAAAATTCCTGATCAGGCTAAGCGTAATATCATTGTCGAAATTCACTTTGGCGTTGAGGTTCTCATTGGCCTGCTTTTTTACCAGCGCTACAATATCATCTTTAAAAACAACCGGCAAGATGATAATGGCCGCAACCAATAAGCCCAAAACTATAGCAAGGCTGATAAACAGTTTCTTCATTCTTTTTAAGGTATTATATTTTATGTATGCTTTTTAAAACCTGGTTAAGTTTTTCTCCGGTTATCGGCTTATTCACAAAAGCCTTAATATCGGTGTATTTCTGTGCACGCAGCTTGTCCACATCATTTAACGAGGAAGTGAGGTACATGCAGGTGTAGTGCTGGCGTTTTTCCAACGAAAGCTTTTCAAATTCATCCATAAATGCAAACCCGTTCATTACGGGCATCTGGATATCGATGAGCATAATGGTATGACGTGCCGGATCAGCCGCTTTTATATGGGCTAGCGCATCAGTTGCACTTGCAAAATCATTGAGGTCTTCAAAATCAATACCGCTGGTGCTGATGGTCTTTAAAGCGATCATCAGGTCAATTCTGCTATCATCTATGATTATGAAATTGAACACCAATTGTATTTATTTTGCAGGTAATTTTACTGTAAATGTACTACCAAAATTTAATTTTGATTCAACATTTATTGTTCCGCCCAATAAGGTCACAATTTCCTTCACGTTATATAATCCAAAACCACTTCCGCTTGCCTCCGATGTGGCCCTGAAGAACAGGTCGAAAATGTTTGCCTGAAACTGTTCTTCAATGCCCATCCCGTTATCACTCACCGTAATCATCAGCTCATCGCCATCTACTTTAAGGCTTGTTTTAACCCACTTATCTGTTTCATCGGGACGCTGGTATTTTAACGCATTAGAAACCAGATTGTTTACAACAACCTTCACTTTTGTGGTATCGGTGTTAAAAAAACCGGCATTCGACTCAATGGAAATATTCATCTTTATATTGTCTTTCAAGCATTTAAGGCTATGAAGCGACTCTATCTCGGTTTTTATTTCTTCCAGGTCTATCCCCGAAATAACCAGCTGCCCGCGGTTGTTTTTATAATACACGTGCATATTCTCGATAAACTCATTTAAATGAACGGATGCTTTTTCTATCAGGTCGAGCATCATCAGAACGCTGCTGTCATTTTTATTCTCCGAGCTGTTCACAATGTTCATTGCACCCATTATGCTCATTAAAGGGCCTTTCAGGTCGTGCGAAACGCTGTATGCAAAATTATCCAGCTCTTTATAGGCAAAGGTGAGCTCGTTCACTTTATTTTCCAGCTCTATGCTCTGCTTGTAATAGCGGTAAGCTTCTTCTATGGAGCTTCTTATTTCTGCTTCGTTCCAGGGTTTGTTGATGTAGCGGAACACCTGCCCGAGGTTGATCGCTTTGATCACCGATTCTATGTCGGTGTAGCCCGTAACCAGCATACGGATGGGGTGAGGGTATTTTTTAACAATGGATGCAAAAAACTCAACGCCCGTTTTACCAGGCATACGCTGGTCGCACATGATGATATCGACCTGATTGCTTTCAAGCCACTTCTCCGCTTCATCAGCCGATGAGGCTGTGCTGATCTTGTAATCAAGGCGAAATCCGGCTTTAAAGGCATGAAGGTTGTTTTCTTCATCATCAATAAATAGTATCCTTATTTTCTCATCTTTATCCATTTATCTGTTTCTTAGGTATTGTTATCGTAAATGTGGTACCCTGCCCCATTATACTATTTACTGCAATATTTCCACTGTGCTTTTTTATGGTATTATAAACGATCGACAAACCCAGTCCCGTTCCTTCACCAACAGGCTTGGTGGTAAAAAACGGCTCAAACAACTTCACCTGTGTGGCTTCGGTCATTCCGGTTCCGTTGTCGCTTATT
>JAZKGM010000037.1:0-3058 GCA_040385895.1 Bacteroidota bacterium
CTCTTTCATACGTTTGAGTTTTCTCCCCTTGATGAAAAATGCATGCCATAAACGCAAAACAGCGCAACACCGCTGCTTTCAATAAAAAACGCCAGCTGAGGAATCAACTGGCGTTACGGTATCTTTCTACAAAATGTGTTATCCTTCTACAAAAGCCCCCATTTTGCTGAATTTCGCAATTCTGCTATCTATCAATTGCTGGGCCTTTTGTTTGCGCAGCGTATCGATCATGCCTGTAAGCTCCTCTTTGAAGATCGCATACATTTCTTCTACATTATTATGTGCGCCTCCCAGCGGTTCAGGAATAATGCCATCAATCAGGCCGTTGCCCAGCATATCGCCAGCGGTTAGTTTAAGTGCTTCGGCAGCTTTTTCTTTATGCTCCCAGCTCCGCCATAAAATGCTCGAGCACGATTCAGGTGAGATCACCGAATACCATGTATTTTCAAGCATCATCACTTTGTCGCCAATGCCTATACCCAATGCCCCGCCACTTGCACCCTCACCAATTACGATACAGATCACCGGCACTTTAAGCACGCTCATCTCCAGCAGGTTTTTGGCAATGGCCTCTCCCTGGCCCCTTTCTTCCGCTTCCAGGCCGGGCGATGCACCGGGGGTATCAATGAGGGTAACAACCGGTATGTTGAACTTCTCGGCAAGTTTCATCAGGCGTAATGCCTTTCTATATCCTTCCGGGTTTGCCATACCAAAATTACGGAACTGGCGCTGTTTGGTATTGCGGCCTTTCTGGTGACCGATCACCATAACGGTCTGGTCGCCCAAACGGGCCATACCACCTATCATGGCTTTATCATCCTTTACGTTGCGGTCGCCATGCATCTCCACAAAATCAGTGAATACATTTTCAATGTAATCCAATGTATAAGGCCTGTCGGCATGCCTTGATATCTGCACCCGTTGCCAGCCGTTTAGGCTTGAATAAATTTCCCTTTTGGTATTGAAGATCTTCTCTTCTAACTCCTTAACCGATGCTGTAAGATCGAGTTTATTTTTATCGGCTGTTTTTCTAATGTTTTCCAATTGGGTCTCCAACTCTTCAATTGGTTTTTCAAAATCGAAATATGCCATGTTTTATAGTAACAATAAGTGCGCAAAGTAAGGTGTTTATTCTGTTTTTTAAAAATGCCCCTTGTATGGAGTCGTCTTTAAAAATATTCATGCAGTAATCCAGCGCATTAAATTGGCCCTGCTACTATTTTTACCTGTTTTTTCGGTATGCTATTGACAAAGTGAAATTTTGGCCTACATTTGCACCACCTTAAAAGGTAAACGGTGTGGTAGTTCAGCTGGTTAGAATACGTGCCTGTCACGCACGGGGTCGCGGGTTCGAGTCCCGTCCGCACCGCAAGTCTGTTAGCTAATAACAGTAAAATCCATCAGATTCAGCTTCTGGTGGATTTTTTGCTTTCATGCATGCTGCACCGCAGAGACCAGATCAGGCGATCTTCAGTTTAAAATAAAACACGCTTCCTTCCCCTACATTGCTTTTCAATCCTATTTTGCCTTCCTGCGCTTCGATAAACTCTTTACTGATGGCCAAACCCAATCCTGTTCCTGATTTACTGCTTCCGGGCACCTGGAAATAACGGTCAAATATTTTTTGTGTGTATTTACTGTCAATGCCTTTACCAAAATCTTTTACAGAAAACAACAGTTCGTTGTTATCCTTTTTTACCACAATAACCACTTCGCTGTTTTCGGGCGAATACCTGATCGCATTGGTAAGCAGGTTGATCAACACCCATGCTGTTTTTTCTATATCGGCTTTTACAGCCGGTAGATCCTTATCCAGGTTTACGGTTAAAGTCACATGCTTTTGCTCAGCCTGAACTTTAACCGCTTCAAGTGCATACTGCAATATATGCCCAGGATCGCCCGGCTGAATAGATAACTGGATATTTCCTGTTTCCACCTGCGAAAGGTTAAGCAGTTCCCCGGTTATTTTCAATAAACGGTCACTGTCCTCTTTAATGCTGCTGATCAGCTTTTTCTGCTCCCCGTTTGACGTTCCGATCCGATCATCTTCCAATAAATGCAAGCTCATTTTAATCGATGATATGGGTGTTTTTAACTCGTGTGAAACCGTAGCGATAAAGTTTGTTTTGGCCGAATCCAATTCTTTGAACGGAGTGATGTTCTGCAATATGATCACATGCCCTATTTCTTTACTTTGTTTCTCGCCTGTTGGGATAACAGAAATTGGAATGATATCCTTTTTAAAATAACTTTCCTTGTTATCTGCATAGATCTTGAGGGGCTGTTGAAGCACCGTTTCTTTGCTTTCAGGCCCTTTGTTAAGGTCCTGCAAAAGAGATCTCATCAGGTCGTTGGAGAGGGAGATGTGACTGGCCGACCTGCCGATAACATTACCGGATGTAAGTCCCAGTATACTTTGTGCTTCTTCGTTAATAAATAAAATATTCCTTTTTTCATCCAGCCCGAGTATAGGATGGTGGAGCTTATTGATCAGTATTTCAATGCGTTTTTTCTCAATAAGCAAACGGGCCAGGTTGCTGCTGTCGTACTCTTCGAGCTTTGATGCCATGGTATTGAACGCTTCCGCCAATTCACCGAACTCATCACCGCTTTTAAAATGCAACCGTTCCTTGTAATTCTTATTGGCTATCCCTTTTATGCTTTGGGTAAGCTCTTTGATCGGGTTGGCAACAGAACCCGGAAAATTAACAAGTAGTCCAAAAGCGATCAGGAAACAAAGCGTTCCGGTAATAGCGATCCACACCGTAGCGGTATGTGCCGTTTCGGTTGCAATGTTGCTTTTACGTTCAATGGCCTGCATATTTAATTTCATTAGCTGGTAAATATCCTTTCTTATTGCCAGGTGAATTGCAGTGTCTGTTGCGTGCTCTTTATATTTATCGTAATGTTTTACGAGCCTGTCGGTCAGCTCCTGTTCACCAATTTCCGTCACATTTTTTTTCTGCCGGGTTAAGTTCTCCGCAAACACTTTTGCCGATCGTTCATTGTTCTCATCTATCGCGATCAGAATATTTCGGGTGTATTCCAGTGTATTGTA
>JAZKGM010000037.1:3068-4450 GCA_040385895.1 Bacteroidota bacterium
CTACCGCAAGCAGCACGATAAGGGCAAACAACAAACCCACACCTGATACCAGTTTTGATTTTATTTTCATGAGAGTATCACCAGGTCAATATCTGAAGCAGACAATGTATTTAATAATTGGTTAAATACATTGCCTGCAATAATAATTTTTAGCAGGCTCAGGTGGGGCTTACCAATGCAGATGGTGGTGACCTGTTTTTGTTCTGCTATTTGTATAATGGTTTTTGCGATATTCATGCCCTCAGTTTTGATCACTTCTGCACCCAGTTCTGTGGCCAGTTTAAAATTATTGATCAGGTGCCTTTGCTTGTCGAGCGCAATTTTATCAGTTCCCTCACCAGGGGTTTGCACATATAATACGATCCACTTGCTGTTATAATAGTTGGAAAGCCGTGCCGCTTTCCTGATCACTGTTTTTGCAGTAGCATCATTACTGCTTATGCAGGCCAGTATTTTCTCATGCCTTAATGCAGGATTATAGGTAACCTCTGTTTCCACCTTTCTTTCCACCTGCGAAGCCACTTCTTTCAACGCCATTTCCCTGAGCTGCAAAATATGCCCGGGCATAAAAAAATTTTTCAGGGCCATCTCTATTTTTTCGGCCTGGTAGATCTTTCCTTCTTTCAGGCGGGCGATAAGCTCATCCACGGTAAGGTCGATGTTCACCACTTCATCTGCAACGGCTAATACTTTATCGGGGATCCGCTCTTTTACCTCGATGCCTGTTATTCCTTTTATCTCTTCGTTTAAGCTCTCAATATGCTGAATATTCACTGCGCTGATCACATTGATCCCCGCATCAAGTATGTCTAGGACATCCTGCCAGCGTTTTTCATTTTTGCTTCCCCCTACATTGGTATGGGCCAGCTCATCTATAATAACAACCTCGGGCCTTGCATTAATGATGGCTTGCAGATCCAGCTCTTCCAGCTCTTTGCCTTTATAAAAAAGCGTTCTGCGAGGAATTAGGGGCAACCCTTCTAAAAGCTCAGCTGTTTCTTTGCGGTTGTGTGTTTCTACATAGCCGATCTTTACATCTACCCCGTTCTTTAACAGGGTTTGGGTTTCCTGCAGCATGCGGTACGTTTTTCCAACCCCTGCACTCATCCCGATGTAAACTTTGAATTTACCACGCCTCGATCTTTTGATCAGATCAAGGAAATGCTGAACGTTTCTTTCTGGTTCCGATGCCATATCAACTAATGCGCATACCTGTTTATCACAACAAATAAGATGATCATTACAAGGAAAGTGAGGTAGGAATATGGATTGGCAAAATTCACAGTCCACCCTAAACCTTTCATTTTTTTCGGGGGAAAGATCCGCCTGTCTTTTTTATTGTAATATATAATGCCCAACCTCCAGTTACCAGGATCGTTGTG
>JAZKGM010000037.1:4460-15207 GCA_040385895.1 Bacteroidota bacterium
TCCTTACCCGGTTTTTCTTTATTCATTGCGGTGCTGTTAAAATCAATAACCCTTATACAAAGTAAAAGGGTTATTGATAAATGCGTTCATTTTATAACCTGAAATTAACTGCCACGGTAACCCTGTCCTCTGATCTTCCAAGGTCAGGTCTCCACGCATTCACCGTTGCCGGTCCATTTACCCAGCCCGAAGGGGAAGTTGTTCCTGCAGGCCCTGTAAAATAAGGAATATTTGAATTGCGATGGCCATACTCAAACCGGAATGTTACATAATCATTGGGCATAATATCAAAAGTAACTGTTCCCTGGAAGATCTGGATCGGCTTATTGGCATTACTTGCAAACGCATCCGTATAATCGTTAGGAGTTACAGGAGAAGGACTGAATGCAAGGTAATTTCCTCCGTTTGATACCACATCGCCACGCAATGTTAATGCGAATTTGTTTTTATTGAACCAGATCCTGTTTGCCAAGGAAGTTCCGATCATAAAATGTTCTTTCGCTGTGATGTTATCACCCTTATCGGTTCCTTTTTGAAACCCGTAATGTGTATTCAGGCTAAAGGCGGCCTGCGAGATGCCTTTTGATTCAGGCTTTGTAAAATACCTGGCAACAACGCTGTTATCGTGGTGAAAACGGATGCGGTTCGATTGGTTTCCGGCTGTATCGGGGTTTTGTGTATCCCTGCCCAGGTAGAAGTTGGCCACCAGCTGGATATTCTCATTGGGTCTCCAATAGGTAGAGCTTCCCAGGCCCGGGGATTTGCTGTAGCTGTTATAGGTTTGCCAGCCGTTCAATACCCAGATCTCCTGCTTTAACTTTTTGCTTGGGAACATCTGGACCCTGGCTCCCTGGAAATAGAATGGCGTAAAATCGCAGACCATCGACCGTTGATACGACCAGTTATCCTGCAGCATGTAACTCTCCAGGCCAATATAGCTCATAAAGATCCCCGCTTCGATGTTAATCCCATGCCATTTGTTAAAATGATATCCTGCGGCAGCTTCCCTGATAAATTTAAGGTTTCCGGTCCCGGTGTTCCTTCCCCGGTTAACACTGGCATCCAGTTCCTGCACGATATGCTGCATTGATCCGTATTGCAGCCAAAGCCGGCCAATGCAATTCTTGTAATACGATTCGATCCCGAAACTGGCTAAGTTAATGCTGGTTTCATTGTGCCTGCCTATTGCCGATGAGATCGTTTGCGTGTTATCGTTCGGGTTCGCAAAATTGTAGTTATAGTAGGCATCCATGTAAGCCGTTCCGGTCAATATGGTTTCCCCGTTTTTATCTGTTAAAACCAAAGGCGATTCTTTGATGCGGCTTTGGCCGTTAATCCAGGTCAGATTCATTCCTTCGAAAGGAACTTTCACATCGCCTGAAGCTGTACCATAGGTTATTTCCGTGGTATCTTTTTGTGCGTTGGGCACTTGTGCATGTGCAAGCCCTGTAATTGCGCATAGCCAGTAAGTAAGTAATTTTCTTTTCATGTATGTTATTAAATGATGTGATGTGATATAAATTCAAGGTTGGTTTAACGGATAAATTATTTAATGGTGTTGGTTAACTCATCCAGCTCAAGGTTCAGCTTCAGCACATTTATTACCGGGGGACCGAATAAGCCCAGTGAAGGACCTTCCGTATTTTGCAGGACCAGTTGATTTAATGTGCTTTCAGAAATGTTCCTGATCCCGGCAATTCGTTTTACCTGCACCGCAGCGGCTTTTGGAGATATGTGCGGATCAAGCCCGCTTCCGCTCGCGGTAACCAGTTCTACAGGCACTTGCCACCTGCTGACGCCCGGGTTGTGCAAAAGGAACGTATCAATTTCTGCCTGTACCAGCTTTAAATAACCGGGATTGGAAGGCCCTTTATTGCTTCCACCTGAACCTGCGGCATTGTAGTTTACTGCAGAGGGACGTGAATGGAAATAACGGTCATCGGTAAAAGACTGACCGATGTTGGCGTACCAGGACCGGCCATCTTTTATAACCGGTTCGCCCTTGCCTTTGTTAGGCGCAAGCTGCGCAACGCCCCACACTGCCATGGTGTAAATGCCTGAAAACAGTACAAGCATCAGTATCGTTAACTTAATGGCCGGAAAAATATGTTCTTTCATCATTAGATCAGATTTGAAATAAGCAGGTCTATAAACTTAATACCTATAAACGGAACAACCACACCACCTAAACCATAAATGATAAGGTTCCTGCGCAGCAGTGCGGATGCTCCTATAGGTTTGTAAACAACCCCTTTTAATGCAAGGGGAATAAGTAACGGAATAATAACCGCATTGAAGATGATGGCTGAAAGAATCGCACTTTCGGGTGAATGAAGGTGCATGATGTTTAAACCCTGCATAGCGGGAATAGATGCAATGAACAATGCAGGAACGATGGCAAAATATTTGGCCACATCATTTGCAATGGAGAACGTGGTGAGCGTACCTCTTGTCATTAAAAGCTGTTTCCCGATCTCTACAATCTCGATCAGCTTTGTCGGGTCATTATCCAGGTCGACCATGTTCCCGGCCTCCTTGGCAGCCTGTGTTCCGCTGTTCATGGCTACACCTACATCGGCCTGGGCCAAAGCAGGGGCATCATTTGTTCCGTCACCCATCATGGCCACCAGCTTGCCTGCCTGCTGCTCCCGTTTAATGTAGTTCATTTTATCTTCAGGTTTGGCTTCTGCAATAAAATCATCAACACCCGCAGCTTCTGCAATAAACTTTGCTGTTAATGGATTATCACCGGTAACCATTACCGTTTTCACACCCATCTTTCTTAACCTTACAAAACGTTCCTGGATCCCTGTTTTAATGATATCCTGCAACTCGATCACCCCGATCGCTTTTTCATTTTCGGACACAACCAATGGTGTTCCTCCTTTTTCTGATATCCTTTGAACATAAGCTGCCAATTCAACAGGGAAGCCATTACCGGCATTGTTGCACATATTTTTTATTGCGTCATACGCCCCTTTCCTGATCCTTGTATGTTCAAAGTCAACACCGGAACTCCTGGTTTCGGCAGTGAAGCGGATAAACCGGGGATCTTTCACGGCATAGCTTGAGGGGTTAATCCCTGCAAGTTCAATGATCGATCTGCCTTCCGGTGTTTCATCAAAAGAGGAGCTTAACACCACACATTTTATAAAGTGCTTCTGATCAATATCCTGTACCGGGTAGAACTTTGTTGCCTTTCTGTTCCCGATCGTGATGGTTCCGGTTTTATCCAATAAAAGCACATCAATGTCTCCGGCCGTTTCAACCGCTTTGCCCGACTTTGTAATTACATTGGCCCTTAGCGCCCTGTCCATCCCGGCTATGCCGATAGCGGAGAGCAAACCGCCTATTGTGGTGGGGATGAGGCATACGAACAATGAAATGAAAGCAGCAATGGTAATCGGTGTGTGGGCATAATCGGCAAATGGTTTTAAGGTGATGCAAACAATAATGAATACGAGCGTGAAACCTGCCAGTAAAATGGTGAGTGCAATTTCATTAGGCGTTTTCTGACGGGATGCCCCTTCCACCAGGGCGATCATTTTATCTAAAAAACTTTCACCCGGCTCGGTAGTAACCTGTACTTTTATTTTATCTGATAACACTTTTGTGCCCCCGGTAACAGAGCTTTTATCACCTCCCGATTCCCTGATCACCGGGGCACTTTCACCGGTAATGGCACTTTCATCAATGGTTGCGATGCCTTCTATGATCTCCCCGTCTGTTGGAATAATATCGCCTGCTTCGCAGATAAAAATATCGCCCTTCACCAGTTCGGATGAGCTCACCGTTCGCACCTCATTCACGTATAGGTCGCCAATGGGAAAGATCTTTTTTGCAGGTGTTTCCTCCCGTGTTTTTCGTAAACTGTTTGCCTGTGCTTTTCCTCTTGCTTCGGCAAGTGCTTCGGCAAAATTTGCAAACAGCAGTGTGAGCAGCAACACAAAAAAGATAACCGCGTTGTACGTGAAACTGCCTTGCGATCTTTCCCCGCTAAGGATCCACAGGCAAACCACAAACATCACCATCGTTCCTATCTCTACGGTGAACATCACCGGGTTACGGAACATGATCCTTGGGTTAAGTTTGATGAACGATTGCTTTAAGGCTTCGTTCACCAGGTCTTGCTGGAATAAAGAGGTATTCTTTTTCATTTTCTTTCGATTAATACAAGGTGAAATATTCAGCTAAAGGACCCAATGCCAGCGCAGGAAAGAACGACAATGCAGTAATGATGGCGATCACCGCAAACACCATTATACCGAACGTGGAAGTATCGGTTCTTAATGTGCCGGCACTTTCGGGGATGAACTTTTTACCGGCCAGCAATCCCGCAATGGCAACAGGACCTATAATGGGTATGAACCTGGAAAATAAAAGCACAATTACTGTGGTGATGTTCCAGAACGGGTTGTTATCTCCAAGCCCTTCAAAACCGCTGCCGTTGTTTGCGGCAGCAGAAGTGAATTCATAGAGCATCTCACTAAAACCATGATAGCCGGGATTGTTGAGCCAGCCCGTGGCATTGCCTGCAAACCAGTATCCCATAGGCATATCATGGGCAGCCAGGTATGAAGCCAGCGCAGTTCCCGAAAGGATCAGCAAAGGATGTAACAAAGCAACGATCATGGCAATCTTCATTTCACGTGCTTCCACTTTTTTTCCCATAAGTTCCGGGGTTCTGCCCACCATCAGGCCGCTGATAAAAACAGCCAGGATAATAAAAATATAAAAGTTCAGCACCCCTGCCCCTGCGCCCCCGTAAAATGCATTGGTCATCATGGCCAGCAGCTGGCTCATTGCCGGGATGGGCATAGCGCTATCATGCATGGAATTTACCGAACCGGTTGAAATGACTGTGGTGGCAATGCTCCAATAGGCGGAAGCTGCCGCACCAAACCGTACTTCTTTCCCTTCCATAGCTCCCGCAGCCTGGTCTATCCCCATTTTTGTGAGGGCCGGATTCCCTTTTACTTCAGCGATAATGGTTGGGATGGTAAGCAGCAGGAAACCAAGCGTCATTACCCCAAAGATCATCCACGACAGCCTTTTTCTTTTCAGGTAAAATCCCAGGGCAAACACCATGGCGAATGAAAGCACCATTTGTGCGGTCATTTCAACCATATTCGTTACATAGTTCGTGTTTTCAAAAGGATGGGCCGAATTGGCCCCGAAAAACCCACCGCCATTTGTTCCGATATGTTTAATGGCAACAAAAGCAGCAACAGGCCCGGTTGAAACATTCACGGTATCTCCCTGCAGGGTGACCATTGCATCTTTTCCATCGAAGGTCATAGGTGTGCCATTGAATAAAAGGATCAAAGCCACAATAAAAGAAAGTGGCAACAGGATGCGTGTGCAGGATTTAAGAAAGTATTCATAAAAATTGCCCAGCTTACCGGATGTGCGTTCTTTCATGGCATTAAACAAAACAGCGGCAGCAGCAAGCCCGGTTCCTGCCGAAACGAACTGCATAAACATCAACCCGAACACCTGGGAGAAATACGTTGCACCTGTTTCACCGGGATAATGCTGAAGGTTACAGTTTACCAGGAAAGAAATGGCTGTATTGAAAGCAAGGTCGGGGCTCATGCCCGGATTTCCATCCGGGTTTAAAGGAAGCCAGCCCTGGTTCATCAGGATGAACATGGCTAAAAAGAACCACACCAGGTTGATCGTAAGCAATGCAACAAGGTGCTGTTTCCAGTTCATCTCCTTTTGGGGATCAATGCCGCTAACCCGGTAAAAGAACTTTTCCAGCGGGTTAAAAATACGGTCGGGTAATGTATGTTCTCCCGAAAAAACTGTTGCAATGTATTTGCCAAGCGGAATGGCAATGGCAACCGTTGCAAAAAACATCAGGATGATACCGGCTATTTCTGTATTCATGTGAATTGAGGTTAGAATTTTTCGGGCTTAAGCAGTACATAACAGATGTAAACGAACACTGCAATTGCCAGGATAAATAATATAGTCATGTGGTATTTGATTAAGCGGGATGAGGAAGTGGTTTTATTCAGCTGCTTTACCGGGGTATTAAAATTTCCCGAAGAAGTCTACCGACTTAAAGAATAACCCAAAACAGCATAGTGCGGCACTGATCAATATTACAGTAATCATCATTTGATGTATTAGATCCCCGATGTATTAACCTGCCTGTTATACTCGTTCTGAAGTGCGCGTGGAAAGAGATTCCTTATATTACAATGGTGGATCTCCATAAAGCTAGAAACAGAAAATACATATACATTGGATATGGCGTTTCTTACTTCAGCGTTACCTTTATTGAAAATGGTTTCAGCAGTTTCTAAACAGCGTTTGGCCCTTTGAATGTTACCATTGATGATACAGGTTTTAGTAACCTCTGCGAAGCGATGCATTTGCCTGTAGATACCCGAATTGTTTTTATTGCTCATGTTGAAATACTTTTCCCTGGTATTTCAAATTGTATTCCTTCTTTACCAAGTAACAATAAACCACTAACTTACAACGAATTAGATTCTCATATCAAATTTCATAAACAAAAAACCCTTCCGTTTTGGAAGGGTAGCCTATCGTTTTGGAAGAGTTGATCTAATTGAGGTTTAAACCAATAAAGATCCCAAGCCAGGGTTTGTTCTGGTAGATCCAGTTATTTTTGTTGTGATCAGCCAGGTAATCGAAACCAACGGCTAAACCGGTACTGATCTGTCTGTAGCCGAACAGAAAAGCCACACCATAATTTAAAGCCACAGCATCGTATTCGTAAGTAATGGTATTACGCACAAACTCAGGTTTAATATTTGCAGAAGCAAAACCAGCAAAAGCACCTATACCAAAGCCTGCGTTATTAACTTTCGACAAATTAACGGGAGCTTTAAGCGTGTGTTTTTTTACGGTATAATAATCAGAGCGATACCCGGCATAAAAGGCTGCATTAAAGCTTGTTGTTAGCTGTGCAGGAATTCCGGCTGTTGCAGATCGGAATTTAAAAGGGGTGGTAAAAACGTCAAAATCAAACGAATGCCGGGTCAACAATAAACCGGTTTGATCTTTATTGGTAAAAGGATATACATAATTAACCGTATCCCTGAAAGGTTTAAGCGGATCACTTGCAACTATAAACAACGTATCATTCCTGTTAAATAAGAACACTTTCTTTTTTTGCGGTAATATGTTGATGTTGCCCGTTCCGCTATCGCAGGAATAATAGGATTGATGCTCGGGCAAGGTATAAAATGCATCAGGTATCCCGGCAGCCGGGCTTGTTACCAACATACCACAACCAGTGAGTATGCACAGGCAACACATGAATACAACAACTGTGATACCGGTTCTCATTGCAGCTTATATTCTTCGATCTTACGATAAAGTGTTGTTAACCCGATCCCCAACAAACGTGCTGTTTCCGTTTTATTTCCGTTCGTATGGTTAAGCACTTTTTGAATATGCAGCTTTTCCACACCTGAGATGGAAAATAATGAATCGGCTTTGGTAGCAGGAGCGGTGTTCTGCAACTCCATTGGCAGGCTTTCCCTGCCAAGCTCTTTTGTATCACTGAGTATTACACTGCGTTCGATCACATTTTTAAGCTCACGGATATTACCGGGCCAATGGTATTGTTTCAGCGACAGGATATAATCAGCATGAAAACCGGTGATCTGCTTATTCACTTTGGCAGCATACCGTGATAAAAAATGTTCTGCCAGCAATTCAATATCCGAAATTCGTTCTTTTAAGGAGGGCAGGTTAATGGTGAAGGCCGAAAGGCGGTAATACAGGTCGTGCCTGAAATGTCCTTTTTCAATTTCTTGTTTAAGGTCCCTGTTCGTGGCAGAAATGATCCTTACATCAACATGTGTGGTCTTCGATTCGCCCACCTTCATAAATTCCCCCGTTTCAAGTACCCGCAAAAGCTTTGCCTGGAGGTCCAACGGCATTTCACCGATCTCATCCAGGAAAATGCTTCCCTGGTTCGCTTCTTCAAATAACCCTTTTTTATCTTTTGCGGCACCCGTGAACGCCCCGGCTTTATAACCGAACAGTTCACTTTCAAGCAGGTCTTTACTGATGGCCGCACAGTTCACCGCCACATAAGGTTTATTCCGTTTAAGACTGGCCTGGTGTATGGCTTGCGCAAACACTTCCTTGCCCGTTCCTGTTTCCCCGGCTAACAATACCGTTGTATCAGTAATGGCAACTTTCCCGGCCAGTTCAACCGCCTGCAATAAAGCCTTTGATCTGCCTGCTATTTTTTCAAAAGAATAACGTTCCCCAACCTGCTTTTCCAGCTGTTGTATGCGTTCTGCAAGGGCAACTTTTTCCATTGCACGGCCAATCAGCGGGATGATCTTGTTATTGTCATCACCCTTGATGATATAATCAAACGCCCCGTTCTTAATGGATTGCACACCATCTGCAATGTTTCCATACGCAGTAAGCATGATGATTTCAACGGTGGGGCATTTGGCTTTAATTTCTTTTGCCAGCTCTACGCCATTTGCATCAGGAAGTTTTACATCGCAAATGATCACATCGATGTGATGCTGCCCGAGCTTTTTAAAGCCTGCCTTTGCATCTCCTGCCTCAAAAACTTCGAAACCTTCGAGCTTAATTATTTTGGCAAGCAGGCCCCGAAGCTTTTCTTCATCATCTATGATTAAAATGTTTTTCAATGCGGCAAATGTCAGGGTTTTACTTTGAATATGCGATGCTAATTTATTCAGAAAAGCGATCGTTACAAAGGAAAAGCCCGTATCAGGTACAAACCTGCAAATACATTACTTCACACGCTCAAACATTTACCCTGCATTGGCAAAAAAGGAGTTCAATTCGCTGTTAAATGTTTTTCCAACCGGTATTTCATACTTGCCCAGGTTAACCGTATTTAATGTAAAATCACTCACCTTGTTTTTGTTCACCACATACGATTTATGGATGCGTGTGAATGGATGTGCCGGCAAACGGGTAAGCAAGCTTTTTATCGAGATCAGTTCGGTGAACCTGCCGTTTTCGGTGTACAAATGCGTGTAGTTTCCATCCGATTTAAAATAATAGACCTGGTTAAACCCGATTCTTACCTCATTCAACTTACTGCCTACCAGGATTATTTCGTTGCTTGTTATTGTCATAGGTTGCTGTTGGTTATTTGTTGGCTATTGGCATGCATCAGGATAAGATTGCTTCACTGCGCCTTGCTTCGTTCGCAATGACATCACATGCGTAGCTATCGGATCGCATCTTCACATTGCCGCATTTCCCATCTTATTCCTTCACAAACTTCATTACCACCGTTTCATGATCACCTGTGTATTTTATCACATAAACCCCTGCCTGCAGCATAGACACATCCAGCTTCAAATGATCGCCTTGTTTGCCGCTTGTTTCACTTATAACCACCTTTCCCATGGCATCTGTTATTTCTATGTGTACCGGAGCACTGCTCTTGTCGGTGCTTTTTATAACAAGGGTACTTGTTGCCGGGTTGGGATAGATGGATAATGTTGAATGCCGGCTGTTAAATGTTGAATTACTGACAGTGACTGTTTTGCTTAATGTTTCTTTTCCGTCTTGGTCTATTTGTTTTAACCGGTAATATAATGCGCTGATGCGCTGGTTTGAAAATGCGTTGATGTCATCCATCCCATAATTGTTTACGGTTGATGAGTTGTCGTTGCTTTTAACTGTGCCCACCACTGTAAATGTGCTGTTGTCATCCGATCGTTCTACCACGAAGTGGCTGCTGTTCTTCTCGTTGGTGGTGCTCCAGTTTAGCTTCACATCATTGTTTGCTTTTTGCACGGCAAAGCTTAATAGCTTAACCGGCAAGGAGCCTGTATTGGCAAAGATCAGCTTAAACCGGTCGTTGCCTTTAGATGCCGCATTGCTTGTTATGGCAAAAGAATACGTGGCGTTGCTTCTTAAGTTTTGTGTGTTACTCGTAAAAGCATCGAGCAGCAATACCGTGTAATTAGGATCCACATCTGCTATGCCTGAAAACTTCAGGCTGTAGTTTCCGTTGGCGGCCATGGCATACAGTTTTATGGTATCAAACAGGTTTGATAAATGAGGGGTGCGGTTGTATTGCAGCTGCACGCTGTCGTGGTTCACCAGCGATGCAAAGTTGATCACCGAATTAGTCATCTTAATGGCATCTTCCATCACGTTGTAATTCTGATTGGCACCTGTGGCAAACACAATTTTAAGCATGTCGGAGTTTAAAGAGTCTTTGATCATGTTTGCTGTGATCACTGCATTGCTTGTTTTAAAGTAATTAACAGGGCCTGTGCTTGCTTTACAGCTTTCAATAAAGGTGATACCCGGACCGGCAGCAATGGCCTGCACAAAAAACGCCTGCCCGCTGGCTATTAAGTTATCTCCCTGGGCGGCCACATAGCTTCCGCTTTGGGGGTCGAGTGAATAATAAAAAGGCGACAGGTTTGTTTTAAGAACGCTGTTCCAGTCGATCTGCGATGGGTATGGATTACCCACCATATTCCAGCCATCATCGGCTGATGTGTTGGTATTGGTGTAAGTGATCGCAGGGGAGATCGTTCCTTTGTTAACCGGTTGACTGGTATAGTCGATGGTTAATTCATTCTGTGCCGGGTAGGGACTTGCAGACCAACCCGACAATGTTCTGTCGCCACGCACAAACACCAATGCGCCCTGGCCGGAAGCGAGTGTGTTATTGATGTTGCTGATGGACTTCCAGCCGCGGCCGGTCCCACCTGTCGATTCCTGGTAGGTGTAGATGGTTGTTCCG
>JAZKGM010000038.1:0-2806 GCA_040385895.1 Bacteroidota bacterium
ACTATTAAAGGTATTATTATCGGGAACCCAAAACACCTTTGTTGAAGACAAGCTGAACGGGAACTATGATGCCATCCGCGATTACGATGAAAGCTACGTGCAGGGAAAACTGGCGTTAACATCTGTGTTCACCCATAAGTTTAATGCAAAGAACAGTGTAAGAACGGGCTTTACATTAAGCCATTTAACGTATGACCTTAACAAGCAATACCGCGATGATTCTTCAGGCCTCATGCAAACGTTTATGCAAACAAGCGGATCCACCCAAACATACCAGTCCTTTGCGCAGTGGAACCACAAACTAAGCAACCGCCTGACTACGAATGCCGGTGCACATTTTTTATACCTTGCCTTAAATAATACGTATTCCCTGGAACCACGTGCATCGATAAAGTATGATGTAACAGCGAAGCAGAACATCGCTTTCGGGTATGGCTTGCACAGCCAGCTGCAACCACTGGGCGCCTATTTTGCACAGAATAAATTTACGGGCGTCCAGCCCAATAAAGACCTTGATCTCACCAAGGCACATCATTTTATTTTATCCCACGATATAAGCCTGACGGCAAATACGCATGTTAAAACGGAAGTGTATTACCAGCACCTGTTCAATGTGCCTGTAGCGGCAGATGTAACAAATACCTTTTCTATGTTAAACGTTACCGATGGTTACACCGAAGATGGACTGGTTAATAAAGGCGCAGGAAAAAATTACGGGGTTGAATTAACAATAGAACGGTTCACCTTTAAAAATTTCTATTACCTGTTATCGCTTTCATTGTATGAGTCGAAATACGAAGCAGCCAATAAACAGTGGTATGATACACGTTTCAATACCAACTATGCCACCACATTTACAGCCGGTAAAGAATGGCAACTATCAGAAAAAAGAAAAGGGCGTGTGTTGGGTGTAAATGGTAAGCTGGTATACGTGGGTGGTTTCCGCACATCGCCCGTTAACCTGGCAGAATCGATCCGCAAAAACGAAACGGTGTATGACGAAAGCCATCCTTTTACATTGCAGAACAAAGATTATTTCAGGGTGGATGTACGTATAAGTATTAAACGGAATTACGCAAAACTAACCAGCACGCTTTCGCTCGATATTCAGAATGCAACGAATAACCAAAATATTGGCGGGCAGCGTTTTGATAAAAAAACAGGAACAGTTAAGTATTTTTATCAAACAGGTCTTTTACCTGTACTGGCCTATCGCATTGAGTTTTAGCGTTTATAAAACACGGGTTCGCCTATCGGATTGAATAATTAACCGAAAACCATTTTATAAAGAAGGGAATCGGTTTATTTTCGCGCACGTTTTACAAGACTATGAAAAAAATATTAACAGCGCTGTTCCTTTTCGGTTCTTTGCTTTCACTTGCCCAGGGCAGCCAGAAGTATACGGTCAGCGGCACGGTAAAAGATGCGAAGAACGGAGAAGAGCTTATAGGGGTTTCGGTATATGTTACCGAACTTAAAACAGGTGCCGCCACCAACTCGTATGGGTATTATTCGCTGAACCTGCCTGCCGGAAGGTACACCGTTGTGTTTAGCTATGTTGGTTTTGCAAACCAAACCCTGCAGGTGGATCTCACCGCACAAAATCAAAAACTGAACCTTGAACTGGCCGAAGATAAACGTGAGCTGAAAGAGGTAGTGATCACTGACGATAAGCCTACTGCATCAAATGTAGAGCAAAACAAGATGAGCGTGGTGAAGATGGATATCAAAGAGGTGAAAAAGATCCCTATTTTATTGGGAGAGGTTGATATCATAAAAGCCATACAACTTTTACCTGGCATCCAGGCTGCAGGCGATGGCAGCACCTTGTTTATCGTGCGTGGCGGTAATATCGATCATAACCTTGTTCAGCTTGACGAAGCGGTGGTTTATAATCCCTCGCACGTGGTTGGTTTCTTTTCTGTATTTAATGGTGATGCCATCAAGGATTTTGAAATATATAAAGGAGGCATTCCTGCCATTTACGGAGGCCGTTTAGCTTCCGTTTTAGATGTGAGGATGAAAGACGGCAATTCGAAAAATTACAATGTGAGCGGGGGAATTGGTGTGCTGTCATCGCGCTTAACCGTTGAAGGCCCTATACAAAAGGACAAAAGCTCGTTCATGATCTCGGGACGCAGAAGCTACTTCGATCTGTTCTTCCCATTAAGCAGCCAAACCAAAGACGTTGGCGCTTACTTTGGTGACCTCAACTTAAAGATCAATTTTACCCTAGGCGAAAAAGATAAGTTATACCTTTCGGGTTATTTAGGCCGTGATAACTTAAGCGTGCAAAACCTTATCGGTTTGGGTTGGGGCAACCAAACAGGAACAATACGCTGGAACCATATTTTTAGCAGCCGCCTGTTTTCAAACACCAGCTTTATTGTGAGCAGCTATAATTACAATTTCGACCTCGACATTTCTAAAAACCTCAACTTTACCCGTACCAATCACATCACCGATTTTACGCTGAAACAGGATTTTAATTATTTTGCCAACCCTAAGAACACCATAAAATTTGGCTTTACAGCCACACATCACACCTATGCCCCGGGTAAGATCAAGCCTTTAACTCCTGAATCCATTATCCTTGGTGATGAGCTTCCTGAGAAAAAAGCGCTGGATTATGCGGTGTATGGAAGTCACTCTACCAAACTGGGTTCCCGCTTAACCTTCGAATACGGCCTGCGTGTTTCTGCGTTTCAGAACATCGGTTCGGGCCGGGAATTTATTTACAAAAGCGGTAAGCCAAACTACCTGGAGAATGGCTACATGCAGGTTGATTCTATCACAGATACACTTA
>JAZKGM010000039.1:0-4649 GCA_040385895.1 Bacteroidota bacterium
TGAACCGTGCAGTTAAACGTGGTTTGATCTTTAGTTACATTAAAAAGAGTGGAAGAAAGGGAAAAGCCTTTGTTAATGTATTGCTGTAATTCAAAAAAGGCCTGGTCCCCGAATAGTTCTGCGAAAGATCTTCCAAGTACTTCGGCAGGTTTAAATGCAAGAAAATTGGCAATATTCTCGCTACAGTATTCTATAATGAATGTGTCGGAATTAAAAGCAAGTAAAAAGCCGTGAGGCTGTATGCTTCCGGGAATATGTATGGGTTCATGCTCGCAATTTTCAAGATTGACAATACTGCGGTTAACAATATCATTAATATTCATTCAGGTTGATCAGTGTTGGGGGGTAAGTATAAACTAAATAATACTAACAACGAAGTTAGTCATTAGTTTACACCATACAGAAACTGATCCTGCACCAGTGTTTTCCAATCCAGGTCCAGGGTATATTTAATGGCTTTTTTAAGGTCACTAAAGTTTGTTGGTTTGGTAATAAAAAGGTTGGCGCCCAGCTGCTTGCTTTTATCGATCACATCGGGGCTGTTCGAAGTGGTGAAGATAATAACGGGTATGTGATCGAACTCGCTCCTGTTACGTATGCTGGTAAGCACATCAAGCCCATTCCGTTTAGGCATGTTAATATCAAGAAATATGGCAGAGGGCACAGGAGGCGGGTTATGCAGGTCGTGCAACAGCTCGTCACTGTTCATCCTGGTTTTCACTTCTACCTCTTTGGCTACCAGTGAAGCCGCATCTTTAAAAAACAACAGATCTTCCTGGTCATCATCTAAATAAAATACAATAGCTTCCGTATTCATAATACGCTATAATTTTTAGTTCATTTATTAAATGCGTTAGGGTGCTTCAAATATATAAAAATTAAAAGAATATTAAAAAAAGAAACCCGCTTAAATCAAAGGGGATAGATTTAAGCGGGGAGTTCTGGTGCAACACCTATTCTTTGCAGAACAGGACAGTTGTCCCAAAATTATTAGAGTTAAAACTGTACTTAATACGAGTGAAAAAATAGTTTGTACTATTGGTCAGTACAACATATTTTCACCGATCGTGAAACCCAACCTTACTACCAGTAATATACTAACCTTTAAGAAGGGTGATAACCAGCCATTAGGCATTGTTTATCAGTGTTATGCTGCACAGTTGGGTTTTGTGGCCTATCGTTACCTACACAACGAAGATGATGCGAAAGATGTGGTGATGGAGGTTTTTAATAAGCTGATCAAAATGGATGCGGTGCAACGCGGCAGGGTACCTGAAGCTGCAGAAGCATTTAAAAACTGGTTGTTCCTTGTTACCAAGAACTATTGCCTGGACGTGATCAAGCACAATAAGATCATTTTAAGCTACCAGCAGAACAATACTTCGGAACAAAGCGTTCCATCGGGTGCCGAAAGGAGCTGGGACAATGAAACAGCCCGCTTTTTATTAAGCAAATTGCCCATGGCCGAGCAAAAAGTTTGCATGATGCACTTCGAGGGTTTTTCCCATGAGGAGATATCTGATTCATTAAAAATAAGTTATAACACGGTGAGGAACCAGCTTTCTTCGGGAAAAAAGAAAATACGCAGGTACATTTCAGACAGTTTGATCGTATTAACAGGAATAGCCATGCTTTCAATATGTTAAACGTAAAACAAATACTCGAAGTTGCCCGAAGCAGTAATGACCGTAAATGGGCGGATACAGTCACTTTTCTTAAAAATTACGATGGGGAGGAAGATGACCTTATCGGTGCGAAAATTTTCATGGAGAACCATGGATTTTCGAGGGAAGCATTGATCTCTTTTGCTGGCGACATTGAGTCGGCCACTTTATTACCGGTTAAAAACCGCCTCATCCGTATTCCGGCATGGAGCATGGTGGCAGCAGCAAGCCTGATCCTGGTAGCCGGCTTATATTTTAACAACTACGTTCAGCAAAAATCCCTTCATATTGTAGAGGATGCGCTGCCTGTTTATCTTTCAGACGATGATGTGCTGTTCAATAAAGCGATGTCGCTGTATAAAAAAGGGGAATATGGAAAAGCTTCTTTGTTGTTCAGAAAAATAGAAACAGACACGGCTTATTACTATACCGCGGTAAGCTATGAAATGCTCCATTTCTTTAACCTAAGCAAAGAGGCCTTTAACAAGATCGGGTCCGGATCGGAATTCTATAATAAGGCACGCATCCGTCTTGCAGCCATATATATTGATGCCGGGCAGGAGAAAAAAGCATCAGAAATGATCCGTTATTTAAAGCCCGAAAATGCCGAAGAATCAGAACGGATAAAATCAATTAAAGTCCGTCTTAAGTAAGCAGTAGCTCATTGCTGCAAAAGCAACCGTTAGCCCAATAAAAAGATAAAAAGATATTCCCGTAGCCGTGCTTTTAAAAGTTTGTTCGGCACCTGTGTAGATGTACGCCTGCCATATTTTAGGGTTGGGGTATTTCTGTTTCAGTTCTTTTTTGGCAAGGTATAATGCATCTGCCGAATTGCAGCCTTTGGCCAGGTGCCGGTAAAACGACCTGAGCATCTCGCAGGTAACGCCCTCTTCTACATTATACAGGGAACAGATGGTGCCTCCGGCTCCTGCAGATAAGGTGGCCCGTGTAAACCCGTCTATGATCCCGTTATGCTGAACATTGCCTACATTGCTTTTACAGGCTGCATAAATAACCAGTTGCGTGTTGGTGGACAAAGGTTCAAGATCGATATCCAGTAATACACTATCCGGTTGCATAGCCGTGTAGATCTTTGGCCGCTCAAGATCATCAAAGCTGGCGCTGGCATGAGCAGAAACCTGTAAAATTTGTCCTTGCAAGAGTTGCGACAGCAGGTTTTTTTTGGTGCTGCACACAATGGTTTGCATTGGAAACAGGTTGGCAATGGTTTCGTTAACCTGTTTGGTTTCCGATAGCTCGGCCAGGGGAGTGGAAGCATAATCGGGATTCCAAACATTTACTCTTTTAACGGCAATCTCTTTTTGTTTATGGCTTACAAAATGGGTGAACGAAGTGATATAACTGACGTTATACTTGTCAAAAACATAGTTAAAACTGCTGAAACCGGTACCGGATGTGTCGGTTAAAAAGCCTTCAAACTGGAGCGGGGTGCTGAAATATGCCGGTTGAATAATGTTAAGGTGGGTGATCTTTTTTCCCAGCTTTTTTAAGGCAGGTTCAAGTAAAAGCCTGAAGGCTTTGTTGGCCTGCTGTTTGTATTCAAGCGGGCGGTTCATTTCAACAGCGGTATAAATACTTTCTGAAAGTGGTTGTACTGCGTTCTTGGCATAGGTTAATACCACCGTGTGTAAACGCTCCCTTTCAATACATTGAACCAGGAATACAATGCTATCTGTGCTTTGTGCCTCATAACTGAAAAAACTGATTATGGCCTGGTTTGCATTTAAAAAACGGGAAACACGCTCCGGGTCAGTGATCATATTGGTGGTATGGTCTGTTTTAACCTGGTAACTTGTTTTATTTCCATTTTCGGTTAAAGCCATGCTGTTCAGTATACCAAACAGGTTTTGTTGTTTACCCACCTGTGTAATCGGCTTATGCCTGAAATATTCAATGTATTTTGTGGCAAAGTTCAGGTAGTTTTCATTGCCGGTTAGCTGGTGCAGGGTAAGGTAAAGCTTTGCGATGCGTTGCTCGGCCGGAGGGTTGTAATGATCGATGTACCTGCGGTAGAGGTAGAACCCTTCGTACCGTTGTTTATGTTCATCAAGGTCTATGTTCTGCTTTGCCCACACAATGGCTGTGTTCAGGTAATCTTCATCAAGGGTTTGTTTATATTTAACTTCATAAGCGGCATCCATTAAATGATTGAGCGAAGCCACCAGGTATATTAATACCCCTGAGTTCCCGTCATTTATTTCATTGAGCATCTGTTGAGCCTTCTGGTAATATTTAATGCCTTCATCCGGGAATTCACCCACATTTGCCAGGCCCATCAGCAGGTAGTTGTGCACCAGCTGGGGATGTGCGGAGTGGTGCCTCAAAATAACAGCATTGGATGCTTCCAGCTTCTGCATGATCTCCTTTCGTATTTTTCCTTCCCTGTTGTCTTTCGAAAGCAGGTCGATAGGAATAAGGGTCAGTGTCTGGATCACTTTTGCCTTATACAGGTAAGAACTATCGGGCATCAGCAATGCCAGTGCGTATGCTTTTTCTGCATAGAAGTTGCGCTGCCGAACACCGGCATCATCCACCGATCTACGGAGTGCATTGGCCAGCTGGGTATAGCTCATGCAATACGTGAACGGGTTATTGATCATTCCTGCAAAAGCAAGCGACCGTTTGGCATGATCAAGCGCTTTTTCGGGCTTAAGGTGGTATTGAAAATATTTGGAATACAGGATATGATAAGTGACCTGTGCAGAAAGGGACTGCTCAAAATCCTGGACCTGTTTTAATGAATCGCAGTATGCCCGGCACAGCTCGTGCTCGTTTAAAAAATAACCAACCTGCAGGTGACTGATAAAATACTCCCGGCTATTCAGCTCGTTCCGGTGCTTCAATAACCACAGCTTTGCATTTGCCCACTTACCGGAATACAATAACGCATTAAACTCATTGGAAAAAGCGTAAGGTGAATTTACGGTGAAAACAAGGAATACAAATAATTTCAGCAGGCGCAAC
>JAZKGM010000040.1:0-14720 GCA_040385895.1 Bacteroidota bacterium
GACCGCTTTGTCATTCTTCCCATTAATTACCCGCGTATCTGGGAGATGTATAAAAAACATGAGGCCAGCTTTTGGACGGCCGAAGAGATCGACCTTTCATCCGACCTGAAAGACTGGAGCAACCTGAATGATGGCGAACGTCATTTCATATCTCATGTGCTTGCCTTTTTTGCCGCCAGTGATGGGATTGTGAACGAGAACCTGGCCGTTAATTTTATGAGCGAAGTGCAGCTTCCTGAAGCGCGCTGCTTTTACGGGTTCCAGATCATGATGGAGAACATTCACTCCGAAACCTATGCCTTGCTGATCGATACTTATGTAAAAGACAATGCCGAAAAGCATAAGTTATTTCATGCCATTGATACGGTGCCTGCGGTGAAGAAAAAAGCAGATTGGGCCATGCGCTGGATCGAGAACGGAACCTTTGCCGAAAGGCTTGTTGCCTTTGCAGCAGTGGAGGGCATATTTTTCAGCGGGAGCTTCTGCTCCATTTTCTGGCTGAAAAAGCGTGGCTTAATGCCGGGCCTCACGTTCAGCAACGAGCTGATCAGCCGGGATGAGGGCCTGCATTGCGAGTTTGCGTGTTTATTATACAGCATGCTTGAAAACAAGCTGAGCGTAGCACAGGTTCAATCCATTATAAAAGATGCGGTAGAGATCGAAAAAGAATTCATTACGGAAGCCCTGCCTGTTGCGTTGATCGGTATGAACGCCAAGCTGATGCAGCAATACATCGAATTTGTGGCCGATCGCTGGCTGGATGAGCTGGGGTATGATAAGATCTACAATACCACCAACCCATTCGATTTTATGGAAATGATCTCCCTGCAGGGAAAAACAAATTTCTTTGAAAAACGCGTGGGCGATTACCAGAAATCAGGCGTTATGTCGGGCGGGAACAAAGAATCGGCAACGTTTTCTTTAGATGAGGACTTTTAGGCAACGCCCTTCATTTAACATTCAACATTTAAAACTCAACATTCAGCATTCAATATGTTCGTCATAAAAAGAAACGGAAAAAAAGAAAGTGTAAAGTTCGATAAGATCACTGCACGGATAGAAAAACTGAGCTATAGCTTAAGCCCTTTGGTGAACGGCATTGATGTGGCCAAAAAAGTGATCGAAGGAATTTATGAAGGCGTGAGCACCACCGAGCTGGATAACCTGGCAGCGGAAACTGCCGCATCGTTAACCACGCGCCATCCTGATTATGCCTTGCTGGCCAGCCGCATTGCTATCAGCAACCTGCATAAGAACACCCGCAAATCATTTTCCGATACCATGCGCATGCTGCATGAATATAAAGACAAGGCAACGGGCCGTATTATGCCTTTGATTGCAGATGATGTGATGGAAGTGATCAACGAGCATGCAGAATTACTTGATAGCTCGATCATCTACGACCGCGATTTCGGCTTTGATTATTTCGGATTTAAAACACTGGAAAAATCATACCTGCTGCGTGTGAACGGGGAGATCGTGGAACGCCCGCAGCACATGTACATGCGCGTAGCGGTGGGTATTCACAAAACAGATATTGAAAGCATCATCAGTACTTATAACTTAATGAGCGAGCGCTGGTTCACCCACGCCACACCAACCTTATTTAATGCAGGAACGCCTAAGCCGCAAATGAGCTCGTGCTTCCTGCTTTCGATGCAGGACGACAGCATTGACGGCATTTATGATACGCTGAAACAAACCGCGAAGATCTCGCAAAGTGCAGGAGGGATCGGCCTGGCCATTTCCAACGTACGCGCTACAGGAAGCTATATTGGGGGAACCAACGGAACAAGCAACGGGATCATCCCGATGCTGCGTGTGTTCAACGATACGGCCCGTTATGTAGACCAGGGCGGAGGAAAACGCAAAGGCGCTTTTGCCATTTACCTCGAGCCATGGCATGCCGATGTGTTTGAGTTCTTAGACCTGCGCAAGAACCACGGAAAAGAAGAGATGCGTGCACGCGACCTGTTCTATGCCTTATGGGTTCCCGACCTGTTTATGAAACGCGTGGAAGAGAATGGCGAATGGAGCCTGTTCTGCCCGAATGAAGCACCAGGTTTGCAGGATTGCCACAGCGAAGCTTTTGACGCTTTGTATACGAAATACGAAGCCGAAGGACGTGCACGCAGGGTGGTAAAAGCGCAGGACCTGTGGTTTGCTATTATCGACTCGCAGATAGAAACGGGTACGCCTTACTTGCTGTATAAAGATGCCGCCAACAAAAAGAGCAACCAGCAAAACCTGGGAACCATTAAAAGCTCGAACCTGTGCACCGAGATCATGGAATACACCGATGCCAAAGAGGTAGCTGTGTGTAACCTGGCTTCGATCGCCTTGCCGCGTTTTGTAACGGATGGAAGGTTTGATTTTGAAAAGCTGTATGAAGTGACCTACCAGGCTACGAAAAACCTGAACAAGATCATCGACTATAATTATTACCCGGTGGAAGAAGCGCGTTATTCGAACGTGCGCCACCGTCCTATCGGTTTGGGCGTACAAGGCCTGGCCGATGCGTTCATCTTATTGCGCCTGCCTTTTGAAGGCGAGTATGCAAAAATGCTGAACAAGAACATTTTTGAGACCATCTACTTCGCGGCCATGACGGCCAGTAAAGACCTGGCGAAATCCGAAGGCGCTTACGAAACCTTCCAGGGATCGCCTTTATCAAAAGGCATCTTCCAGTTCGATATGTGGGGCGTGGAAGCAGGCGACCGCCACGACTGGGAAACACTGAGAAAAGAAGTAATGCAATACGGGGTACGCAATTCATTGCTCGTGGCCCCTATGCCAACCGCTTCTACTTCGCAGATCCTGGGCAACAACGAATGCTTTGAGCCGTATACTTCCAATATCTATACCAGGCGTGTGTTGAGCGGGGAGTTCATTATCGTGAACAAGCATTTATTGAAAGACCTTGTGGCATTAGGCTTGTGGAACAACGACATGAAAAATGCGATCATCGCAGCGAATGGATCGATCCAGAACATCTCCAACATTCCCGCAGAAATTAAAGAGCTGTATAAAACCGTTTGGGAGATCAAACAACGCAACCTCATTGATATGGCTGCCGACCGTGGAGCGTACATCTGCCAGTCGCAGTCGCTTAATTTATTTGTGGATAGCCCGACCATGGCCAAGCTCACTTCAATGCATTTTTATGCATGGCGCCAGGGACTGAAAACTGGTATGTATTATCTACGTACGCAAGCCGCAACGCAAGCCGTGCAGTTCACCGTAGAGAAACAAGGGAACAACGAGATCATCCCGGTGATCCCGACTACAGCCACCATCACCACCTTATCAGGTAACAGCATTGATGAGATCACCACCGATTTCAATGCGCCTTCGTGCAGCATGGAAGAAGGTTGTGTAACGTGCAGTTCATAATCTGATTTTAAGTACATGTTTATAAATGAGAACAGGAGCTTTAGGGCTCCTGTTTTTGTTTAGTAAATATTGTCGGGAATAATTCATTGATCATTAATAACTAACATGCGTTAGTTTTCATACATCCTGTCTTTAAGATGTGTCGGTGCTTCTTTCGCGCTTCCTGCGCATTTGTTCGCATTCATGCGAACAAATGCGAACACCATGCGAACAGAGAGCGAACACCATGCGAACAAAAAGGCCAGAAAAGGCGCATTTTTATTATTTTGCAGCATGGCATACAACGAAGGCATATTAAATAGGATCAGGGAAGTGTTGCTCGACCGGGACATCACATTTTCAGAAAAAAAGATGTTCATGGGCGTATGCATTATGGTGGATGATAAGCTGCTGTGCGGCACGCATACCGATAAAAAGACAGGAGAAGATGTGCTGCTGTGCAGGCTGAGTGAAGGCGATTATGCAAATGTAGTGGAACGTGATGAAGTGCTGCCCATGCAGATGGGAACAAAAGTAATGAAAGGTTATGTGGCCGTTACAGCGCAGGGCATTAAAAAACAACAAGACCTCGAATACTGGTTAGGGCTTTGTCTTCAGTTCAATCCGCTGGCAAAGTCGAGCAAAAAGAAATGAGGATTATTTTGGAATGATGCTATTCATCCAATCCTTCACCACATAGATCTTTGTCCAGCCGGTAATAAATCCGTAATTGGTGCCATGCAGTCTCCCGAAATAATACATATCATTAAAATAGGAGGGTGCAAAAGAGATGCCTGCCAGGTAATAGGTGTTGCCTTCCTGCACAAACAAAGGGCTGCCGCAGTCTCCCTGTAATCCCATATATTCAAGAGGTAAAGGTTTTTCGCTGCCTGTGCGGTTAAAGTTTGCCGAATCAGGGTGGTCCATGTCGGCCCATAGTTGCAGCGCTGTTACCGAATCGATCATGTTCTCCCCTGCCATTTTCCGGAGCTTGTATTTCTTTTTACCATCGTAATCATCACCCGTACCTACCTCTCCGCAACCCACACTGATGCCACGCTTGTTCATCATGTTTCCGTTGTACAGGGCCGGAATGCTAATGCCTGTTACTTCCTCTTCCAGCTCCAGTATGGCAATATCATAATTCTCCAGGCTTCCGAACGTATCAGCATACAGCGGGTGAATGAACAGCTGCTTGCAGCGGAATGTTCTGTTATCCAGCTTCACCCTTAATTTTTCTGCCTTTGACGTATACATATAAACAGGCACCTGCAGCGGCCGCATCCCTAAAGGCGTGCTTACGCTTTTGGTCACCGTTTTTTTGCTGCCTTCACGCAGGCTGTGTGCGGTGGTCATTACATAACGTTTACCGATCAGCACGCAGCTGCTTACCGGCTCGTTGCCCAGCAGCAATTCACCCGCACAGGCAAATGCAGGATCCTTTGCCAGTTCGAAGTACGCATTCAGAGATATGTCGTGCCTTCCCGCACCCGAAACAAGCAGGAGAAAAGCGGGGATAATAAGCAAAGATCTTAACGGGATGTATCGCATAGGTATGGAATGATGACCGAATATACAGGAATGAAAATGATGTGGGAACGCAATAACAACTCATTAACAAAAAATAAGGAAATCAAGATTGCTGGTTGATATGTCATTGCGAGCGAAGCGCGGCAATCCCGTGTTAATCGAATGGTATACCAGTAGGAAACTATAAATTGGTTAGTGGTTGAAATGTTAATTGGTAATTCCCTTGCTATGAACCATGGTCTGTTAACTATGGACTTCCCCTCAAACCAAGCCTTCACCCTCTTTCATCTCCACCCGTTTCTTCATCTTTTTCTGGATCACTTCAAAATGATGTTCCTCTTCGGGAGCGATCAATGAGATGGCTTCACCCAAAGCTCCGGCCCGGCCTGTCCGGCCAATGCGGTGGATATAATCTTTGGGCGAACGGGGCAGTTCGTAATTGATCACATAAGGCAACACCTCGATGTCGATTCCCCTTGCCAGCAGGTCGGTGGCCACCAGCACAGTGGTTTTACCCGACTTAAAACGATTGAGTGCTTCGGTTCTTGCCCCCTGGCTTTTTTTGCTGTGAATGGCCCGTGCATCAATCCCGTTCCTGCACAGCTTGTCGGTTACATTATCGGCCTGGTACACCGATGAGGTGAACACCAGCACCTGTTTCATGTTGTGATGCCTGATGAGGTAACGCAGCAAAGGTCCTTTTTTATCGGGCGTTACGCGGTAAGCTGTTTGTGTGATGAGCTCAATATCGTCAGTTGTTGCTTCAATGCTGATTACAAGAGGCGATCGCAACAGCTGCTTGTCCATGGCTGCCACTTCTTCATTTAAAGTAGCCGAAAACAAAAGCGTTTGCCGTTTTTCGGGAAGCAAAGTGATAATGCGGTCCATCTCTTCTTTAAAACCAAGGTTCAGCATCTTATCAGCTTCATCCAGCACCAGCACCTCTATTTCCGATAGGCTCACTGCATTGCTTTCAACCAGCTCCAGCAACCTTCCGGGTGTAGCCACTAAAACCTGTACACCTTGCAAGCGGATCATTTGCGGGTTGATGGAAACGCCACCGTACACGGCTAAGGTTTTGATGCGCTGCGGAAAGGCTGCAGCGAACTGTTCAAAAACTTCATTCACCTGCACAGCCAGTTCCCGTGTAGGCACTACCACCAATGCATTCACATGGCGGTTTTTAACCTTACTGCGTTCGATGTTCATCAACACAGGTAGCACATAACTTACCGTTTTACCCGACCCTGTGCGGGCGATCCCCGATACATCCTGCTTGTTAAGAATAGCCGGGATGGCCTGCTGCTGAATGGGTGTGGGGGTGGTATAACCTTGCGCTGCTAATGCCTGCATTAATAAAGGTGGTAAGCCCAGAGAAGTAAATGACATGGGCAATATTAAACAAAACAATGGCAGGGTGCTGCAACAATAATCTTGTATACGTATTTAATTATCGGGCGGATGCGCTTATTATCGTTGTTCTGAAATGGAATTGAAAACAGAACATTTGTTGCTGCGTGAAGTAACACCGGAAGATGCCGGGCTGATACATCTATTGCATGTCATTCCCGAAGTGGATGAATATAACACGCTGGGCATTCCGGAAAATATTGCACAAACAGAAAAGCTGGTTAATGATTGGGTGAAAATGAAAGGTGAATCCCCGCAAAAGAAATATGTGTTTATGATCTGCAACAGGGAGAATGAATTGATGGGATTGTTTGGTTTGAATATTGGTGATGTAAAATACAGCAGGGGCGAAGTGTGGTACAAGCTTCACCCTTCTTATTGGCGGCTTGGATACGCCACGGAAGCTTTAAAGGCAGTATTGGATTTTGCATTCCGTACACTTGGTCTGCACCGCATAGAAGCGGGCTGCGCCACCGGTAACATAGCTTCTGCAAAGGTTTTGCTAAAGGCTGGTTTTACAAAAGAAGGCTTGCACAGGGGCATATTGCCCATACGGGGCCAATGGGTGGATAATTACAGCTTTGCCATATTGGACAAAGATCATTTTAGATGATGAAAGAAGGAGCACACATCCGTGCATACAAACCCGGAGATAAGGAAGCTGTTTTATGCCTGCTCAGGTTAAACACGCCTGTTTATTTTGCAGCGGAAGAAGAAAAAGACCTGGTTCATTACCTGGACAATGAAATTGAACAGTACTTTGTTGTTGAAATAGGCAATGAAGTAGTGGGATGTGGTGGAATTAACTTTGCTGAAGACGGAACGTCAGGGAAAATAAGCTGGGACATCCTGCACCCGGATTTCCAGGGAAAGGGGTTGGGCACTTTACTTTTAAAGCACCGGCTTGATATACTTAAAACAAGCAAAGGGGTGAAAAAAATAACGGTAAGGACCTCGCAGGTGGCTTATCGGTTTTATGAAAGATCTGGTTTTAAGGTAACAGAGCAAGTGAAAGATTACTGGGCCGAAGGCTTTGACCTGTATAACATGGTGTATAAGGAATGTTGAAGTGCGAGGTCCCGATAGCTATCGGGAGCACGGAGTAGGAAGTTGGAATATGTCATTGCGAGCGAAGCGCGGCAATCTCTTTCTGGTTTACGCATTACGGCTTACGGGAATCAGGCTGTGCGATCGTTGTGTCCTTCATGGTTCCTTCCCTGCTATGAACTATGATCTATCAGCTAGAAACTTCCGTATGTAAACACAAGAAAAATCCCATTCCTGTCGGGTAATTCTTATTTTTGAGTTCATAAATCAAACCTGTGCCTGACGAAATAAAGATCCTGCTCGTAGAAGATGACCCTAAACTGGGAAAGACCGTTCGTGATGAACTGGCATCCAGCGGTTATGAAACCGACCTGGCCTACGATGGCAAAATTGCAGAAGCCTTGTTCAATAAGAACGGGTATCATTTAATATTGCTTGATATAAACCTGCCCTATAAGAACGGGTGGGAGCTGTGCAAGGAATTCAGGCAGAAAAACCGGGATGTCCCTATCATTATGCTCACAGCCCTGGGCGAGATCCAGGATAAGATGGAAGCTTTTAATGCGGGTGCGGATGATTTCCTGGTAAAGCCGTTTCACCTCAACGAATTGCTGGCCCGCATCAAAGTATTTACCAGGCGCATGCAAAAGAACCAAAGCATGGACGATGTGCTGAGCATGGGCGACCTGGTGATAGATATGAACACGAAGTCGGTTATGCGCGAAGGCAGGGAGATCAGCCTTACGCTAAAAGAATTTATGCTGCTTGAGCTTTTACTGCGCAATAAGGGACGCATCGTTTCAAAAGCAGAGATCGCGGAAAAAGTATGGAACATCAATTTCGATACCGGGACAAATACGATAGAAGTGTACATTAATTTCTTGCGGAATAAAGTAGATAAGCCCTTCGGTCATGCCATGATCCATACCAAGCCCGGCTTCGGGTATTTTATAAAAGAATAATGAAGTTTGCCTTAAGCTCGGTTAATTTTAAAGTGCGCTCGGCCATATTATTTACGGCACTGGTGGCTGTTTTATTACTGGTGAGCTATACGGTGATCTATTATTCCTATAAAACGTTTAAAGAAGACGAATTTTTTCTCCGCCTCGAACAAAAAGCACTAACCACATACAGGTTCCTCACCGAAGTAAAAGAGATTGATTACAACCTGTTGAAGGTGATCGATAAAAACACCATCAATGAATTGTACAATGAAAAGGTGCTCATTTTTGATGCAAGCCATAAGCTTATTTACAGCAGCATAGACGACCAGGCCATATCCTATTCAAAAGAACTGTTGAACAGGATCGAAGAAGAAAATGCGATCCGCTATAATGAAGGTTACCTGCAGGTAGTGGGCCTCATGGTGAAGCACCAGGGAAAGCAGGGCATCGTGATCGCATCTGCCGATGATACCTATGGTGAAAATAAACTGGAGAACCTGCTTTACACCTTGCTTATTTCATACATCGTGGCGTTAATGCTTACGGCCCTCCTTTCGTATGTGTATGTAAAACAATCGTTCGCACCCATTGATGTGCTCAACCAGCAGATCACGCGCATCAGGCAGAACAGGCTCAACGAACGTGTGCCCGTTAATAAAAGCAAAGACGAACTGAACCAGCTGGCATCAAACTTCAACAACATGCTCGACCGCATCGAATCCGCCTTTAATGTCCAGCGGAGTTTTATCCAGCATGCATCCCATGAGCTGCGTACCCCGCTTGCCAACCTGATAGCCAGTTGCGAATCTGCTTTAAATAAAGCGCTTTCAGTGGCAGAATACCGCACATTGATCGAATCGCTGAATGAAGAACACCGCAACCTGGTGGAACTCACCAATGCGCTGCTCCTGCTAAGCAAGTATGAAAGTGAAACAGATGCATTGAACCTCCCGCAGATACGTGCCGATGAGTTGTTGTTCGAGGTGATGGACGAGGTGCAAAAGCTGTATCCCGGTCATATGATCCAGTTTAGTTTCGGAGGGATGCCCCAAAATGAAACAGCATTGCTGGTGAGGGCAAATGAAGTACTGTTAAAAACCGCACTCGGAAACCTGCTGCGCAATGCCTGTAAATATGCCGTCCACAAAGAAGTAAGCATTATACTTAAGGCGACAGAGGATGCGGTTGATTTCTGCTTTATCAACGATGGCCCGGTAATTAACGATGACGAGACCGAATACATGATGCAGCCGTTCTTCCGCGCCCGTAATGCAGAAAAAGTAAAAGGATACGGGCTTGGCTTATCCATTGCCAAACGTATTGTCGATCTTCATAAAGGAACGCTAACATACAGCAATGCCGGGGGCAACAATCAATTTTTTGTGTTGCTTATTAAATAGCTGATCGGTTATTGGTTGATTTGCCGGCCTTCATTCCTTAATCACCCGTTCACTTATGGTAACCTCTTAGCAAATCAGCAGATCACCTTCTCAGCAGCGCAATTTTAAGCCATATTTAAGGTGGGTTTTAAGCAGCACTTAAGGTTAATGTTCCAACTTGCACCCAGATATAATTATGCGAAAACTCATTTTCATCTTATTTTTATTTGTTACCGCATCAACCCGGGCCCAGGATACACTTACGCTTTCGCTTGCCGGAACCGATAGTATCTTCATCAATAACAACCTGATGTTGCTTGCTGCCCGCTATAAAGTAGATGCATCAAAAGCATTGATCCAGCAGGCCCGTTTGTGGGGCAATCCCACATTAAGCACCGAATGGAATTTATATAACCCGGATAAAGACAAATTTTTTGATGCAGGTAAGAACGGGCAGAAGATCATTGGCCTCGAGCAGGTGGTTTCATTGGCAGGCAAACGCAATAAGCTCATCCAGCTTGCCAAAGCAAACGCACAATTCAGCCAGTTCGAGTTTTACGAGCTGATGCGTGCGCTTAAAACCGAATTGCACAACAGTTATTACGCGATCTATTTCAGTTCGCAGGTTATTGAAAAGCTCGATAAGCAGGTGGTGCAGATGGGCGTAATTATCGAAGCGATGGAAGTGCAGAGCAAAAAGGGAAATATTCCTTTAAAAGAAGTATTGCGCTTAAAAGCACTTTATTACCAGCTTAACCACGATCGTGCGCAGGTGGTTTCCGATCTGTTTGATGCACAGCAAACGCTTTTAACCTTGTTGCAGGTTTCGGCTCCCGTAAAAGTGATCCCCTCACAAACCGAGCTTGATCGTTACAGCACATCCAAACTTGACCTTAAAAGTTTACTGGACAAAGCGCTCGCCAACCGCCCTGACCTGAAAATGACTGAGAACTTAAGCCAGCAGGCAGACCTCAACTATTCATTGCAAAAAAGACTGAGCGTTCCCGACCTTCATATTGGTGCTGTTTACGACCAGGCGGGTAGTTATGTAAACAATTATTCGGGCATTACGCTGGGTTTCGATCTCCCGGTTTTTAACAGGAACCAGGGAAATATAAAATATGCCAAAGCTGTTTCAGGTCAATATAAAGCCGAGGTGCAGAATAAAACAAATTCGGTAAGCAATGAAGTTTCGGCCACCTACCAGAAACTAAAACTGATCGAAGAATCGTACCGGAAAGTGGATGCGGATTTCGGGACCAACATAGAATTATTAAATGAAGGGTACCTCAGTAATTTTCAGAAAAGGAACATCTCTATGATCGAGTTCACCGACTTTTTTGAGGCTTACAATACCAGCATACAGGAGTTAAATAAATTGAAAGAAAAAAGAATACAAACTTATGAAGAACTTAATTATGTTATTGGCGAAGAGCTCTTCCGTTAACAGGCTGGCCATTGTACTGGTGGCTATCTGTGCACTTGTTTCCTGCAGGGAAAAAGAGGTGGTAACAGACGAATCGCAAACATTTGTGTTAAGCGATACCATGCTGAAACGCATTGAAATCTCAACGGTAAATATGGAGCCCGTAAAAAGCCAGTTGAAGCTGGTGGGTAAGATCATTGCCGATGAAAACAAACTGGTTGAGGTTTTTCCGTTGCTTGGCGGTAATGTGGCTGAAGTAAATGTAGAGCTTGGCGATTATGTAAAAAAAGGACAGATCCTGGCCATTATAAGAAGTGGTGAAGTGGCCGATTACGACCGCGAGCTGATCGATGCACAAAACGACCTGCTGGTATCGCAAAAGAACCTGCGCGTTGCCGAAGACCTGTTTGACAGCAAGCTGGCATCCGAAAAAGATGTGTTTTCGGCCAAAAACGAAGTAAGCAAGAACCAGGCAGAGCTAAGCCGCTTAAAGGAGATCTTCAGCATTTATGGCATTGATAAAAAATCAGAATACCAGGTAAGGGCGCCCATAAGCGGGTTCCTGATCGAAAAGAAAATTAACCGCGATATGCAATTGCGTTCCGATAAGTCGGACAACATTTTTACGATCGCAGAGATCAATGATGTATGGGTTTCGGCCAATGTTTACGAAAGCGATATTTCACGCATCACGCCTAAAATGGAAGCGGAAGTAAGGACTTTCAGCTATCCCGACAGCCTATTTAAAGGACATATTGATAAGATCTATAACATTCTCGATCCGCAGACACGTACCATGAAAGTGCGCATCAAGCTAAACAACCTCGGGTATTTATTGAAACCTGAAATGAATGCAACCATCGGGTTGAAATACAACGAAGGCATTAATATGCTTGCTGTGCCTTCATCGGCTGTAATTTTCGACAAGAGCAAAAATTACATCATGATCTTTAAGGATAAGTACAACATCGAAACACGTGAAGTGGAAATTTACAAGCAGGGAACAAGTGTTACCTACATCAGCAAAGGACTAAAAGATGGCGAAAAAGTGATCAGCAAAAACCAGTTGCTGATATATGATGCATTGAATGATTAAGGCCGGTTTACATATTGTTTTATTGTTTGCTTGTTGTGCTGTTGTTAAAGCGCAAACCCAGTCCGATACCACCTGGTACCAGTTGCGCTTTCAGCAAACTGTAGTAACCCAGTATCATCCGGGGTTCTCTGCGGCCTATAGCGGAGCGAACAGCCTGCAACAGCATGAAGAGGCCCAGACCTCTTTAACCACCACTTTTTATACCGGGGCAAAAATTTTCCGTAACACCTTTATTTATTTCAACCCCGAAATAGCCGGTGGGGCAGGTCTTAGGCGGGCCACGGGTGTGGCCGGTTTTCCCAATGGCGAAACGTTCCGGGTGGGAAACCCAAAACCGCAGATCTATGTGGCGCGTTTGTTTATCGAAAAATATATACCACTCGGTATGGAGAAAAGTTACCGTGGTGAAGAATACAATGCAGTGGCAGCATACATTCCCGAAAAGTACATCAGGCTGATTGGCGGAAGATTTGCGATCAGCGATTTTTTTGATAACAATTCATTCAGCCACGATCCGCGGACACAGTTCCTTAACTGGAGCCTGATGGGAAACGGGGCATTCGATTATGCTGCAAACACGCGCGGATATACCTGGGGCGCGGTGGCAGAGTTGAAGCTGAATAAGGTCTCATTGCGGTATGCAGCAAGCATGGTGCCACGCACGGCAAATGCATCTAACATGGATCCCGATCTTAAAAATGCGCTCGCTCAACAGGCGGAGGCCGACTACAGGTGGGGTACAAAAAGAAAAGGGGTGATCAGGTTCCTTGCCTTTATGAACCGTGCAGACATGGGGGTATATAAAAATGCAGTGGCATTGGCTTCCCAAAACAGCGATACGCCTGATGTGATCCTTACCAGGCAAAAAGGAAACCGCAAGTATGGTTTTGGGGTGAATGTAGAAAAGGAAATATCTGATTATGCAGGTGTGTTTGCACGGGCAAGTTATAACGATGGAAGAACAGAGACTTGGATGTTTACTAAATTGATAACAGCTTTTCAGCCGGGTTGAGCTTACAGGGAGGTAAGTGGAAAAGAGCGCATGACCTTGCCGGGCTTGCATTTGTGAGCAACGGCATTTCAACGGATCATACCGCTTACCTGGATGCCGGAGGTGTTGGCTTTATGGTAGGCGATGGCAAGCTTAATTACGGCCGCGAAAATATCATTGAACTTTTTTATAAGCTCGCCATCCACGAAGATCATTTTTTTATTACCCCCGATTACCAGTTTGTGATTAACCCCGCGTACAATAAAGACCGCGGTCCGGTTAACATTTTTGCCTTACGGGTTCATACAAAATTTTAGTAAAAACTAACAATGAATAAATTCATCAGAAACATAGTTGGCTTCTCGCTTAAAAATAAGTTCTTCACTTTTTTTATGGTGTTGATCCTGGTCGTATCAGGTGTGGTGTCATACCTCAATACGCCCATAGAAGCCTTTCCGGATGTAACCAATACACAGATCATTGTGGTTACGGAATGGAACGGAAGAAGCGCGGAGGAAATAGAACGTTTTGTGACCATGCCCATTGAAGTGGCCATGAACAGTGTGCAGCGCAAAACCAATGTGCGCAGCATTACCATGTTCGGGCTGTCTGTGATCAAAATTATTTTCGAAGATGATGTAGAAGATTTTTTCGCGCGCCAGCAGATCAATAACCAGTTGCGCAGCGTGCAGCTACCCGAAGGTGTGGAGCCTGAAGTGCAGCCTCCCTACGGACCAACAGGAGAGATCTTCCGTTACGTGCTCACCAGCAAGACCAAAGATACCCGCGAGCTTTTAACCCTGCAGAATTGGGTGATCGACAGGCAGCTTCGTGCAGTTTCAGGTGTTGCTGATGTGGTGGCATTCGGGGGGCGTGAAAAAATTTATGAGATCCAGGTGAATCCGTCATTGCTTGCAAAATATGAACTCACTCCCTTGGATGTTTACCAGGCTGTAACAAAAAGCAACTTGAATGTGGGAGGCGATGTGATCGAAAAAAATGGCCAGGCTTATGTGGTGCGCGGCATCGGATTGCTGGATAAGATCGAAGACATTGAAAATATAATCGTTGAAAATATTGCCGGTACACCGGTGCTGGTGAAGAACCTGGCCGATGTGAAAGAAGCGGACGCACCGCGTGTGGGGCAGGTAGGCCTGGGTAAAAATGACGATGTGGTGGAAGGGATCGTGGTGATGCGAAAAGGCGAGAACCCAAGTGAAGTATTGCAACGCGTTAAAGCAAAAATTGCCGATTTAAATGAAAGGGTTCTGCCTGGCGATGTAAAGATGGAAACATTTTACGACCGGGATAACCTGATGCATTATACCACCACAACCGTTATGCATAACCTGCTCGAAGGCATTGTGCTGGTTACTGTTATTGTGTTGCTTTTTATGGCCGATTGGCGAACCACTGTTATCGTATCCATCATTATTCCGCTTGCTTTATTGTTCGCATTTTTTTGCCTGCGTTTAAAGGGAATGAGCGCAAACTTACTATCGCTTGGTGCGGTAGATTTCGGGAT
>JAZKGM010000040.1:14730-23543 GCA_040385895.1 Bacteroidota bacterium
GTCATGGTGGAAGGCATTTTTGTTACGCTCGATGCGCTTTCTCACCGCATAGGAATGGAGCGCTTCAATAAATTATCCAAGCTTGGGTTAATTAAGAAAACAGGTGGTGAGCTGGGTAAAGCCGTTTTCTTTTCCAAGCTGATCATCATTACAGCCCTGCTTCCCATTTTTGCTTTCCAGAAAGTGGAAGGTAAAATGTTCTCGCCCCTGGCTTTTACATTAGGCTTTGCACTATTGGGTGCGCTTATTTTCACCCTTACGCTGGTGCCTGTTCTGTGTTCCATTTTATTGAACAGGAACGTTAAAGAAAAACACAATGTATTTGTTGAATTCATCCAGAAATATGTAAAACGCGGGTTTGAGTTTTGTTATGCACGTAAACGCGTGGCACTGATCGTAACAGGTGTGGTATTGTGCTTAACCTTGTTCTCTGCGCGGTTTTTAGGAACCGAGTTTTTACCGCAGCTCAATGAAGGTGCATTGTGGGTAGAAGCAAAAATGCCCATGAGCATGTCGCTGAACGAAACGGTAAAAATGGTGGGTACCCTGCGCGCCAAGCTGAGCGAATTTCCGGAAGTGAACAGTGTATTGTCTCAAACAGGCCGCTCTAATGACGGTACAGATCCAAGCGGGTTCTATTATGTGCAGATGCAGGTAAATTTAAAACCAAAGGAAGAATGGGCACGTAAGATCAGCACCGATAACCTGATTGAAGAAATGGATAAAAAACTGAAGCAGTTCCAGGGCATCAACTATAATTACTCCCAGCCCATTATTGATAACGTAGCGGAAGCAGTTGCAGGGATGAATGCCAACAATGCAGTGAAAATTTTTGGTGACGACCTTGATAAACTGAACGACATCGCCAACGAAGTGCTGGGCGAGATCCAGGATGTACAGGGAATAAAAGATGCAGGTATCCTGCGTAATGTAGGCCAGCCCGAAATGCAGATCGTATTGAGCGACCAGAAGATGGGTTTATACGGAGTTGCAGTAAGCGATGCCCAGGCTGTTATTGAAATGGCCATTGGCGGTAAAACGGCCAACTTAAAATATGAAGGTGAACGTAAGTTCGACATCCGCATCCGCTATCCCGAAGAATACCGTAAAACAGAAGAAGACATCCAGCGTTTACTGGTTCCCACTTTAAACGGGCAAAAGATCCCCTTGAGTGAAATTGCATCCATCCGCACCATTACTGGGCCGGCATTTGTATACCGCGATAACAATAAACGTTTTATCGGGGTGAAATTTTCGGTGCGCGAGCGCGACCTTGGAAGCACCATTGCCGAAGCCCAGAAGAAAGTGAATGCAAAGGTGAAACTTGGCAAAGGGTACGAAATCGTTTGGACAGGAGAGTTTGAGAATCAGGTGCGGGCAACCGGCCGTTTGGCCCAGGTGGTTCCCATTTCACTGGTCATGATCTTCATCATCCTCTTTATTTTATTTGGGAATGTAATGGACTCTGCATTGGTGCTGGTTAACGTACCGTTTGCAATAATCGGTGGGATCTGGGCATTGCAGGTCACGGGCATCAATTTTGGTATTTCAGCCGGGGTGGGTTTTATTGCCTTGTTTGGAATCTGCGTGCAGAACGGGGTGATCCTGATCTCCGTTTTCCGAAAGAACCTTCACGATGGGTTGTCGCTCGATGAGTCGATCCGGCTTGGCGTTTCGTCCCGCATCCGTCCTGTTGTGATGACCGCAATGATGGCCGCTATCGGGTTGTTGCCCGCAGCAATTTCAACCGGCATTGGAAGCGAAACGCAAAAACCGTTGGCCATAGTGATTATAGGCGGGCTTATCACAGCAACCGTATTGATCCTGTTGGTATTTCCCATTGTGGTGAAAGGGGCTTACAAAAAAATGAAGGTAGCGTAAGTTTCAAAGAAGATGAACAGGTTGAGTTGCCAAAACCTTACATTCGCAGCATGAGTTTTTTAACAAAAATAAAACTGGGAAATGTAACCAATTTGAGTGACGCCAGGTATGCGGCAGCCGTTGGGATCAATTACATTGGTTTTTGTTTTGACCCTTCCGGCCACAATTACATTGCCCCGATAAAGGCAAAAGAAATGATGGACTGGATCACAGGGAGCTACATCGTGGCCGAATTTGGCCATCAATCATTCAGCGAGATCAACGACATCAGCGAATTGTTGAATGTAAATGTGATAGAGCTGGATAACCGCTTGTTACCTGACGAACTTCCTGCCTTCGGCAAACCCATCATTAAAAAAATAGATATTTCTGTTTTTGATTTCGACCAGCTGAAAACAGAAATAGAGTCGTATAAAGAGGTATGTGATGCGTTCCATCTTTACAATAGTGGTTTGCCCACCCATTTAACCGAAATGCAGCTTAAAGAACTGTTCGCCAACAACCAGGTGATCTGGGGCTTTGATGTATCGGATGAAACCATTAAAGAGATCATTAACGTGTACCAGCCGTTTGCACTTAATATTTCAGGTGGTATGGAAGAAAAAACAGGGATAAAAGATTTTGATGAATTGAACGAGTTGTTAGATACGATAACAATAGAAGATTAGCAGCTGAAAACCGGCATAAGATTAACTGATATAAAAACTCAAAGGTAAAACAGCATCTTTGTTCACTTTTTAAACATGAAAATAGGAATTGTTTGTTATCCCACATATGGTGGAAGTGGAGTAGTGGCTACAGAGCTGGGAAAATCATTGGCATTAAGAGGGCACCAGGTACATTTTATAAGCTACAAGCAACCTGCCAGGCTTGATTTTTTTACCAATAACCTTTTTTACCACGAAGTTTACGTAAGCAGCTATCCCTTATTTGATTATCCTCCTTATGAAACTACGCTCACCAGCCGTTTGGTTGATGTGGTTAAATTTGAAAAGCTTGATCTTCTTCATGTTCATTATGCCATTCCGCACGCATCGGCTGCCGTATTTGCCAAGCAGATCCTTGAAAGCGAAGGGGTACATATTCCTATCATCACCACATTACATGGTACCGATATTACCCTGATCGGCAAAGACCCTTCATTTACACCTGTTGTTACCTATTCATTAAACCAGTCAGATGCGATCACATCGGTTTCAGACTCATTAAAACAGGATACATACAAACACTTTAATGTTCAGAAAGACATTCATGTGATCCCTAATTTCATTGATTTTGAACGTTTCAGTAAAAAGCCACGCGAACATTTCAGGAAAGCCATTTCCTCGCAGGGCGAAAAATTATTGGTGCATACCAGCAATTTCAGGAAAGTGAAGAGGGTAGAAGATGTGGTAAAAACATTTGGAAAGGTGCTTGAAAAAATTTCAGCCAAGCTCTTATTGGTTGGGGATGGCCCTGAAAGACAGAATATAGAAATGCTTTGCCGGGAGCTTAACCTGTGCGATAACATTATATTCCTTGGAAAACAAGATCCCGTAGAAGAAATCCTTTCGGTATGCGACCTGTTTTTAATGCCAAGCGAAACGGAAAGTTTTGGACTGGCAGCACTCGAAGCAATGGCTTGCGAAGTTCCTGTTGTGAGCAGCAATGCCGGGGGAATTCCTGAGTTGAATGTAGACGGGGTGACCGGGTTTTTATGCAACGTGGGAGATGTGGATGCCATGGCCGAAAAATCAATTTTTATTTTAAGCGATGAAACACGTCTGAAGCAATTTAAAGCCAACGCCAAAAAACGCGCGCTGGAGTTTCACATCGATCATATTGTGCCTCAGTATGAAGCGGTATACAACCAGGTTTTATCACAAACCTCGAAAAAGTAATATCCATGCTTTCGGGAACTTAATCCCTGCTTCGGGTACGGCTGGTTTAGATTAACAGGGCTTTGGCTCAAATGCCAAAGCACAATCCTAAAAATTTTCTTTTTTCTTTTTTTCCTGGTTCCTAATTTGTATTCTTAAGAAAATATTAAGTAGGCTATTTAATATTTTTGAAAGACTAGTTGTTAAACAATATTAAATAGTAAACAGTACGATTATGAATAATAGATTTACCATAAAAGCCGGTAAAAGCATGCGTTGGATCGCCTTTCTTTTGGTGGCCTGGTGCAGCATAAGCGATAGCTATGCAACACACATGGCCGGGGGCGATATCGAGTATACATGTATAGGCCCCAGGAAATGGGCGATTAAGCTGACCGTATACCGGTATTGCGATAACGGGGCTGCCTGGCTTTGTAGCAGCTTTAGCTGCCCGCAAACGCTTACAGCCACGCCAAGTCCGCAGATAAGTGCAGGCGGTATTAACCCCAATGGTTGTGTTTCTAACCCAAGCAGCGTGAGTACGGTGTTGCAGCTTCAATCGGTTGAAGACGTAGGAAAAGGAAACATTGTACGTTGCGGTACCTCCGCCAAAAATTCCTGTGATAATCTCGGCCAGGTTACACCAGGAGGCTATAAGCCATCCATAGAGCGTTATACCTTTACAGGTATTCTCGACCTGAGCATACCTTCATTGGGTGCAGCCAATGCTTGCCCTTACTGGGACATCGGATGGTCATACTGCTGCCGCAACAGTACGGTTAACGTACAGGGCCAGCCTCAGTTTTACATCCAGGGCACCATTAATATCCTTGACCGTTCGGGTAGCCCATGCATCAATAACTCCCCTGTGATGAAAAACGAGCCGGTGGCTATTTTCTGTGCAGGACAGGAGTATATCTTCAACATGGGTGCGGTAGACCCCGACCGTGATTCATTATCGTATGAGATCATTAAGTCGTTACAGGCTGCTAACACAGTAGTTCCTTATAACACTCCTTTTAGTGAAAGATGGCCTTTTCCATTGGTGACCACCTCACCGCCCCATTCGGGTTATCCCGGCCAGCCATTCGTGGTATTGGATTCGGCCAATGGCGACCTTGCCTTAAATGCGAGCAACCCCACCACGCAGCCCATCGGGGGCGATATAAGCGTGCGGATCACCCAGTGGAGCTATGAAGAGCGGCCGGTCGGTTCGGGCAATTATGTGCCATTTATCGTGGGCATCACCATGCGCAACCTGCAGATCTATTCGATCCCCTGCCTGGGCAATAACCCGCCCCGGTTCAGCACCAGCCCGTCAGCACCCAATGGAGGGCCCAGGTATAACTGGACCACCTGCGCAGGAGATAAGATCTGTTTCCAGGTTACGGCAAAAGACACCGATTTTAAGCCCAACAACAGCCCTCCACGTATCGACACCACGTTTTTAAGCTGGAACCAGTCTATCGTAAGGGGCCCGGGCAAGGTAAGCTTTAAGCCGATCTATAACCCGGCCACGCCTCCCCGCCCGCGGGAAGATGCATATGAGTTTTGCTGGCAGACCGAAGAAAGTGACGGCAGCACCCTTCCGTATTATTTAACCATACAGGGCGAAGATAACTTTTGCCCTAACCCGGGGCGTGTGATCCGTGCGTTCAGTATTAAAGTGCAACCCAAGCCCAAAGTGAGCTTTATTGCCGATTATAGCTTACGGTGCGGCAAGATCATAGGCCGGATGTACAAGGTGGATGTTCGTCAGAACCTCACGTTTGCCCAGATGGAAATTGCCAAGTCGCCCTATGATTATGCTTTTATTGACGGTGCTTATACCAAAACCACCTTTACAGCAAACCCTACCGGTTCGGGCACATCTCCCCGGATCATCTTTGCCGATACGATCCAGTTTAAGCTGGGTGGCAAATACCTGGTAAAGATCACGGCCCGCTCCCCGGGTGCCGAAGCAGGCACGTTCTGCGAAACGATCCTGTTCGATACGATCTCTGTAGATACGGTGGTCCAGGCCTTTGCAAAGGACACGTTTGTGTGTAAGTTCAATACGGTTCCCGTGGAAGCCAAAGCGCAATGGGGCACGGGTCCTTATTCGTACCGCTGGTTCAGGAACAATACGTCAGGCCAGCCGGTGAACGGCCCTAATTTTTTACAGAACCGGGTATACACGGCCGGTGATACGGTTCAGACCAAGTATATTTTACGGGTGCAGGATGCATATGGTTGTTTCAGCCTTGATTCGATGATCCTTTCGATCAAACAGCTGCCACGGCCAACGATCATGGACAGCCTGCGGATCTGTTCGTATGACAGTTTGAAAATAGACGGAGGGAACAACTCGGGCAACATCAGGAGCTATGCCTGGTATAAGAACGGCAATTTACTGGCAGGCGAAACAGGCCAGAGCATTACGCGCAATGATTCGGGCCGGTTCGTGCAGCTGATGACCGATACATTCGGCTGCCAGATGTATGACACGATCAAACTATTTGTTAACCTCCCGGTAACGGCATATGCCGGCCAGGACACTTCGGTGTGCCCTGGGGATACGGTGACCATAAAAGGCACCGGTGGGTATAAATATGAATGGAAGCAGATGCGCACCATAGGCGCCCCTTTTACCATTAAAATAAAAAATTATGTTGACTCGGTGCGGGTTGCCCCCGGGGTAACCACCGACTACCTGCTTACGGCCTATTTGGCGTACCCTGATAGTTCACGGGCCTATAAGGAATGTTTCCATACCGACACGGTGCGGGTAAGTGCCAAACAGCAGCCTAATATCACCCGGCCTACGTTAATTACAGCCTGCAGCTCTACCGACAGCATTTATATGCCTTTTGTGACCATTGGCCCGGCCAGCCAGATCGGGGGGATAGGAAAATGGAGCTACCGTGCAGCCCCGGGCGGGCTCAAAGAGGTGGGTTCAAACACCTTGTTGTTCGTTGACAGCCTGGGCAAACTGCCAGCCGATACGATCATAGCCAACATGGCCAATAACGGGGAGCTGGTGATGAAACGTTTCTGGGTTAAATACAGCTACCGCGGCCCTGTTTCGGAAGGAGCCTGTTTAAGGGAGGATTCGCTGGAGATCAAGGTGTACCCTTTGCCAAAAATAGACGCAGGTGCAGACCAGAGCTTTTGTACCACCGGTTCCAGCTACCTGTTAAACACCAATGCCAGCATCCAGTATGCCTCACCTGTCGATCTGACGGGTAAGATCGGAGTTTGGTCTGTTGTGCAGGGTGGCGGCTTAACCAGCAGCGGAACAAACAACATTACGTATACCTTCAACCCTAACCCGGCAGCCCCGGGCGGAACCGGGCTGAACATTTTCCCGAACATCAACCGGCTGCGCTATACCTATACGTTAAACTATAACATACCAAGCCAGCTGAGCTGTGTTAATTTTGATAATGCTGATTTTACGGTAAGGCAGCCGCCTAAGCTAACGATCGGTGCCCCGGGCAAAGCGATCAGGGTTTGCCGCAGCGATCCGGAGTTTGAGATCTCTCTGAAGGCGATTGCAAGCAGTACCACTTCTATCCCGGGTTCATCAAAATGGTATGCAGCCCCTCCGGGAAGCCAGGTCAATATCAGCCAGGCCATCCGCGACAGCTTATTTTTTAACCCCGGTCATGGCCAGGTGCCTAATGCCGGTGGAACCTGGAAATTATATTACAGGGACATTGCCAGTGGTTGCGAGGTGAAGGATAGTTTGAACCTGACGGTGATTGCATCACCGGTAGTGACCCTGAGCCCTGATAAACCTTCATTATGCCAGTCTGATCCGCCACTAACCATGACCACTACATCTACGGTATCCGACCCGGGTGTGTTCAGTGGTCCGGGCATCTCGCAAACCGGTGAGTTTAATGCGCAGGCGCCTGCTGTTATCCCGGGTAATAACCATACCATCGTGTATAGTGTGACCACTGCCGAGGGCTGTACAGGCACGGATACTTCTGTTATCTATGTGCAGAAACAACCGGTGTTAACGGTGTTGCCGGTGGACCCTAAGTGTAACTACGATTCGATCTCTCCTTTCCTGCTCACGTCTACTGTTACCCCTGATTTTGGCGTGAAATGGAGCACGGACGGAACAGGCAAGCTTGATAATGATACGATCCTTACCCCTAAGTATACCTTTACCACGTCCGATGCAAACCAAAGGCTGGTTAAGGCCACGGTGATCATTACCCGTAACGGGGTGTGTCCTTCGGATGCCAAAGAGGTGATCATGGATATTCACCCCAAACCGAATGCAGCCATTTTAGGCGATAGCCTGGAGGGTTGTGCACCGCTTACTTTTTACATGGGTGCAGCAGGTGCCGGTATTGGCGGCAGTACCTATAAATGGTTTGTTGATGATATGAGCACGGTGCTGGAAACGGATTCTGCTTTTTCCAGGACAATTACGGGCTGGGGCAATTACAATGTGCGGTTGGTGGTGGAAACACCTGCAAAATGTACCAACTTCTCGGATACGGTGGTTCGGGTGAGGGCCATCCCGGTGGCTGATTTTGATTTTGACCCGAAACGCACCACCATAGCCAGGCCTTTTTTCAGCTTTAACAACAAATCTACGGTAGGGGATGGTAACCCGATGGATTATATCTGGAACTTCGGTCCTGACCCGACCAAGCCAACCGATACGATCACCCCGCGCATCAATACGGAATCCAACCCGCGCAACATCCAGTTCCCTGCATCGGATGGCAAGATCCTGGTAACGCTGCGTGCGATCAGTAAGTATAACGGCTACGAGTGTGCACACGATACGTTCAGGTATGTGGAGATCGACCCGGATATTACGGTGTTCATCCCCTCTGCGTTCAGGCCGGTTGACGGTGGCAATGGTGTACCTTGTGCCGACCCTACGTTCTCGGATTGTAACGATGTGTTCCGCGTGTATGCAGACGGGTTTGCAACCATCGAGGTGTTCGTGTTCAACCGCTGGGGACAACAGGTATTCAGCACAAACAACCCGGATATCGGCTGGAACGGTAAGGTTAAGAACTCGGGTGAGGTATGTCCGCAGGATGTATACATCTACCAGATCAA
>JAZKGM010000041.1:0-14232 GCA_040385895.1 Bacteroidota bacterium
CGTTCGGTGCTACAACTAACTGGAGCGATTGCTGGACTAACTTTGCCCCTGAAAGCGAAGACTACAATGCAGGCCCTTACCTGAAAGCTGCTGCGGTTGCTTCATTCAATGCTTCAGAAAATGATAAAGTTGTAACGTTCACAAACGGTTCATTGGGAAACAACATGAAATTTATGTGGGACTTTGGTGTAAGCGCATCTACCAGCGATACTTCAACCCTGCAAAGCCCTACTTACACTTATTCAGATACCGGTGTATATACAGTCAGGTTAACAGTAATGTCGCCATGCGGAGACAGTACGATCACCCAATCAGTGCACGTTCAGGGAAGTGTAGGTTTAAAAGAAGTTGAAAACGTGGGCAGTGTAAAGATCTATCCTAACCCTGCAAGAAACGTGGCTAATGTGGAGTTTGAACTTATAGAAAGCACAAGCGTTACCATTACCATGTACGATTTAAGCGGAAGAGAAGTAAAAGTTGTTCCATCACAATTTATGATGAGCGGAAGCAACACCATTCATATTGAGACCTCAGACCTGAATGCCGGAATGTATTTCACGCGCATCTCAACTGACCGATCAGAAAAAACTTATCGTTTAATAATTATTAAATAATAAGGTTTAGGTATGCAGATGGCCTTCCCGCTTGCGGGAGGGCTTTTTGTTTTTAAGCACTTTTGTAAAAAGAAAATGATGCGCTTTAAACACCATTGTTTCAGCCACAGATTGCACAGATCTTAAATGTTGCTTGCAGCATTTTAATTCCACCAGCTTTTTTAAGGCTGTTGCTTCATCTGTGAGATCTGTGGCTTTTCTTTATGCTCAAGATGACGAAACATCACCATGTGTGATCTAATATTTGGGGGTTAAGCCGTTTGCTTTCCAGTAATCGATAATGGGTGGGTAAGGTCCGTATTTGTGTTGAAAAGCACTGAAGGTATCGGCAAAAGGGCCAACGCCATAATCAATGGCTTTTGTTTTAGCCACCGGGTAATCTAATGTTTTAGGATTTGGCCTCGCATGCAGGCTATCGCAATTCACAAAAGCAGCTACATCAAGCGCTTCTTCATCGGTTAAAAGAGGTTTATCCCATTTGGCAAGGTCGTGCGGCATATTTGCTTTGATCCAGCGTGCCTGCATGATCACCCGGTGCATGCTCGATCCAGGCTGGTATCCGTATTTTCCCCATAAAGGCGGATAGGTGTAGGTAACGCTATCGGCAGTAAATATGCCTTCACCGTTCGCACCGTGGCACCTCTGGCATTTGCTTACATAAACTTCTTTGCCTTTATTGTAATCAGCTGCACGGTCCATAAGCGTTACTTCCAGGTTCTTTTCCCCTTTAAAGGCCTTTTCTTTTACTACCGCCTCATTGATCCACTTCAGGTAAGAAAGGATCGCGGTCATTTCTTTCGAATCGTGGGGCAGGGGTATTCCGCTATGCGGGCGCATCACACAATTATTAACCCGCTCTGTTAAGGTTAATACACGGTTCTCCCTTGCACGGTACTGCGGGTAACGTTCGTGGGAACGCATCAGGTTCAAGGAGAATGGTTTTGTACCTGCATCCTGGTGGCAGTTGGTGCAGTTCATGCTGTTGCCCAGGTATTGGCCTGCAATGCCTTTGGGGCCGATATAATAGGCGGTATTGAGCATTAATTTCCGCCCGTATTTCACCATATCACCAAATTCGCCTTCAGGCATTTTATTGGTATCCGGAAGTATGATCCGCACACTATCAGCCCCGGCCTGGTCTGTGCTTTTTTCATTGCTGCATGAAAAAATAAAAAGAGGGATAAGCAGGCCCAGGCCTGCAATATATTTCAGCATCTGGTAAGGATTAATCAGTAAAACAAAAAGCCGGAACAACAAGGTGTTCCGGCTTTCAAACATATTAAATTAAAATTAATTATTTCCCGTCTTTTAGTGCAGTTGCACGGGCAATGTATCTTTCTATATCTTGTCCTTCCTGTGTTTCAGGATAATCGGTTTTGATATTGGTGTAGGCATCAACCGCTTCGCCATAATTGCCAAGCGCTTCGTAAGCAACACCTGCCTTTTTATAAAATACAGGTGAGGTGAGTTTGTTTTTGCTCATGCGTGCTGCTTTGAGGTATTGCTTGGCGCCTTTTTCGCGCTCATTGGTTTCTATGTAAGCATCGCCTAAAAGGCCTGCTGCCAAAGGGCCAACCAATTTATTGTCTGTGCTGAAACCTTCCAGTTGATCAATAGCTCCGGCAAAATCACCGGTACGAAGCAAACAAACACCTGCATAATAATGTGCCAGGTTTCCTGCTTTTGTTCCGCTGTATTCGTCTGCTATATCGGCAAAGCCTTTAAATTTCCCGTTACCTTTTAAAGCCAATGCAAATGAATCCACATCGAAGTAATACTGCGCTTTAAAAATTTCTGTTTGGGCTTCGGCTTCTTTTGGCTCGAAATAAAATTTCTTTAAACCGAAATAAATAGCCACACAGGCTATCACCGCTACCATGGCAATGTTGATGCCTTTTTTGTTTTTCGTGTAAAAGTCCTCCACCTTATGTTGGGTGTTGGCCAATGCTACGTCTAAATCTAAATTATTTTTCTTGTCTGTCATATCAATTCTTAATCAGGTAATAAGGGGGGCAATTATAATAAATTATTCTCTAATAAACGGATAATCTGCTTGTACATACACATCTTCCCAAAGGGCTTCCGGTTCAGGCCAGGCCGAATTCTCTGAGAATTCAACCGAATCGTTCACAATGGCTTCGATTTTTTCCTCCATTTTCTCGAACCATGCTTCATCCGCATATTTGAGCTTCTCCATGGTGGCTTTTACAATTTCCAGCGGGTCTTTCTTTTTATATTCTTCAACCTCTTCTTTTGTGCGGTATTTGGCCGGGTCGCTCATGCTATGTCCACGGTAACGGTACGTGCGGATCTCCAGGTAAGTGGGTCCATCCCCTTTACGGGCACGTTCTGCGGCTTCGGCAATGGCCTCGTGTACGGTTTCCGGTTGCATGCCATCCACCACAAAACTAGGCATCCCATAACCCGCACCGATCACCGACATGTCTTCAATGTTGGTGGTACGTTTTACCGAAGTGCCCATGGCATACCCGTTGTTTTCAACAATAAAAATAACCGGGAGCTTCCACAGCATGGCCATGTTAAAGGTTTCGTGCAAAGCCCCCTGGCGTGCTGCACCATCGCCAAAGCTACAAATGGTAACCTGGTCGCCACCGCGATATTGGTCGGCCAAAGCAATACCCGCACCTAAGGGAATTTGCCCGCCAACAATACCATGCCCGCCAAAAAAGTTATGCTCTTTGCTGAACATGTGCATGCTGCCGCCTTTTCCCTTGCTGCAACCGGTAACTTTACCATAAAGCTCGGCCATTACCTGGCGTGCCGGAATGCCTAATGCAATGGCGTGGGCATGATCGCGGTAAGCCGTGATATGACGGTCGTCTTTGCGGGTAGCACTAACCGTTCCGGCCACTACAGCTTCCTGGCCTATATATAAATGGCAAAAACCCTTGATCTTTTGCTGACCATAAAGCTGTGCCGATTTTTCTTCGAACCTGCGCATCAGCAACATTTGCTCATACCAGCCTTCGTAAGTTTCTTTAGTAAATTTTGTCTTAGCCATTTTTTTACAAGAGCTGCAAAACTAACAATTTTATGCATTGTGCAAAGCCTTAGGTGCATATTAGCCACAGATTGTGCAGATTATCTCAATTGTTGCTGCACTTCACAGAAAATCAAATCATTGCAAACATGAGGTCACTCCTGTACCTAATTAATCCGTGACCTGTGCAATCTGTGGCGGCCCTTCCTTTATATTTGCCCTTCATGCTCCGCATAAAAACATTACAGCTCCAGCAATTTAAGAACTATCATTCGGCCGTCATGCAGCTGAGCGGGCAGGTTAATTGTTTTGTGGGGCGGAACGGGGCAGGCAAAACCAATGTATTGGATGCGGTTTATTATTTATCGTTCACCAAAAGTTATTTTAATGCCGTTGATGCACAAAATGTAAAACACGGCACCGATTTTTTTAGCGTACAGGCCAAATACGACCGCAATAACCTGGACGAGGAAGCTTTGCTGGTTTTATACAGGGGAAAAAAAACACTGAAGCTGAACAATAATGAAGTAAAAAAGTTCAGCGAGCATATCGGGCAATATCCTTTGGTGATCATTACACCCAACGATATTATGCTCCTGCATGAAGGCAGTGAAGAACGAAGGCGTTTTATTGACGGCATCATTTCGCAGGTTGATAAGGTTTACCTCAGTAACCTGCTGCTATACAACCGCACGGTGGAGCAACGCAACAAACAACTGCGTTTGTTTGCCGAAGGCAATTATTACGACAACGACCTGCTTGAATCCTATAACCAGCTATTGGATAAGCACGGCACCCCCCTTTTTGTAAAGCGGGAAGCATTTTTAAAACACTACATCCCCATTGTAAATGGGTTTTACCGGCTCATTTCCGAGCAACAGGAAGAAGTGGATATTATTTACCAGAGCGACCTGCTGCTGAACGGTTTTACGCAGCTGCTTGAGCAAAGTGCATTGAACGACCGCTCTGCACAGCGCACCACCAAAGGGGTGCATAAAGATGAACTGGAATTTACTATTAACGGTTTTCCGCTGAAAAAGATGGGCTCGCAGGGGCAGCAGAAATCGTTTATTATCGCATTAAAGCTGGCCCAGTATGAATACCTGAAACAGCAAACAACGGTGAAGCCTTTGTTATTGCTTGATGATATTTTTGAAAAGCTGGACGAGCATCGTTTAAAAGCGTTGCTGCTGATGATCGCCAACGATGACTTCGGGCAGATCTTAATCACCGATACGCATTATGAACGGGTGCAGCAGGTATTTTCAACCATCAACCAGGTGGAGGTGAAATATTTTATGGTAGATAACGGGACAATTAACGAGATTTGACAACAATGTTTAAGAAGCGCAAAGACAACGACCAGACCTTAAAAGAAGCGATTGGCGATTTTTTCAAAAGCGAAAGAATGGATGGGAAGCTGATGGAGGTGAACATCACCAATAACTGGGAAAAAATCGTGGGAAAGTTGATTGCTTCGCAAACCAATAAAATGTATTTCCACGAAGGCAAGCTTCACCTGCAGATCGAATCGCCTGCTTTAAGGCAGGAACTGAATTACCAGCGGTTTAAAATTGTTGAGCTCGTGAATAAAGAAGCCGGTGCAGAAATTATTAAAGATGTGGTGGTACGATAAGTAAATGTGAAGATGCGTTAAAGAGAAGATGAAACAATGTGTCCCATTCATAATTCAGCATTCAAAATCCCACACCTCTGCTATGATCTATGAACTATCAACCATGAACTCTAAACTATAAACTTCTTCCATGTCTTCTCACCATATTATACGCGAAGGGCAGGAGCCCGCTTTAATTATTGCCAATGGCGAAAGCTGTTCGAATGAATTACTTGGCCAGTTGCTGGAATGGAGCCCCTTTGTGGTTGTGCTTGACGGGGCCATTAACCGGGTGATCGACCTGAACATAAAAATAGATGTATTGCTTGGCGATTTTGACAGCATGAACCATGCATTGGAAACCATACAAAACCAGCAGGCTGTTAAGGTCATTCATACCCCCGATCAGGATAAAACGGATCTTCAGAAGGGGATCGAATACCTGATCGAACGGGGATTTGAAGCGGTGAATATTATCTGGGCCACAGGGCGCAGGGCCGATCATAACCTGAGTAACGTAACCGACCTGGTGCGTTATAACAATAAGATCAGGATCGTGCTGTTCGATGATTATTCCAAGATCTTCCAGCTGCCGAAAAAATACCAGAAATGGTACACCGCAAATACGCCTTTATCTATTATGCCGGTGGGTTCCGTGCATGGAATTACCACCCGGGGACTGTTGTACAATATGAATAATGATACCTTAATGCTGGGTTACCGCACAAGCAGCAGCAATAGTGCAGCGGCAGACGGCATGGTGGTGATCGAACACGGGGAGGGAGACCTGCTGCTGATGGAATGCCGCGATAATGGCTGAGGAATAAACCGCTTGCCGGGTATCACGCCCGCATTGCCTTAAAAATAAATTTTACATACAAAAATGGCAGTGAGCACGCACACCAGGTCAACCAGCAGCATAATGCCCAGCGTGTAGCGGCTGTCTTTTATGTTCACCGAGCCAAAGTAAAGCGCCACCACATAAAAAGTGGTTTCGGCAGCCCCCTGGAACAGGCAGGATAATTGCCCGGCCAGGCTATCCGGGCCATACGTTTTCATGGCATCAAGCATAAAGCCGCGCGAACCACCGGCACTGAAAGGCCGCATAATGGCCACCGGAATAGCTTTGATAATTTGCGGGTCGACACCGAACACGTTCATCAGTGAAGTAAGGCCATCCATTACAATGTTCATTAAACCCGAATTGCGGAATATGCTAAGCGCCACCAGCATGGCGATCATATAGGGCAACACGCGCACACCTGTAGTAAACCCGTCTTTGGCGCCATGCACAAACGAGTCGAAGATGTTGGTGTTATTAAGCTTGAATATTTTTTCGTGCAGGATGCAATACGCAACAATGGCCAGGATAATGAATAATAAAACCCCGTTGCTGAGGTTACCGGTGAAATGAAATTTTTCGATCCCGTTCAGCTTATTGATGTAGAATAACAAAAATGCAATAATGGCGCTAACGCCTGTTACAAAACCGATAACAACCATGTTTAACAGGTTAACACGTTGCCTGATGCTTACAAAAATTAATGCAGCCAGGGTGCCAATAAAGGAAGTGATGATGCAGGGCAGCATGATATCTGCCGGGTTGGTGGCATTTTGCGCAGCCCGGTAGCCGATAATGGATGTTGGGATCAATGTTAAACCGGCTGCATGCAGGCAGAGGAACATGATCTGGCTGTTGCTTGCCCGCTCTTTATCGGGATTCACATCCTGCATGCTTTCCATGGCTTTTAAACCAAAGGGGGTTGATGCATTATCAAGCCCCAGGAAATTCGCAGCAAAATTCATGGTCATAAATCCATAGGCAGGGTGGCCTTTGGGCAATTCGGGGAATACGCGCGTAAAGAAGGGGGAAAGGATATTGGCCAGCCTGGTGATGGCATTGGAATCGTTAAGCAGGTTAAGCAGGCCGCAGAAAAAAGTGAGGTAGCCGATGAGCGGAAGCCAGATGTCCATGATGGTATTTTTGCAGGTAGGAAAAATGCCATCAGCTGCCTGTTTGCCCGAGTTGAGCTGGGCAATTCCGTTATCCAGCAGCGTGTAAGAACTGTCGGCATTTAGTGCTACTGTTTTATTGGCTTTAAGCGCTGCGTACAAAGCAGTATCGGTGTTCCGTAGGGTTGAAGCTTCTACCTCCGATACCACAACGGCATCATTCTGTTTGCCATTAACCAGTGCGCTTAATGTATACATGCGGCCTGTACCCAGCATTACAAAAATGTAAACCACACTGCAAACAATAATGTACGACCAGAACCTGCTTAATGCCATAACGCTTGAAATTAATGATCAATAATAATGGCCCGTGAGGTGACATTATACACAACTGTTATTTTAGTGTTGATATAATGGGGGACGCGGTTTAATTTTCTTTTTGGGTTAAAAAGTTAATTTCGGGGCAATGAATCACCATAAGCAAAGAAGCGATAAAACCTGTTTAAACTGCGGCCACCAGGTGGAAGCGCAATTTTGTACGCACTGCGGGCAGGAAAACATAGAAACGAGGCAATCGTTTGGCGGCTTGCTGGCGCACTTTGTAGAAGACCTCACCCATTACGAAGGTAAGTTCTGGCGAAGCATGAAATACCTGTTGTTCCGTCCCGGGTATCTTTCTAAAACCTACCTGGCGGGTAAGCGCATCACTTATATTCCACCGGTGCGCATGTATATTTTTATCAGTTTCGTTACCTTCCTGTTGCCGCATTTTTTACCTGAGTATGAAAAGGAACATACGGCCTACACCCCCGAACAGCAGGCCATTGTGGATTCGATCATGAACGACACCTTCGATCACATCACGTTTGACGATGAATACGGGCTGTTTTATTCAAACACCTATAAAACGATAGAACAGCTGGATTCTACCCGGGAGGCAAGAAAGGGAACATTAAATGAGCTGAGCATGTTTGAATATTGGAATGGTAAAAAGAGCATTGAGTTAAGAAGCAAGTATTCCCCGCTTCAGCTCGAACATGTTTTTGAAGAGGCACTGGCAAGAAGTTTTCCAAAAGCCTTGTTTGTGTACATGCCATTTTTTGCATTGATGTTGTGGGTGTTTCATGGAAAAAAGAAATGGATGTATTTTGATCATGCTATTTTTACCCTGCACTATTTTTCATCCCTGCTCCTGGTGTTTACAGGTCTTACTATTGCCATCACTGTTGGGGACTGGATGCAGGCTCATGAAATAATAAAACAAAGCACCAACGACCTGTTTTTTGCCTGGTCTTTAGCTATCGTTGTCATCCTGTGGGTCTATTATTTCTACCGGGCGCACTTTAAATTATATAAAGAGTTCTGGATGGTTTCTTTCCTGAAATCATCGGTTATATTGTTGATCAATACGACCGGTTTTGTGTTTATCGTAATAGGTACGCTCATGATCACCTTGCTTATGCTGCATTAATAGCAGGGATCATATTTGGTTTTGAAATAAGTGGTTAATCAACATTTTGCAGGTTTAATTGATACATAAAATGGAAGAATTAGGAATAGGCTCACGCGTGCGCCACGCTACTTATGGCGATGGGGTAGTGGTAAATGTTAAAACGGATTTTTACAGCGTTACCTTTATAAACGAAGGGCGTAAAGAAATTTCGCGGGAGCACAATGTGCTTGAAGTGGTGGAAGCTGTTGAACCACCCGAAAACCTGATCAGCAATGCAGAGATGGAACGCACACTGATCGGGATCTTGCAGCGCTGGACGGAAATGCCCGAACATGTAAGCCTTGGTAATAAATGGACCGGGGGTAAGCTTATCCTGAAACCGGGCGATAAAGATGCAGCCCCGAAGGAAATGCCCATCGATACCTTTTTTCATAAAATAGTGATGCTGCGCGACCGCCTGCGTGTGATGGAGCAACGTATTAATGCCCATGATAAACTGAGTGACGAAGAAAAGGTGAACATGCAGCAGTATATTACTAAAATATACGGTTCGTTAACTTCATTCAACGTGCTGTTTAAGTTCCCGCACGATCATTTTATTGGCGAAAAAGGGAAAGAGGACTAGCTCCGGTTATTTGGTGTTTTCGATCTGCTGCATGGCCATCATTTGTTTGAGGGTTTGCTGCATGCCATCGGTGCTTCCGTCTAAAAAGATCACATTTCCTTTTCCGTTCTCGGCAAAGTTTTTTATGGATTCGGTCCACATGCTGAACAACAGGAACGAAGCATCAAGATTGGCCTGTTGCATTTCTTTTGCAGCTTCGCTCATCCCTTTTGCCACTTCCTGGCGGAATAAAGCAACGCCCTGTCCGCGCAGCTGGGCGGCAATTTTTTCGGCCTCTGCCGCGATCTTAATGGCATTACCTTCGGCCTCTGCTGCTTTTGTTTTAGTGATCAGCAAGGCCTGGCCTTCATTTTCGGCAGCAGCTTTTAAGTTGCTTGATGCCACAACCTGCGCCATCGATTTGGTAATGGCTTCATCAAAAGTAATATCGTTTAATTGAAGGTCGAGCAAATGGAATCCCCATGTTTCCACCACGGTATCAATGCCTTCTTTCACGTATTCTACAATCTCTTTTCGCAGCGAAAGGATCTCGGCCTGTCTTTTGGTGGCCACAAACCCCCGGATGCCACCTTCGATGGTGCGGATAAGGGCTGTCATAAAATCGCGTTCGTTCACAAACTTGAACGCCACATTTTTCAGTGTTTCTTCCTTGTTGTCAACCACGCTGTAAAGCAGCATGGCTTTAAAATACACATTGGCCTGGTCTTGTGTAATGGCCTGGAAATCCAGCTCAATCGAGCGGTTTTGTATGGAGATCTTTTTGAAAATGGATTCAAGAAAAGGGATGCGCAGGTTAAGGCCCGGATAAAGCACCCTGCGGTATTTGCCAAACATGGTGATCACCGAAACAGTACCCTGTTGTACGGTAACAATGCTTAATAATAAAATAAGCAGGGCGAGTACGCCAATGATAAGGAAAAATGTCATAGGAGATTAATTTTTACGGTGGCAAGATAAGTAAAGAATCGACAGATATGGAAACGGGTTGAATGCGTAAAAACAGGAATGTGATGCGTTACCTGCCGCGCCCGCTCCTGCCCGGGGACTTTCCTTTTGATGGACCTTTCCTGGCATAGCTCCCGCTTTTGCCGGCACCGGCTTTACTGCCTTTGGGTTTAAACTTTTCGGAACGTTTGCGTTTGTCCTCATTTTTTGGAGGCGTTTGTTTTTTGGCCGCAGCCGAAGATTGCGCAGATTTTTTTACGCCTTTTTTATCGTCAGATAATGATTCTTCGATCATCCCGTAGATGATATCGAGTTCCTGTTCAGTTAAGTCGCGCCAATCGCCTACAGGCAGCTTGCCCAGGCTGATGTTCATGATGCGCACCCGCTCCAGCTTTTTTACTTCGTATGCAAAGTGCTCGCACATCCTGCGGATCTGCCGGTTAAGGCCTTGTATCAAAGTGATGCGGAAAGTGGTGGGCGATTCCTGCACGATCTTGCATTTTTTAGTGACCACGCCCAGCATCGGAACCCCGCTTCCCATTTTTTCGATCACATCTTCCGTTAAGGGTTTATTCACCGTTACGATGTATTCTTTTTCGTGCTTATTCCCGGCACGCAGGATCTTGTTCACCACATCGCCATCGTTGGTTAAAAAGATCAGTCCCTGTGAATCCTTGTCAAGCCTCCCGATGGGAAAGACCCGTTCGGTATGCCGCACAAAGTTTACAATGTTGTCGCGTACTGCGGCTTCGGTGGTGCTGGTAACCCCAACGGGTTTGTTTAATGCAATAAACACCAGCTTATCGTCACGTTTTGCTTCCAGCTTTTTACCACCCACCACAACCCGGTTTCCTGCATACACCACATCGCCAATGTTTGCCGGGTTCCCGTTAATCGTTACCACGCCTTTTTCAATAAGCCGGTCGGCTTCACGCCTGCTGCAAAGCCCGCTTTCGCTGATGAATTTATTTAACCGTGTGCCGGATTTTTTTTGCATGGGTAAGCTGATTAAGCAACTTCAATAAGTCGGTTGGTGTGAATTACTTCGGGTTTTGTTTCCCCGTTGTATTGAATGATGAGGTGGTGTTTTCCTGCGCTCACCGTCCCGGTTTCTTTAAACTCCGTAAAATCGAAGGTTAATGGTAAAATGATATGCCTGTAAATATGGTGGTTCAATGCCATTGAATGAATAATGCCTGTTTTTTCTTCGCGCGAAACCTCTTCGAGGTAAAGGGTTTTAGGCTTAAGCTTATTGTGCAGGTAATAGTCGATGGCGATCAATTGTTTCAAAACCTCATCTTCCCCGTAAAATTCATCGGCAAAAGCGGTAACAATATCATATACATCATACAGCGTGTGCTTATGAAAATTGCTCCTTGCAGTAAAGAACTTTCCAAGGCCTAATAAGAAATCGAAGATGCTGTAGTTGCTTTCCACGTAAATTAAAGTGTTCACAGCGCGCTTTTTGTTCCAATAAATCTCCAATGCTTCTTCCAGTAAAGTAACATCAAACAACTGCTGTTTTGTTAAGTAGTTGCTTTCAATGATCTGGTAGGGGGGCATGGGGTCGAACACATAACCATGCTCTTTGTATTTATGCCTTACCGGTGTGCCTTTTAAAAACTTTAAAAAGCCCAGCTGCAGCTCTGGCGGATGCAGTTTAAACACTTCCTCAATGCTGTATTTGATGTCACTCCACTCATCAAGCGGAAGGCCCACGATCAGGTCGAGGTGCATTTCGATCTTGTTATCCAGCTTTTTAATAACAGCGCTCGTTTTTTCGAAATTCTGTTTCCTGCTCACCTGTAAGTTCGCCTTCTGGTTCACCGTTTGAATACCGATCTCGAACCGGAACAAACCTTCGGGCACATGTTCCTGTATAAAGGTTACAATGTCGGGGTGAACAATGTCGGCTGTGATCTCGAACTGGAATACCTGCCCCGGTTTATACCTTTCCAGGATAAAGCGGAACATATCAATGGTAAAATCTTTCTTTACATTGAATGTGCGGTCGAGGAACTTAATGGTGCGGCCATGCTCCATTAAATAAGCAAGGTTTGTTTTGATATCGTCAATGGGCAGGTAACGCACTTTATTATCGAGACTGGCCAGGCAGAACTCGCATTTATAAGGGCAGCCGCGCGAGGTTTCTACATAACAAACTTTATTATAAAGCTCTTCGGGCTTGTCGTTAATATAAGGATTAAGTCCTTTGTAGTTTTCGAGGTCGAACATCACGGATTTAGGAAAGAACCTGGTTTCCCCGTCAACTTTATGCACGAGGTTCGAAACACCTTCTATATCGGGATAAGCATCAAGAAACTCTTTAAAAGGGATCTCTCCCTCACCCACAATGATGTAATCAACTTCCGGTTGCGTGATCAGGTCATCGTATTCATAACTTACCTCGGGTCCGCCAAGTAATATTTTTATACCGGGATTAATGGCTTTGAGTTCGCGTGCAACGGCCAATGTTTGCGTAATGTTCCAGATATAACAGCTAAATGCCACCACATCATAATCCCTGCAACGCCCGGCAATATCTCCGGGTTTTTCTTTTATGGTGAATTCTTTCCATGCAATGCCCTCATGCTGTTTATTAAGCTCATACAATAGGCGCACAGCAAGGTTAAGGTGAATGTATTTGGCGTTGAGTGTGGTAAGAAGGATGTTCACGGTAAAATATTCTGCCAAAGATAGGCTTTAGCAGATAAACCAAAAAGCAACATTCGCGTGGGGCGTTCTTATTTCTGAACCAGCTCCAGAAAACAATCATAGTAAGATCTTCCGCTGTACTTGGAGGTGAGCCATGCATTCAGGCTGATGTATTCATAATCGCCTGGCACAAATTCCTTAAGCCGGATGAACTCTTTGTGATCGGCAGCGAATCTCTTGCTTTTAAGGTACCCGGCATTGTTGATCATTTTTTCCATGATGCGGATGAGCATGCTTTCGCGCTCTGTTTCGCCCGACCGCAAAGCCGCTGCATATTTTTTCCGGATCTTTCCCAGCAGGTAATACGCATGGTCGGCATCCTCGTTCTCATAATAAAATATGGCCCCGTAAATTTCGGTATAAAGCATCAGCTCCAGCCTGAACCCGCGCTCGTTCAATATTTTCTTTTCATTCTGGTTCATGATCTCGTTAAACACCTTAATGCAGTTTGTATAATCCCTGCATTTAAAGTACATGGCCAGCACATTCACGCGTAACAAAAAATAAATGCGGATAGAATCCTTATAGCCCGCGTATTTTTTATACACCTTGAGCAATTCTTCCCGTGCTTCGGGCAGGCGGTTGGTGCACATGTACAAATCGGCATCGCCTATGTAAAGGATAAAATCATAATACGAATACACCTGTGGCTGCTGCCTGAATTTGCTTGCATAGAACGTATACAGATGCTGGTATTTTTCTGTGTTTTCATAATCTTTCGATCGCAAAGCAGCCACACCAATGGCGTCAAGCAGGTCCATCATAAATTCCAGCGGAACCTTATCGAGCATGTTCTTTTCTTCCAGCAGGTGGTATGTTTTTATCGTATAGTTCTTCATGTTCACGTAATCCCTTTTTTCACGCAATGCCCGCGAAACGATGATCACAATTTTGCAGTAGATCCTGATGTGGTCGTACATTACCCCGTTCAGGTCGTAATCTGTAAGGATACCGTTTACCAGCTGGTCTATATCGCCCGAGAGTTTTTTAGAGAACAGCTCCCGCATTTCATGGATCAGCAAAGCATAGGCAGCATTTGCATTGCTGTCGGTATGTGCATACGAAAGGTTCTGTTTACGCTTTTCCAGTAATTTAGGAACCGAAAAGGCCTTTGGGGGAGGTACGGCTATGTTGTAGGAATACAGGATCTGCATGTAGTAAATGTGGTTGAGCAATTCGTACTCCTCTGCATGCGAAGCCATTTGCTCGGCCTTAAATAAGTAGTCCCAGGCATGATCATATAAATGCCTGGCAAAAAGAAAACGCGCCACTTCGATCATGTTCTGGATATGAGAAATGGGATTGCGTTTA
>JAZKGM010000042.1:0-6393 GCA_040385895.1 Bacteroidota bacterium
CTTCCTTGCGTATAAATTACGCATCAGGCAGCTGATGAAAGTGCAGCATATACGCACACGGATAGCCAGCGACCTTCATGACGAAGTTGGTGGTGTGCTTGCACGCATCTCTATTCAGAGTGAGCTGCTAAGCAGGAATAATGAGCCAGGCAACCAGCAGAATGAACAGCTGCACCGCATTGCCGAGAACAGCAAACACGCCATTGGCATGATGAGCGATGTATTGTGGAGCATCGATGCACGAAGCGATACCCTGCAGAATATGCTGGACCGGATGCGCGATTTTGCAACCGTGCTTGATGAAAAAAATATTGCCTGTACCTTTTCGATACACACAACAGATGGCGGCATACAACTTGCAAGCGATAAACGCCAGCATATCTATCTTATTTTTAAGGAGGCCATTACCAATATGATCAAACACAGCAATGCAACAAAAGCAAGCATTGAACTCACTGTAAGATCGGGTGTTCTCATTTTGCTTATTCATGATAACGGAACGATAAGCACCCCAGCCAAACTACCCGGCCAGGGACTGGCCAATATGAAAATGCGTGCGGCCAAGCTTCATGCTGATTTAACAATTAATACCAATAACGGATACGGGATCAGCTTATCGTGCAGGATCTAGCCTACATTCACATGTAGTTTACAAGCGCAGCTATTGCAATATTTTTACCCCCGATGCTAAACAAGGAAATACATATAGCCATTATTGAAGATGATACAGAGATCAGGAACGGCATCACCGAATACCTGGGGTCGTTACCGTTAACCAGCAGCGTATGGTGTGCCGGTTCTGTAGAATTGTTCTTTGACCTGTTGCCGGAACATCCGTTAACCAATATTGTGCTCACTGATATCGGGTTGCCGGGACGATCAGGGATCGAAGGCATAAAAATGATCAAACAAAGCATCAAGAACTGCGATGTGATTATGCTTACCGTTTTTAATGACGAGGATAAGATCTTTAAATCGTTATGTGCCGGTGCCTCAGGCTATTTGTTAAAGAACACCTCGCTTGTGCATATTGGTGAGGCGGTGGAAGTGATCGCCAATGGGGGAAGCTACATGTCGCCCGCCATTGCGCGTAAAGTGATCACCTATTTCAACCCTAAACCCAAACATAAAGAAGAACTTACTCCGAAGGAAAAACAAATCGTACAGGCCCTGATTGACGGACTTAGTTATAAGATGATAGCCGACCGCCTGATGATAACGATTGACGGGGTTCGTTACCACATCAAAAACATCTATGCCAAGCTGGAAGTGAACAGCAAAGGAGAGGTGATCAGCAAATCCATTAAAAATAACCTGTTTTAAACCAGCGCCAGGACCTGTTAATACAAGTACCTACATCACCATGTACTTGTTGCGTGTTATTGTTAAGTGCAGATTTGTGCTGTTAACAAATAACACATATGAAAAAAATCTACCTAACTATTCTCGCAGCAGCTGCATTTTCCTTTGCTTCAAAAGCACAGGTCGACCTGAGTATCGGTAACCTGGATGCCGGATTTGCTTACAACTCCACAACGGGGATTATCAGCGACATTTATTTTTCCATTCTTTCGAATGAGAACAAAGGTGCCACCAATTTTAAAGTGGGGATCTATCTCGTCCCTAAATCGGCCACAGGACTTGACGATGCCTTTTTGCTCGACAGCAAGAACGTCCCTTCAATAAGCGGAAACGCATCAATAGATGTGGATAGCTGGACAGTAGACATCAACAAGATCGAAGCAATTGAAAGCGGTACTTACCGCCTTTTGGTAGCCGTTGATTTTGAAAAGGACATCAGCGAAACCGATGAAGATAACAACAACATTTTCATCAGCGAGCAAGGTGACGACCTTACTTATACCAAAAAAGGAAGCTCAGGAATAAAGGAAACAATGGGCCTGACTACTTTTAACGTGTACCCTAACCCTGCAACGGAAATGGTAAACCTGGATATTGCTTCGGTGAAGAACGGTGTTGTAACCTGCAATGTGACCGATCTTACCGGAAAGTTAGTTTCAACAAAGCCTTTACAGGTAAGCACTTCCGGAAGCTTCAACCAGCTTGATCTTTCGGCATTGCCAAAAGGGATCTATGCAGTGCAGCTGATCAATGAACTGGGAAGCATTACAAAAAGAATTGTAAAACAGTAAAGGGTCTTTTTATCTAAAGATCAATAATAGAAAACAGGCCATTTACCTTCCGGTAAGTGGCCTGTTCTTTTATGTGTGGTAATGTTTACCGGGTAAATACCGTTTATTCGATATTGCCCCGGTACATTTCGTTTTTCTTTTTCATATTCTGCTGCTGTTCCATATCGGTTCTCAGATCATCCCAGATCACATAAAGCAGAACGACATAACCGATCACAAAGAACCAGTACAAAAATATTTTAAAGCCTCTACTTACTATCATAATATGCTCCGTAGCCCATGTCCTCGTCCTGGTTGCCCGGGTTAAACATGCCGCTCATTAAATCTTTAAATTCTATTCCTTTTGTGAGGTTGTGCCTGCTGAGCTGGCTGAACTCGGCCAAACCATGCAGCACAAACTCCATCATCAGCAGTTGCTCTTTTTTATCGGCTTTGCCGAAATGGTGTTTTACAATTTCCTTCAAACCATCCACACCGTTTAATGCCTTTTCATATTCCGCATCATTGCTGTTGTTATAAACAGCCACCGAATTGCCTTCGTTAAACCAGTTGATGACCGAAGCAAAGGGATTGGGCTTCTTCGACTTTTTTACCTTTTCGGGGTTGGGCAAACGCTCTTCAAAAAAAGTACGGATGGCCTTCCCTATTAATGCGTTGGCTACATTTACAGGTCCTTCCAATTCTCCTTCATACACCAGCTCCACCTTCCCTGTTATGCTGGGTACAGCTCCATACAGGTCGGCAATTCGGGCATCTGTTTTTTTATCTTTGCTCAGCAGCATCCTGCGCTCTGCAAAGCTGTATAAGTTCTCATATGCACTGATCGTAAGCCTGGCCGAAACACCACTTTTCTGGTCGATCAGCTCGCTTTTACGCGCTTCAAAAGCCACCTGCTCGATCAGGTCTTTTAATATGGTGTGTACAGAAACACCGGCCTGCTCCGGGGCAATGCGTGCTTCCTGTTCAGTTATAATCTTCGAAGTAGCAATATCTTTGGGGTAATGGGTAAGGATCTGGCTGTCTATCCGGTCTTTTAAAGGTGTTACAATGCTTCCGCGGTTAGTGTAATCTTCGGGATTGGCAGTAAATACAAACTGCACATCAAGCGGCAAACGAAGCTTAAACCCGCGGATCTGCAGATCTCCCTCCTGCAAAATATTGAACAACGAAACCTGGATGCGGGCCTGCAGATCGGGTAATTCATTGATCACAAAAATGCAGCGGTGCGAGCGGGGGATCAATCCATAGTGTATCACACGTTCGTCTGCATAATTGAGCTTAAGTGATGCGGCCTTAATGGGGTCAACATCACCGATCAGGTCGGCCACCGTAACGTCAGGTGTAGCCAGCTTTTCCGTATACCGGGTATCGCGATGCATCCACTCCACCGGGGTTTGATCCCCTTTTTCAGCGATCAGGTCAACCGCGTATTTACTGATGGGAGCCAAAGGATCATCATTGATCTCGCTCCCTGCAACCACCGGGATGTATTCATCCAGCAGGTTGATCATCAGGCGTGCAATACGCGTTTTGGCCTGGCCGCGCAAACCAAGCAGGATCATGTTGTGCTTTGATAAAATAGCGGTATGAACCTGCGGAAGCACCGTGTCTTCATACCCCTGTATGGCACTAAAAGGGTTGGTGCCCTTTTTTAAATGCTCCACCAGGTTATCGCGCATTTCCTGTTTCACGCTTTTGCTTGTATATCCGGCTTTAATAAGCTCGCCTAATGTTTTTATTTTCATTTAGTTAACCGTACACCACATTCCTTTCTACCGGCAAACCGCCAATAGATTATGCATTGCAATAATATGTTTTATCGGTTAATTATTTAGGCGGCTTATGATGACTCATCGCATAAAAAAAGCGCCATAACCTAAAGTGATCATACCTTCAGTTCACCCTGCACGCCATCATCGTCTACAACACCGGTTACCACCGCTGCAAGGATCTTAAGCATGGCAACGACCTTGTTGTTTTTGGTGTCCCAATAATACGCTTCCACGGGGGCTACTTTGATCATGGTTAATTCCGGGTCATCCACCCCGTCTTTAAACCATGCTTTGGCAAGAGGTGTCCATAACTCTTTTGCTTTTTCACGGTCCGTTACAATAAATGCCTTGCCGTAAATGCTTAAAAATTCTGCCGCGGAAGGGTTGCTGTAAAACAACTGCACTTCATTGCTTAACAAGATATCAGCATTCTTTTCACTTGATTTTGCACTAAAGAACCAGATGTTCCCATTGTCGTCTACCTTTAAGGCCGACATAGGCCTTGTGCTCAAGGGCTTTTTAGCCAGGTTTGAAACAAAATGACAGATCGATTCATCTTCGATCAGGTCCTGTAATTTTTTTACTGCTTCAGAACCGCTCAGGTTCTCTACATTTTCCTTGTTTTCCATGTTATGTTATTTATTCGATTTATAATTTTCAAGTACACCAGCCACAGATTACACAGATTGAGCATTACACGTAATGCTCTTCATAAAATAAAAAGCTGCTTGTATTGATCAAATCTGTGGCTAACCCTGTATCTATGATATGAAGCAACTCAACAAGCAACTACTTTACCAATACAGCGGTTAGTGGATTCACGGATATCGGCAGGAAAAATACGTTGCGCATATTTCACACAAAAGGGTATGGTATGGAAATTTATGCTCACTATTCATCCGTTTTAAAGGTATTTAAAGCGATTTTCCAATTGGCGGGCATTTTGCATATCCCACGTTATGAAATCATACAACCACTTTTTATTAGCCGTTATCTTATTAGTAGTTATATCGCTAAACTCTTGTTCTGTTGTCACAGGTATTTTTAAAGCCGGAATGGGGTTTGGTATCTTCCTCGTTGTAGCTGTTGTGGGTTTAATCATTTACCTGTTCTCAAGGGGGAGCAAATCATAATAACACTTCTGTATCAATCAACTATATAAACAAGCCTTTTGGAAACAGAAGCCGTGCATCATATGCACGGCTTTTTTTGTATCATAATAATTGGTTATGTTGTAACCGTATGAAAGCCACAGATTGCACAGATGGGAATTCGTCAGTTATTTATTATGAAATCAATTAGCAAGAGGTTGCTTTGCGACTCTAATCGATACAATCTGTGGCTGCCATCCATGCATTAAATGCACCAAGACTATTTACAACACCCCGTGTTGTATGAAACAAAAGATCCCCATGTTCTTAATTTTATCGAGGCTCTTAGCAGGCTTAATCATCATTCCCTTAAGCTATGCGGGCATCGAAAATTATAAGATCATCGCTATTTCCCTTTTAACATTTGGCTTGATCAGCGATATTTTTGATGGCATCATTGCACGCAGGCTTCAGGTGTCTACCCAAAAGCTCAGGCGGCTCGACTCGTCTGTTGACCAGCTTTTTTTTATGGCATTCGGAGTTGCAACTTACATACAATGCCCTTTATTTTTTTCTTCAAATGCGATGCCCCTCATCTTTCTTTTTGGTTTTGAAGCAGCAACATACCTGGTGTCTTACATAAAGTTCAGAAAAGAAATCGCCACGCATTCCATTGGGGCAAAGTTTTGGACCTTACTGCTTTTTGCCACATTGATCCAGCTTATTGTGTCGTGCGGATCGGTGGTTCTGTTCCAGCTTTGTTTCTGGGTAGGCATCATCACAAGGGCTGAGATCATTGCCATTATCCTTACTTTAAAAGAATGGACCAACGATGTACCTTCTTTGCCTCATGCCATTAAGCTCCGTAAAGGAATTGAAATAAAACGGAACAAATTATTTAATGGGTAATAAAAAAGCCACCGTTATGATGCGGTGGCTTTTTTGTTTTTATCTTGGGTCGGGCATTGCGCCCTGCTCTGTAAAGGAAGCTTTGATCCAGAATTCCACCCTCCTGTTCTGCTGGTGTTCGGAATCGCTGCATTTTACATTCTTGGCGCATTTGTTCACCAGTCGTTCAAAGCCATAACCTTTTGCACGCATGCGTGCCGTTACAATCCCTTTCGAATTTAAATACCGCATAGCCGATTGTGCACGCTTTTCAGAAAGGGTCATGTTGAACTTTACTGTTCCGCGCGAATCCGTATGTGCACTGATGTCTACTACCGCATCAGGATACTCCTGCATGTAGATCACCACGCTATCCAGCTGCTTGGCAGCATCAGGCCTGATATCGTATTTACCGAAATCGAACAAAGCCTGGTCGCTGCGGCCTGCTGTTGTTTTTTTCACATCGGTCTTCATTACAATAATGCGCTC
>JAZKGM010000043.1:0-211 GCA_040385895.1 Bacteroidota bacterium
CAATACTGTTATATACCCCTGACGGGCTGCTGCCTTTATGCAGTGCTATTTTCCTGAATGTATTTGTGCTGCTTAAAGTATTATTTACCAGCTTTAACTGCTCTGCTGATTTTAACACACCCGGGCCGCTTACATTTAAGGTCCATAAGAAGCCCGATCTTACAGCAGTTACATCCTGGCCATTGACAGGCGTATAATTTATTGAATTAAA
>JAZKGM010000043.1:221-8093 GCA_040385895.1 Bacteroidota bacterium
CTATTACCGGGTTTATCAAACTGAAATTTTGAACAGGGCCGATTGCGCCCACCGGGAAATCAACATTGCCAACCCGTGCTGAATCTATTCTTCTTGTTAAAGGCCCGTTGATGCCATTTGTGTTTTTCCTGATAAGTTCCCCGTTTATGATTAACGGATTGTTCAGACTGGTGGTTAAGCCTGCAGTTATTTCCAGTACAAGATGATTTACGGTAAGCGGTTGATTGATCGTAACACCCTGTACAATAATTAATGTATCAACGCCTGTTGACGGAAACCCGTTTCCAAGCAACCCTGCTGAGGCTATGCTGATGCTTGTACCCGGAAGAATATTGATCCCCCCGGTGGTCCTTATATTACCTGCGCTGCCATTAGCCACAATTAAACCCGCAGCCGAGTTTTGTGATAAAATAAGTTTCGAGCCTGGCGCTGCTGTAAACGACCCGGTGCCTGAAATGTAAGAAACATTGATTGCAGCAGTTCCATTAACCCTTACATTTGATACATCTGCATCCAAATTATTGCCAAGTACCAGGTGATTGAAAACAGTGTGGCGGGATAGCTTAACAGGCGCGCTAATGTTTACGATACCACTGGTCAGCGTATCCGGTAAACCATCACCGGTTACACCGGTATTTATATACCGGTAACTGGCTTTTTTGCTATAGTTGCGGGCACCCGATTGAATATTACCAAGTGCCGCTGTTTGGGTAATTCCTTGTGCAGAAGATATTGCCAGCGTTGAAAGATCCCCGTTTTTAAAGCTGCCGCTTCCCATAATTAACGATTGACCGGTAAATGAAAGCGTACCGTTTACTTCTAAATTATATCCATTCAGATCAAGCGTGTCATCAAGGTTTAAATTATTCAGGACTACATTGGTTCCAAGCTTCAAAAGACTACTCCCAATATTATTGAGTGATACATTTAGTTTATCTGTATTAACAGTAAGCTCGTTACCGGTACTATATGATAATACGGGGGTTGAAGGATAATACCTATAGAGTATGGTTTTTACCAGGGAGAAATTACCTGTTACAGGCTTTCCGGGATCGATCCTGCCTCCACGGCTTGAAAAATTGAAGATGCTGTTTTGCACACCATCGCCTAGTGTAACCATACCGGCACCTGTTAATTGAGATCCGTTGAGATCCAAAGTCCTTGACACTAATATATCCTGGCTGATATTGATCGTGTTGGTGCCCAGTGACTGCAAGGTTGGAATATGGTTATTTTCAAATATTCCTGAGCCATTAATGTATTGAGGGCCGGTGCCATTAAACGTTAAAGAGCAGTTCGGATTATTCATATCGATCCGGCCATTGTTGGTTACATTGCCATTTAGGGTAAGCACCCCGGTATTGCCTGCATTATCAATCAGTTTAAACATGCCCCCGTTATCTATCACCAGGTTGTTTAAAGTAAAAGTACCTATTGCAATAAGTGTTGCATCGTTTTCAACCTTAACATTAACAACAGATTGCCCGAAGACCTGTGATGTGATTTCGGAGCCTGCAGAAATAACAGCCGTATCTTTACTTGTTGGCTGAAATCCGTTTACCCACATGTTTGGGTCGGTCCAGGAGCCTGTTTTAGGAAGCGAAACACAGGTCCTGTTGGCATAAGTTACTATAGAAACAGAATCGATGCTTATAGCCTCTCCACTGCCTTGTGTTGCATTATTCGACCACATAAACACGATGCGTTTGGTAGTTCCTGCATAAGATTCCGGAAGCAATACCTTTTGTGTTTGCCAGGTATTGCTGTTGTACAAACCTGCTGGGCTTGTCAATATTTCAGCGCCCGCGTAAGAATCGTCTACGGAGCTTATGCCGTCATACCCTGACGGTACATTGGCCGCAGGGGTAAGGGTATTGCTCATACCGAATACCGTAAAATAATCAGTTGTAGACAATGGCTGCCCTGTTCCTTTCCATTTAAAAGTTAACACAATACGCGGCTCATTAGCGGGGAACGTAATATCCCTGTATATGTGCGAAGTTTGGGCGGTGGTTATCGTATAATTGTTTGTGGCGCCTGTTCCGTTATCAATATAAGCGCACCTGCTGCCGCTATGTGGGGTAGCACCTGCACCAACATACCATTTGTTGGTTGACGCATTGGCTGTTTGCCACCCGTTGGCACTAAACGTAGAACCACTTTCAAACCCACCATCAAGCAAGGGATTTAACAGAACGGTTTGTGCATTGGCACAACTAAAAGCTGCCAGAAAAAAGAAGATGCAGATCTTCCGGGTAAATAATGAATGCATTAAAATAGAATTATGGTTTAGTTATACGATCACAATTATAAAGATTTTCACTCAAAACGACCATTTAAATCTTGTTTATCTGGTGATTAACAAAATCAAAACATATTCATGTCTGCTTAAGCCTTTTTTTGAAGTTTATTGTTAAATAATTACATTTGATAATATTAATTTAATAAATATTTTATTTAAAATTAACAAACAAGCTAACAGAACAATTTGCCTTATGAAGAAACCATCTGCTTTATTCCACCCCGTTTGAACAGCGTAACTCCGGCTTTTCCTAATCTGTAACGTACCTTCCTCTCCCCCCTTTTCGTACACCATTTCCGTAATCCGGAAAATGGCATTTCCATGTATTTTGTAAAATTTAAAGCCTGTTTTTATGATAAAAAAATTACTAAAAAAAATGATGAACCGAAGCGGCCGGAGTCTATGTGCAGCCCTGCTTCTGCTTGGTGTTTCTGCATCGCTACAAGCCCAGGTTACAGTAACCATTCCCGCAAACAACGACAATGACGACTGGCAGAACTTCCCTTACGGATGTGCCGATGGATACCAGCGGGTTCAGTCGCTTTACACAGCCAGCGAAATCGGTCTTTCCGGCAATATCACCACTATCGGGTTCTATGTAAACGCCCTCAATAACCCCAGCGCATCCACACCTGTTGTGGTCAAACTAAGAAATACAAAAAGCACCACGGTATCGCGTGCCAGCTATGACGATGCAAGCTTAGGAGCAACCACGGTTTATACCGGTAACATCCTCAGTTCGCAGCTCGCACCAAATGGATGGGTCACTGTTACACTTGCCGCGCCTTTTGTTTATGCCGGGTATAACCTCGAACTGTTTGTGGAAACCAACAACGGAACATCCGGGGAAGACTATGACGCCAAACAGTTCAGGTGGTCTGAGATGTCAAACAATGTATCGCAAATGTGGAGCGGATGGAACACCCCTCCCGGTGCCTTTGATTACGGATACTTCTCAACCATGCACCCGAACGTGCGCTTTACCATTGCACAAGGTTCGGCAATGGCTTACGCTTCGGCTACAACCGAGCAGGTAACTGCCGCAACACATACCAATGCCTCTAATCAACATATCATAGCCATTAAAATACAAACAAACGGGCTAACCAATGCTGTTTCTGCAACAGGCTTTAACCTGAACACGAACGGATCATCAGCCACTCCGGGCATTATTCAGAATGCACGGTTATATTTTACAGGGATAAGCCCTTCATTTGATAGCACCCAGCAATTCGGGTCAACAGTTAATAACCCATCGGGTACTTTTTCGTTTACGGGCAACCGCGTACTCGATGCCGGCACCAATTACTTCTGGCTCGCCTACGATATTTCTTCTTCGGCTGTAAGCGGGGATTCTGTGGATGGGGAATGCACCCAGGTAACGATAGGCTCCACCAACTACACCCCTTCGGTAACCGCTCCTGCAGGAAAAATACCGGTAGGCCGTTTATATAATTTTGAAGCCGCATCTAACCAGGGCTTTTATACCAATACCTTTTCTTCGAAACCAAACCAATGGCAACGGGGCACGCCTGTTGAAGGCCCTGCTGCCGCGTTCAGCGGAACCAATTGCTGGGGCACCAACCTTAATGGCGATTACGACAGGAACGTTGATTATGCGTTAAACACCCCTCCATTTATAGTTGATAAAAATGATGCAAGCATCAGCTACAAACAATGGTATGATTTTGCCAGTGAGTATAATGATCTTGACATTTTTGTAGAATACCAGGTAGGTAACACCGGCTGGCAGGTATTGGCTGAGATCGTTCCTGAATTAAAATACAACACTGCGGGTAAATGGGAAGATGTATTATTAAACCTGCCTGCGCTGGCCGGTGATACCATTCAATTGAGATGGCATCTGATCACGGCACAATACACTGATCTTGCTACCGGATGGTATATTGACAACTTCGTTCTAAACGGTGCGCATACATACAACCAAAGCTACCTGTCGAGTTATACAGGACAATTAGCGGGATTAACATTGCCCGGGTCTAAAACGCAACCTGTTGTAAATATTGTTATTGAAACTTCGGGTTCCGACAATCCGCTTTCTGCCTCCAACTTTAACTTTACCACGGCCGGAACCGGTACCGTAAGTAATATTGAATCTGCGCGTGTTTATTCTACAGGTGCAGACCGTAATTTCGATACGCTCACTGCTTATGGTTCGGCTGTAATGCTCCCTTCCGGTGCATTTAATATTGCCGGCTTGCAGAACCTCCTGCCGGGTACCAATCATTTCTGGCTCGTGTATGATGTATCTGCCAATGCAACCGGGGGAGATTCGCTGGATGCAACATGCACGCAGATCACACTGTCTGCTGTTAACCAAACCCCGCTTGAAACCGATCCTGAAGGAAACTTGCCGATTGGTGCTCTTTATGACTTTGACACTTCCAGCACACAGGCTTTCCGTGGATCCGCTTTAAACTCCGCTCCCAATCAATGGGAGAAAGGAATACCAACAAGCGGTCCTTCGGCAGCATACAGCGGAACCGACTGCTGGGGAACAAATCTTAACGGCAATTATTCGCAGGGATCGGATTATGTGCTTTTAAGCCCGCCTTATATTGCAACAGGCATATTGGCAAACATCACTTATAAGCAATGGTATAATTTCAGGTGGACGTATGCAGGTATTGACGCAGAATTTGAATACCAGGTGAACAACAGCGGTTTCTGGAACACCATTAATTATATTGACAACAGTTTGTATGCAAGCTCCAATAACAACTGGGAAGATGCATTCGGCCAGGTGGGCACAAACCCGGGGGATACCGTTCAGTTCAGGTGGCACTTCAGATCGGGAATGTGGAGCTCTACAGCCCCCGGCTGGTATATTGATAATTTTGCCATTGCCGGGCTCAGGCCTTTCAACCAGAGCTTCTTATCATCCGCTCCCGAAACCGTTTTTTCGGCAACACACAAAGGAGCAGTTAACCAACCCATCTTACGCATTCCAGTTGAAGTTTCAGGATCACTTAACCCTTTAACCTTGTCAACCCTTCATTTCAACACCAATGGAACGGGTGCAGTTACCAACATAGACTCGGCACGTGTATTTTACAGCGGCTCCAATAAAAGCTTTGATGCCAATACACAGTTCGGCTCAACAGTAGCATCGCCTTCGGGAGCATTTAACATCACAGGAACACAGGAGCTGGTGCCGGGAACAAACTACTTCTGGCTTACGTATGATGTGGATACCAATGCGCTGGTAAACGATTCGCTGGATGCAGAACTTAGCCAGCTTACTATTTCGGCTGTTGCTTATCCTGTGCCGGTTACGGCACCTGCAGGTTACGTAGCGGTTGGACGGCTATATGAGTTTGATACCGCAAGCCTGCAGGATTTTTCAGCATCACCATTAAACAGCAACCCGAACCAATGGGAAAAAGGACTGCCCAACTCCGGGCCATATTCCGCATATAGCGGTACCGATTGCTGGGCAACAAGCTTAAACGGGAATGTGAATACAAGTTCCGATTATGCAGTGTTCAGTCCTCCCTATGTGGCTGTTTTTAACGAGGTGAACGTTAGCTTCAAACAATGGTTCGACTTTTTTTATACCTATTCAGATATCGATGCCACCTTTGAATACCAGGTTAACAATAGCGGCTGGAACATCAACTACAACATAGACAACTCCGTTCGTGAAAACTCAAATTACACGTGGGAGAATGTGGAATCAGGCATAATAGTGAATGCAGGTGATACTGTTCAGTTCAGGTGGCGGTTAAAGTCATCTCCATGGAGCCCGCAGGCACCGGGATGGTATTTTGATAATTTTGTGGTTTCAGGGGTTGATTTTTTTGAACAAACCTATCAATTCACCACAATAAGCCAGGTAAACGAAGCCACATTGCCGGGAACCAGGAACCAGGCCATTATAAATATTGCAGTCAATACATTGGGGTCTAAAAATCCTTTGCAGGCAACATCATTCAACCTGAGCACCAATGGATCTGTAAACGCGGGCATTGCATCGGCACAACTATTTTACACCGGGCCAAACAACACATTTGATACACTTACACCTTTTGGTGCAGTTTCACTTGCGCCTTCCGGTTCTTTTGTAATTAACGGAACACAAAGCCTTGGATCGGGCGTCAACAATTTCTGGTTGGCCTACACCGTTTCTCCGGGTGCCGCGTTTGGAGACTCGCTGGACGCCCAATGCACGCAGATAACCATTTCGGCAACACCACAGAATATGCCGGCACCGGCACCGGCAGGAAATATACCGGTAGGCCGGCTATATGCTTTTGATACGGCAAGCATGCAGGGTTTTACCGCCATGAGCCTCAACTCAAATGTTAACCAATGGCAAAAGGGAACCCCGTCAAGCGGCCCGTCAGCTGCATACAGCGGCACCGATTGCTGGGCAACGAACTTAAACGGGGATTTTAATCCAAACTCGGATTATGTGTTACTAAGCCCTCCGTATATTGCTCATACAGATGTTATTTTTGCGGCCTACAAACAATGGTTCGATTTTCTTTATACCAATAACGAGGTAACAGCTACGTTCGAATCCAACATCAACAACACAGGGTGGAACTTTGTAACAGAGATTGACAACCAGGTAAGGGAAAACTCTTCAAGCAATTGGGAATCTGTAAAAACCCAGGTCTTTGCAACCATTGGCGACACTGTTCAATTCAGGTGGAGGTTTCAAACCACCAATTGGAGCAGCCCTGCTCCGGGATGGTACATCGATGACCTCATACTGGCCGGTGTTTCTCCTTTTGGCCAGGCATACCATTCCAGCTTTGCCGAACAGGTTCTGGGCGGAACCTATGCAGGGGCCAAACAATCCCCTGTGATCAAGGTGACCGTGGAAACCCTGGGTTCAAACACCCCGTTAACCATCAGCGACCTTTCTTTCAATACAGCTGCATCTGCTTCCATTATCCAGTCGGCAAGGCTTTATTATACAGGGAATAATAATACGTTTGATACCAGCACTTCATTCGGATCAGCGGTTGGTTCACCTTCAGGTCCGTTCAGTTTTACAGGAAGCGAAATACTGAACCCGGGGCCAAATTATTTCTGGCTGGCTTATGATGTAACTTCAGCTGCTTTGGAGGGTGATTCACTAGACGCCACCTGCACCCAGCTTACCATAGCAGGTATCACTCAAACGCCTGCTGTAACAAACCCTGCGGGCAAATTACCTGTTGGCCGCCTGTATAATTTTGAGGTGAACAACAATCAAGATTTTACCACAGCAAGTTTAAACAACACACCTGTTGAGTGGGAAAGAGGAGTACCTTCATTTATTAACGGACCGGCCACAGCATACAGTGGAACCAGGTGCTGGGGAACAAACCTTTCGGGCAACTTTACATTAAATTCGGACTACACCCTTTTAACACCACCATACGTTGCAACAGATGCATACTTAGTTGTTAATTATAAACAGTGGTATGAATTCATTTACACCTCATGGAACAAACGCGCACAGTTTCAATACCAGGTAAATAATTCGGGTATATGGAACAATGCGGCAGCTATTAACCTGATGAACGTATCATCATCAGACAATAACTGGCTTGACG
>JAZKGM010000043.1:8103-9025 GCA_040385895.1 Bacteroidota bacterium
AGGGTGGTATATTGATAATTTCCTGATGGCAGGTGGCAAGGCCATTGATGTATTTGCTCCTGCTATCAGTTATACAAAGCTTGCACACACTACATCTAACTTAAACAGGACACTCACCAGTTTTGCAGTGATCGAAGACATTAAAGGAGTAGATGTAACAAGCGGCACCAAACCAAGGATCTATTTCAAAAAAAGTTCGGAGGCGAATGCATTTGCAGGAAACAGCAGTGCAAACAACGGGTGGAAATATACCGAAGCAACCAATGCTGCATCTCCTTTCTCGTTTGATATTGATTATAACCTGCTCACTTCTGCTGTTGCACAAAACGATACCATCGTATATTTTGTTACGGCCCAGGATCTGAATGTTCCGGCCAACACAGGGGCAAACCCTTCCGAAGGATTTGCTGCCACCTCTGTTGGCACTATTCTTTCAGCTCCCGCAACTCCCGATTTTTATGTAATAACTGCATCTCCGCTTTCAGGAAATTACAATGTGGGTGCCGGGCAGGTTTACACAACTTTAACAGCTGCCGTAACCGACCTGAATTTAAGGGGCGTAAGTGGTGCGGTAACTTTTTCGTTAACCAATGCTGCCTATAACCTTTCCAGCGGGGAAACGTTCCCCATTACTTTTTATCCTGTTACAGGGGCATCTGCTGCAAATACGATCACCGTCAAACCGGCACCTTCAAACAATGTTACCTTCAGCTCGAATAATGCAAGCTTTAAAATACAGGGTGCCGATTACATTACCATTGACGGATCTAACTCAGGCACCTCTTCAAAGAACATGACCATACTAAGTACCGGTACAACAGCAATGGTTTGGATGTGTGCAAACAGTGCTACAGACGGGGCCGAAAACAATGTGGTTAAAAACTGTATGATGAGGGGCGACCAAACCACCAAGTTCGGCATT
>JAZKGM010000043.1:9035-11905 GCA_040385895.1 Bacteroidota bacterium
GAGCTTACACCTCCGTAAATTCGTCCGTAACTGCACCTTCTTCCAATAATCGTTTTGAAAACAATGCGATCACTAAAGTACTTTATGGTATTTATATGGGCGGTTCATCCAAATCAAGGCCTGATGTAAATAATAAATTCATCCAAAACCAGCTGGGCGATGCTACTTCATCCATATCGATGATGGGTATCTATACCAGGTACCATGAAGGTGATACCGTTTCAGCTAATTCCGTTGAGAACATAAACTTTGCCTTCACCAATACATACCAGCCATCGGGGGGGATTTGCCTTGAGCTGTGCAAGTACGCTTTTATTAGCGCAAACAAGATCAGCAACTGGAGATCAACACTTGGAGATACCCGTTTAACCGGCCTTTATGTAGATGGTGGCGAAGACGGCTACAGCGGACCTGTGCTTCCAACAAATAATACCATTGTCAATAATTTTATCGGTAACGGGTACTCCAGCAGTGCAAATACATGGAATGTTGATGGCCTGGTGCTGTTTAACGGCAATGGAGATAAGGTTTATTATAACACCGTAAGCTTAACTGGGGCTTTACTTAAAACAGACGGCTCGGTTACTGCATTCCGCAGCGGTGATTACAACCTCCAGAACACAGACATTAGGAATAATATCTTCCATGTGAACGGTTCATCTACCTTACCAGCTGTTTTTATGAGCCACGTTTCTTATGGAGATTATTCTTCAGGAGGCTCAACCTCTGATTACAACCTGCTCTCGTGCACTGCTTCTGGCAGTGCAATGGCTTTTATTGGCGAATATTACGGTAATGCTATTCAGAACCTGGCCGATTGGCAAAGCATGACCGGGCAGGATGCCAATTCAAGATCGGCAAACGTAAGCTTTGTTTCTGCAAGCGATCTTCACGTGGCCGGTACTTCCATTGGCGATTTTGCAAACCTCTCGGGAACTCCGCTAGCGGGCTTTATTACTGATATTGACGGGCAGCCAAGACACAGCACTCCGTACATGGGCGCTGATGAAAATACAGCCAACCCGCTTCCTGTAAAACTGACCACGTTTGATGGAATAGCCGATGCAGGTAATGTTCTGCTAAACTGGACCACTGTGTCTGAAAACAACAACAAGGGGTTTGCGGTAGAACGGTCAACCGATAATAAGGAGTTTAACGAGATCGCTTTTGTGAAGGGCAAAAACAACAATGCCAAATCCGAATACCGGTTTAATGATGTAAATGCGTTTGCCCATGCACCGGTTCTGTATTACCGACTGAAACAGGTGGACAATAATGGCACTTACGAATACAGCAAATCGATACGGTTGAGCAAAGAAGAAAAAGCAGGTGGCGCAGAGATCGTAACCTACCCGAACCCTTTCGTTAAAGACGTATTCGTTCAGTTTGAAAGCAACGGGGCCTCAACCATTAAAGTTACGCTATCCGACATTACGGGACGGGTAATTTCTTCTTCAAACCATGAAGCGGCAGATGGAAAAAACAACATCCGGGTAATAAGCAATGATGCATTACAGGCGGGTATTTATTTCTTAACAATAGAAACAAACAGCGGCAAAGACGTGATTAAGCTGATCAGGCAATAACCGCTTCTTTTAGGGAATTGAACAAAACAATAAAGGCCACTTAAGTGGCCTTTATTGTTTATAAAAAGAAGCAACATCTTAAAACACATTTGGTTTGTTCATGCATGAAAACAACCATGCTATGCCTCATGAATATATGATTAAGCTTTAAAATGATCTGGCTATACCCAAGCTATTTTAATGGCCGTTTCAGATATCTATATACATTTTGTGAGGTTCACGCGTGCGATAGCTCCCGGGCGAAACCGGCCTGGTCATAGAGCCTGAGTAGGCTCCAACAAAAAAGGAGACAAACTGTGTATCAGGCTGTCTCCTTTTTAAATACTGTTCTTCTATCTGCTATTCCGCCTGCGGGTTCCTTACCGGTGAAACGGCATCGGGAACATTAGGCAAGGCATTTCCTTTTATGGTGAGCGTTACATCTGCCCCGCCATTCGATTTTACGGTAATGTATTTTTGAAACTCACCCGGGCGGCCATACGAATTATAAGCAGCCTTTATCAGGCCTTTTGCGCCAGGTTTAATGGGTTCTTTGCTCCATTCTGGCGTAGTGCATCCGCAACTTGCCTGGACATTGCTCAGGATCAAAGGAGTGGTTCCTGTGTTATAAAAAATAAAAGAGTAAGTGGCCAGGGTGCCTTCTTTTATTTTACCAAAATCATGAAGAACCTTATCAAACTTAATGACAGGTAACGTGTCTTTTGCCGACTGGCTATATCCCTTTACCCCAAAACTTAATAAAGCCAATACAAAAAATAGTTTTTTCATCCTTTATTATTTTATAAAAAAACCTGCATTGTTTATTAAACAAGGCAGGTTTCTATTTTGATTATACGAATAAATTATTTACCGGCAGGTGCAGCAGCAGGAGCAACCTGTACACCCTGGTTAGCTGTTTTCACTTCACCCCTGATGGTTAATGTTACCGACTCGCGGCTTGCATTTGAAGTTACCGTAACTGTTTTTGTAAAAGCACCTGGAGATGCGGCATTGTATGTTGCTTTAATGTAACCTTTTCCTCCTGGTTTGATCGCTTCTTTTGTCCACTCCGGGGTGGTGCAACCGCAACCGGCAGCAGCATTGGTAATGATCAGCGGAGTTTTGCCTTTGTTTGTTACAATAAATGTATAGCTGGCAGGAACACCCTGGGGAATGATCGCAAAATCATGTGTTTCTTTATCGAAAACAATTTCAGGAAGGTTTTTATCAACCGGTTTCTGAGGTGCCACTTCTTGTGCATTTACTGCGAAAGTAGCAGCAACGGCTACAAATGCTGTGATTATT
>JAZKGM010000044.1:0-4570 GCA_040385895.1 Bacteroidota bacterium
CAAAGGCCATCAGCGTGGATGAACATGAGGAATGGTACCGGCAATTATGGGCAGGCTATTTTAAGCACACCAATATTCCATCACGCAAAAATATAAAACTCCACTTACAGCATGTACCCAAACGTTATTGGAAATACCTGCCCGAGAAAACAGCTGCATTAAAAAAGGTAATGTCGTAAAGCAGTGCAGCTAAGAAAAGCCGCAGGTTACACAGATTCGCAGCCTCGTAAGCGCTTATTTGAGTATGGAAAAGTTGCCTTACAGCTCTTAACTTAATCTGTGGCAATTCCTCCATTTTTTCATTAAAGCACCAACACGGTTTTATACCATTCCTTTAGGAAGGAATAAAATAGCGTAATTGCATGCGCAATGAATAATAGTACCCTACTAAAATATTGCGGGCGATGCAACAACGCTTTTGAATGCAAACCCGGAAACATCACCCAATGCCAATGTTATGACATATCGTTTACCGAAAGCCAAAAGAAAGAGATCGGAAATATATATGCTGATTGCCTTTGCCATGCCTGTTTACTTGAGTTGAGCGAACAGGACTAGGTTATCAGCGTTTAAAATTTAGTATTCAACACAAATTCACGTTGCACAAAGCGTTCCCCGCGCTCTTTTTCTGCTTTTTGCTGGTAATCCTTTAAATGGCTCACATCATGCGAAGCATAACCCGCAGCCATCATGGTCACGGTTTCAAACCGGTCGGGGATGTTAAAGGTTGCCCTTGCTTTTTCACCGTCAAAGCCCGCCATGGGGTGTACCTGGAATCCCAAGTTTACCGCCTGTAAAGCCATCAGCATACTTGATGCGCCAACATCGTGCAGGTTGTGGCGGTATGGTTTATCTTTTGATGTTTGTTTTTTTGCAAGTGTTAAGATCAACATAGGGGCATGTTTGCACCATTCCTGGTTCGATTCCACCAGGCAATTATACAGGTCAGTCCATAAGGGCTGGTCTTTCGTGGCATAAATATAGGTCCATGCCTGTTCATTGCTGCTGCTGAAGCTCCAGCGTGCTGCTTCAAACAGGCTGTTTATTTTGTCCTGCTCAATGGGCTTATTGGTAAAGGCACGGATGCTTTTACGGTGTTCGATCTCGCTGAAAACAGGGTGGTCTATTTTGTTTGATTTTTCCATAAATTAAAGGTTTGTGCTGGTTTTTGGGTAAGATGAATGCCATTAAAACAAAACAGGTTCACCGAAGTTTGCCGGTGAACCTGTTTATTGTATTATTTAATTACTGCTTTACCAGTTGAACGTTTAAGTGAAGTTTCACTTCATCGCTTACCAATGCACCACCCGTTTCTGTAAGTGCATCCCATTTTAAACCAAATTCCTTGCGGTTGATCTTTCCGTTAATTTCAAAGCCAGCTTTGGTTTGTCCCCAGGGGTCAACCGCTGTACCTCCATATTCAACGCTCAGTTCGATCGGTTTGGTTACATCACGCAGGGTGATATCACCGGCAAGCTTATATTCATCAGCACCTGTTTTTGTAAACGAGGTTGATTTAAAAGTAAGCTTAGGATAAGCTTCTGCATTAAAAAAATCATCCGATTTTAAGTGGCCGTCCCTGTCGGCACTACCCGTGTTAATGCTGTTTACATCGGCTGTAAAGTTGATGTTTGCATCCGAAAAATCTTCATTGGCCGATTCAACTGCTCCTTCGAAAGTGTTGAATTTCCCGGTTAATGTTGTTACAACAAGGTGTTTTACCTTAAATGAAATTTCGCTGTGTGCAGGGTCAATGGCCCATTTGGTTGCGGTTTGAGTTGTCATATTTTTATGTTTAGTGTTTATTTAATTTTTGATTCTCTATCATTAGTTCAACTCGATCATGGGCAGGTCCATTACCAATATCCGTGCATTGGATGAGGCTTTGATCGTGAAGTTTTCGAAGGCTGTAATTCCAATCGCGTCCCTGCGTTTCAGCGATTCACCGTTAATTTCCACGTCCCCGTCAATCACCATCACGTAGGCACCATTGCCTTCTTTTTTCGATTGATACTCGATTTTGTTTCCTGCATCAAGGTCGGTTAAGTTGAACCAGGCCTGCTGGTAAATAAAGATCCCGTCACCATCATCCTGTGTATCTGGCTTGATGATCTCCTGCCATTTGTTTTTCCGCCCTTCGGGCAAATAGGTGCGTTGGTCGTAACGTGGTTCTACATTGTTCCTGTCGGGAAATATCCAGATCTGGAACAACTTCAGCGCTTCTTCTTTATTCGGGTTGAACTCGGAATGAAATACCCCTTTGCCGGCACTCATCACCTGCACATCATTGGCCTGCATGGTACTGCCGTTACCTATGCTGTCTTTGTGTTCAAGAGAACCTTGCTGCACAAGCGTAATGATCTCCATGTTATCGTGCGGGTGCTTGCCAAATCCCATGCCTGCTGCAACTTCATCATCGTTTAATACACGCAATGCTCCAAAATGGATCTTATTAGGGTCGTACCAGCTGGCAAAGCTGAACGAGTGTTTGGCATTAAGCCATCCGTGGTTGGCATGGCCTCTGTTTTCTGCGCGATGAATGATTGTTTTCATACTGTATTCCTTTTTTTATTTTCCGGATAATGATCAAATACCATACAAATGTATAAACATTAATTGTATATACAAGTATTGATATAAAAATTTTATCCCCTTAATTTATCAAGCAAGGTATTGAGGTCTTTACACTCAGCAGCGGTAAGGCCTTTAAAGGTTTTTAACCAGTTGTCAGTTTCGGCATCCACATCTGCCAAAAGTGCAAGGCCCTTGTCTGTAATGGCGATATCGACCTGCCTGCGGTTGTCGGGGCACTGGTCCCGGGTAACTAAATTTTTCTGGCGCAGCTTTTCAACAAGGCGCGTTGCATTCGAGTTTTTATCGATCATGCGGCCTGCAATATCATTAAGCATTAGTTTTTTGGGGTGGGAACCACGCAGGATCCGAAGCACATTATATTGTTGCGGGGTAACACCATGCGGTTTGAAACGTTTAAGACTTGCCGATTCGACCCAGCTGCTGGTAAATAAAATATTGATAATTGCTTTCTCGTGTTCGTTGTCGAATTTCTTCTGCTTAATGTCTTGTTCCAAACCCATAATAACAAATGTATAAAAAGTTGCCACTAATGCAAGAGTCACTGTTTAAAGCGCATTATGCCAGAACAGGCATATATATATACAATGCCGCATCTTTAATTCGGGTAACACAGATCTTGCTTGTGCCTGCTTTAGCTATGCCTATCCGTTGCCCACTATTTTTGCAATTTCCAGGCATACATCAACTGCTTTTTGCATGTCCTGAACACTTACATATTCAAGCTTGCTGTGTATGGCCATCTCACCGGTGAAAATATTGGGGCAGGGCAGGCCCATGAAGCTTAAGCGGCTGCCATCTGTTCCTCCTCTTATATTGGTGATGTGCGGGGTTAATCCTGCATTTTTATACGCCTGTTGTGCAACCTGCATCACGTGCGGGTTCTTATCCAGCACTTCCTTCATGTTGCGGTATTGTTCTTTAACAGTCAGGTTAAATGAAGAACCCGGAAATGCATCAACGGCTTTTTGAGCCAGTTCTTTCAGCCTGTTTTCGTGTTCGGCCAATTTTGCCGTTTCAAAATCGCGGATAATAAACTGTACTTTGGTTTGTTCCAGGCCACCCGAAACAGCTACTGGATGCACAAAACCCTCATATCCCTCGGTCGCTTCAGGGCTTAATTCACCGGCAGGCAGGCTGTTGATAAAATAAGCAGCCACTTTCTGGGAGTTCACCATTTTACCTTTTGCATAACCGGGGTGTGCACTTACACCATTAAATATAACCGTGCATCCATCGGCCGAAAAGTTCTCTCCTTCCAGGTGGGCGCGTTCGCCCCCGTCTAAGGTATAGCCAAAATCCGCACCCAGCTTTTTCATGTCGGCTTTATCCACTCCACGGCCAATTTCTTCATCGGGGGTAAATAATATTTTTATATCGCCATGTTTAATTTCGGGATGCGCTGTTAAAAGCTGCGCCACGCACATAATGATGGAAACACCGGCCTTATCATCTGCACCGAGTAATGTTTTGCCGCTTGCCGTTATGATGTCATCCCCGATGCGTTCTTTTAAATAAGGGTGATCTTTTATGCTTAGAACAAGCGAACCATCATCGGTAAATTTTATATCGCTGCCATCCCAGTTCCTGTGCAATACCGGCTTTACATCTTTACCACTGCAATCGGGCGCTGTATCCACGTGGCTGCAGAAACAAACGGTTGGTACTTTTTTGTCGGTGTTCGATCTTACCGTTGCATACACATACCCGAACTCGTCCATTTCGGCATCTGCAATGCCGATCTGTTTCAGTTCCTGAACAAGCAGTTCGCTCAGGTTTTTCTGTTTGGCCGATGAAGGCGTTGTGGATGATTCCGGATCAGCTTCGGTATCTATCTGTACGTATCGCATTAAGCGCTCGGCAACGGTGTAATTCATGTTTTCAGTTCTTATCGTTTAATGTTCAGCATTCCCTGCAGGCAAATGTATAAAGTTTTGGTTCAGTTTAGTATTAATCGGGAAGAGGGATCAGCGTTCGC
>JAZKGM010000044.1:4580-6518 GCA_040385895.1 Bacteroidota bacterium
CATAATCGCTGCTCATGCCCATGCTTAAAGTGGTAAAAAGCGAGGGATCGATGAGGGAAGAGCCGGCAAGCTCATCGAACAAATTTTTAAGGGAGGTAAATTCTTTTTCGATCTGCTGTTCGTTACCGGTATTGGTGGCCATTCCCATCAGCCCGCAAATGCAAACATGATCCAGGTTGTTCGTGCTGTTGTAGGACAGCAGGTCAAACAATTCCCCGCTGTTCAGCCCAAATTTGGTTTCTTCTTCTGCAATATGAACCTGGAGCAGGCAATGGATGATCCTGTTATTTTTAGTGGCTTCTTTATTAATGGTTTCAAGCAGCTTAACCGAATCTACCGAATGAATGAGATGAACGAACGGTGCAATGTATTTTACCTTATTGCTTTGCAGGTGACCAATAAGGTGCCATTCGGTATCTGCGGGAAGCAATGGTTGTTTGGCAACCATTTCCTGCACCTTATTTTCTCCAAAAGCACGTTGTCCTGCCTCATACGCTTCCATAAGCATTTCAACAGGCCTGGTTTTGCTCACCACGATTAGTTTTACATGGGGCGGTAATTGTTGCTTTATTTTTTCAATATTTGCAGTTATCATAATCAATCATGCAAAAATATCTTTTCGTTTCAATTTGTATCCTGTTTTTTGCCTGCAGCGTTCCCGAGTACAATACTGTTCCGCCCGATGTTATTCCTAAGGAAAAGATGGTGGGTATTTTGTACGATATGCACCTTGCCGAAGGTGTTATAGCTATTTATCCTTCGAAAGGAGACAGCAATGCGCGCAGGGCCCTGGGTTATTATGAGATCATTTATAAAAAACACAGCACCACCAAAGAAGAATTTAAAAAAAGCTACGATTTTTACATTGCTCATCCTGTGCTGATGGATAGTGTGTACACCAACATGATCGAAAAATTAAACGAAAAGGAGCTGTTACTCAGAAAATAATGCCGTATCCCAATCACATAGAGAATAAGCTGGAGTTCGACCAGGTAAAACAACTGCTAACCAATAAATGCATCAGCGAAACAGGTGTTGATTACGTGAGCAAAATGAGGTTTGCCGGGCGTTTTGACATAGTGGAAAAAATGCTCGTTCAAACCAAAGAGTTTAAGCGTATCTTAACAGAAGACCAGCCTTTTCCGGCCGAACATTATTACAACATTCAACCTTACCTGAAAAAAGCTTCGATAGAAGGAACCTTTTTGCTGGAGGGTGAACTGCACCAGATCCGCTTGCTGATGCAGTCTTTTGCGGCCATTTGTAAATATTTTGAAGAGCGCAACGATCGTTATCCGCAGGTCTCATCATTGTTTGCGGGTATTATCTATAACCAGCAGATCGTAAAATACATAGAGCGCATCCTGGATAATGAAGGCGTTTTAAAACCCAACGCATCGCCCGAGCTGGCTAAAATAAGTGCAAAGATCCTTGACCGCGAAAAGGAGGTGCGCAGGCGCATGGGCCAGATCTTTGAAAAGGCCCAAGGGCAGGGCTGGCTTTCGGGTACAGGAATTACAGTGCGTGACGGACGACTGGTGTTACCGGTTTTAAGCGAATACAAAAGACAGATCTCGGGGCTTGTGCACGATGAGTCGGCAACGGGGCAAACGGTGTTTATTGAACCGGCTGAGATCTTTGAGACCAATAATATCATCCGCGAGCTGCAGCTGCAATACAAGCGCGAACGCGAACGTATTTTAACCGAGATCACAGACAAGCTTCGCCCCTTAGTGCCCGAGCTGGAAAAGTACCTGCAGCGGATGGGGCTTGTTGATTTTATCCGTGCAAAAGCCCTGCTGGCTATAGACCTGGATGCGGATATGCCCATGTTAAGCATACACATTGTGGTAAAGCTGGTCGATGCATTTCATCCATTGCTTAAGCTTAATCACCAGAAACAGGGCTTGCCGGTTATTCCGCTAAGCCTTGATCTTA
>JAZKGM010000045.1:0-11618 GCA_040385895.1 Bacteroidota bacterium
ATTTAAGGTTATCAGGTTTAGAGCCACTTGTGGTTCGCCCGGAAACAAATTTTATAAATGTTGGCGAACGCACCAATGTAACCGGCAGTAAAAAATTCGCCCGCCTCATCCGGGATGGGCAATATGAAGAAGCATTATCTGTAGCCCGCCAGCAGGTAGAAAGCGGTGCCCAGGTAATTGATATTAACATGGATGATGCGATGCTGGAAGGTGTAGAAGCGATGACCACTTTTTTAAACCTCGTGCAGGCAGAGCCAGATATTGCTAAGATTCCTATAATGATCGATAGCAGTAAGTTCGAGATCATTGAAGCTGGCCTCAAATGCGTGCAGGGAAAGTGCATCGTTAATTCCATCTCACTTAAAGGCGGTGAAGAAGAGTTTATAAAACAGGCCAAAACCGTTAAGCGTTTTGGTGCAGCCGTTATTGTGATGTTGTTTGATGAGGTTGGCCAGGCCGACAACTATGAACGCAGGATAGAAATTGCGCAACGCGCTTATACAGTATTAACCGAAAAAGTACACTTTCCTCCGGGCGACATCATTTTCGACCCGAACATTTTCCCGGTGGCAACAGGCATGGAAGAACACCGCAGAAATGCCATCGACTTTTTTAACGCCACAAAATGGATCAAAGACAATTTACCCGGTGCCAAAATAAGCGGGGGTGTTTCTAATGTTTCCTTTTCATTCAGGGGCAACGATAAAGTGCGCGAGGCCATGCATTCGGCTTTCCTGTACCATGCCATAAAAAACGGGATGGACATGGGCATTGTTAACCCAAGCCAGCTGGAAGTTTATGATGAAATAGACAAAGACCTTTTAACTTACGTGGAAGATGTGCTGCTCGACAGGACGGAAGATGCCACGGAAAAATTGCTTGAATATGCAGAGACGGTAAAAGGAAAGGGGAAAGAAAAAGTAATTGATGAAGAATGGCGCAAAGGCACTATTGAAGAGCGTTTAAGCCACGCACTGGTTAAAGGGATCATTGAATACATTGATGTGGATACCGAAGAGGCGCGCCAGAAATATGGCCGTCCGCTTAATGTGATAGAAGGCCCTTTAATGGCCGGTATGAACATCGTTGGCGATCTGTTCGGGCAGGGAAAAATGTTTTTGCCACAGGTGGTGAAAAGCGCCCGGGTAATGAAAAAATCGGTGGCCTTTTTAACCCCATACCTTGAAGAAGAAAAACGCTTGGCCGGTGCAGCAGCAGGTGGCGGGCAGGGAAAGATCCTTCTGGCAACCGTTAAAGGTGATGTGCATGATATAGGAAAAAATATTGTGGGCGTGGTATTAGCCTGTAATAATTTTGAGATCATAGACATGGGCGTGATGGTTCCGGCCGATAAGATCCTGGAGCGTGCCAAAGCAGAAAAGGCAGATATTATCGGCTTAAGCGGGCTGATCACCCCGAGCCTGGATGAAATGGTACATATGGCTAAGGAGATGGAACGCCTCGGGCTTGATACTCCGTTACTCATTGGCGGTGCAACAACCTCCAGGGTTCATACGGCTGTTAAAATAGACCAGAACTATTCAGGCCCCGTGGTGCATGTATTAGATGCCAGTAAAAGCGTGCCTGTTGCCCAAAGCCTCATCAGCAAAGAAAACAGGCCTGCATTCCAGGCCAACCTGAAAGCCGACTATGCAAGGTTCAGGGAAGAATACAAGAACCGCAAACGCGAAAAGAACTTTGTAAGCCTTGAAAAAGCGCGTGCAAACAAGATCCAGGTGGATGTAAAGAACATTGTTACACCTGCTTTTACCGGAACTAAAGTATTTGATGATTTTCCTTTAAGCGACCTGCGTGAATACATCGACTGGACTCCCTTTTTTATGACCTGGGAACTGGCCGGGCGTTATCCTAAAATATTAACCGATGAAGTGGTGGGTGTGGAAGCACAAAAGTTGTTTAACGATGCCAACAAACTGCTTGATGAAGTAATTGAGAAAAAATTGCTGAAGGCCAAGGCTGTGATCGGCTTCTGGCCGGCCAACAGCATAGGTGACGATGTTAAGATTCAGTCGGGAGAAACCACGTTCCATTTCCTGCGCCAGCAAAGTGAAAAAGCAGAGGGACAAACCTACAACTGCCTGGCTGATTTCGTAGCCCCGGAAGAAACCGGTGTAACCGATTACATGGGTGGGTTTGCGGTAACCACGGGTATTGGAATTGAAGAGCTGGTGGATGCTTTTGAAAAAGACCATGATGATTACAACAGCATTATGATCAAAGCCATTGCCGACCGGTTGGCAGAAGCCTTTGCAGAAAAAATGCATGAGCTGGTGCGTAAAGAATATTGGGGTTATGCCAAAAACGAAACGTTAAGCACCGAAGACCTGATCCGCGAGGAATACCAGGGAATAAGGCCAGCTCCGGGTTACCCGGCCTGTCCTGATCATACAGAAAAACGCCTGTTGTTCGACCTGCTTGATGCAGAAAAAGCAACCGGTATTTATTTGACAGAAAGCTTTGCCATGTATCCTACGGCTGCAGTAAGCGGGTTTTATTTTGCACACCCGCAAAGCAAGTACTTTGGCTTAGGTAAAATAAACAAGGAACAGGTAGAAGAATATGCACAACGCAAAGGTGTTGATGTAGCGTATGTAGAAAGATGGCTTTCTCCTAATCTGGGTTACGATAACTAAACAGATTTATTATGAAAACCATTATCCTGATCGCATGTGCATGTTTGCTCATAATGATGAGCTCCTGCATTGTTGTTCCAACTAAGTTTACAACAACCATTCGCGTAATGGATAGTTTGAGGATGGACGAGTACGAAGTTTCGGTGGAAGCCTGGCTGAGCTATTATTCATACGTGTTGAGAACAGAAGGAAAAGCTGCCGCAGTTAATGCATTGCCCGACAGTAATGCAGTAAGACCTGAGGTGTGGGCGTATATTAATAATCCTTCACCCGACTCGAGCTCATTAGAAAACCCGATGACACAACAGCCCCTTGGTTTTTTTTATGACCAGTGCAGCGACTTTATCCGGTACGATAAAAAACACTACCTGAGAGGCGAATGTCCTTTTTTATATGTGCCTGTAACGGGTATAAGCTACCAGCAGGCTGTTGATTTTTGTGAATGGAGGACTTTGGTGGCAGGTCGTGGTAGAATCTCTTATCGTTTACCAACCGAAACGGAATGGAAGCAGATCGTTTATAAAGGTTTAACCGATGCTCAAAAATCAAAACGCTATTCTGATTCCATGAATGCTTCCACCTGTTCTTTGTACAATCACAGGCTTGTGGAAGGATGCCATAAATCCACTTTTTACTTATTGAATAATCCATCTACGACACGCATAGCAAGTTATTTTCCAAACGAGCTGGGTGTATACGACCTGTTTGGCAATGTGTCGGAAATGGTGGCCGAAAAAGGGGTGTCAAAAGGCGGGAATTACCAGCTATATGGAAACAAATGCCACATTGATTCTATACAAGGGTATTCAAAACCTGAGCAATGGCTTGGTTTCAGGTGTGTGGCTGAAGAAGTGAAAAAGTAGGCGCTATTGGGCGTGTTAATTAAGTTGATCGATTAATGTGTTATTGGGTTGATTAGTTAGTTAAGGAAGAAGTATTTTATTAGCAAATTTCATTCATAATCAGCACCGCTCACTTCGTTTCAATACTCATAATCCGGCATTTATTCTTCATTCCGCACTTCGCATTCCCAACTTACCACTTCTGTCCTCTATTAACCATGATCTACTCCTGCACAAACTTATATCCCACTCCTCTTACCGATTGGATATAAAGCGGCTCGCGGGGATCGGTTTCGAAGTATTTACGCAATGCAAGAATGAAATTATCTATGGTGCGGGTGTTCGGTATTACCGTGTAATCCCAAACCACCTTTAAAATATGCTCGCGGCTCACTACCTGGTTCTTGTTTTCAATGAGCAGTTTCATGAGCAGGATCTCTTTTTTGGTGAGATCCACCTTGCCATGAGCGCCATGCGCTTCATAGCTTTCGAAATTGATCCAGTTGGTCCCGAATTTATAGATCCCGCCCACTTTATTATCGGCCTGCAGGGTTAATCTTTCGTTCTTCTCGATCAGCTTTTTCACACGGAGCAGCAATTCTTCCAGGTCAAAAGGTTTGGTCATGTAATCATCGCCCCCTTTTTTCAAGCCCAGTATCCTGTCGGAAGCCGCATTTTTAGCAGAAAGGAACATAACCGGTACATTGCTGTTGTGCAGGCGGATGTTTTCACATACCATCAGGCCGTCTGTTTCAGGCAGCATGATATCAAGGATCACCAGGTCGAACTTTTCTTCCCTGAACGTGCGGATGGCGGTATTGCCATCACTAACGGCATTAACCGTATAGCCCTCCATTTCAAGGTTCAGCTTCATGGCGTGCTGCAGATGCTCTTCATCTTCAACCAATAGTATTCTATGCTGCATTTTTTTGTAAAGTTAGTTCGAAAATTACACCCGAAGGCACATTATCGGTAACAACAACCGAACCACCATGAAGGTTTACTAAAGTTTTAACAATAAATAGTCCAAGCCCGGTGCCCTTGCTTTTACGCACGTTTTCGTCCTCGGCACGGTAAAATTTGTCGAACAGGCTCTTTTTATCTTCCGCACTTATCCCTTTGCCTTCATCAATGATCCTGATCTTGATCTGCTGGCCTTCGGTTTTTAAAACAATGCCCACCGGTTTATCGGCCGGGGAGTACTTAAAGGCATTGCTCAGCAGGTTATTCAGCACCATTTCCATGGCAAAGGCATCCACTCTTGCCATAATGCCAGGCTCAATATCAAGGATAAACCGGTCTTGCAGATTACGGGGTGTCATGTATTTTTCGGCCGTTACTTTTAACAGGTCCGACAGGTTTGCATCTACAAAAACCAGGTTGAACTTATGGTTATCCAATTGTGCGGCCATCAATAAATTATCAACCAGGTCGCGCAAACGTTCCACATCATTGATGGAGTTCTTTATCATCGTTTCCGACTGGTGCCTTTCGAGGTTCGGGCGTTTGATCAATGTTTCAAGGTAAAGTTTAATGGAAGCTAAAGGGGTTTTAAGCTCGTGGGTGATGGACAATAAAAAATTGCTCTGTTGTTTTTTAAGGTTAATGCGCGATTGCAGGCTGCGGTAGATCCAGATAATACCCCAGAACAGCAGCCCCATCATTACAACCCCTTCAAGCCCGTACATCCAGAACCTGCGCGTGTATTTGTCTTCAATTGCATTCACTATATCCCGTTTGGGAACAATGGCATAATTATGCAGGGGATCGAAAACGTCTTCTTCGGGCTGGTGAAAAACAATTTCGAGGGTGGGGTAATTGATATAAAAATAGTTTTTAAGGTCATTGGTATCCCTGAACATCTCCTGTTCCACGGCATTCTGAACATCGAAAGTGGCTTTGTAGGGCAGCAACTCGAGTTCGCTGATCTCCAGCGCATGGATATTGCGCGAACTGCGGATATGGAGCACCGTCCACCAGGTGAAAGCAGCAACAATATAAACAGAAACAAATGCAAAGAGTACGCCTGGCTTTTTCAAAAAATACGGGGTTGAGGGTGTTAAAGATCGGAAACGGTGTAGCGCTGGCGGATGTATTTTTTAAGGTTGATCCAGAAAGCGATAACCAGGTAAATGATCACCGGAGAAGCCATGGTAATGAACGATACATAAATGAAATAAAGCCTGATACGTGATGACGCAATGCCCCATCTTTCGCCAAGATAACTGCATACTCCAAACACCCGTTGCTCTATAAAAAACTTAAGCCTTTCCATTGTTTTTATTTCAACACAAATTTAAACCACCTTTTTTATTAATCAAGCGCCTTCACAACCTGTACTTTCCAACCATCGCTCATCTTATATCTGGCATTTACCGGGAATACCAGCATGGTGGCATAACGCACCACAAGGCCTGCCCCCACAGAGATCAACAACGCGTTACCGGTGCTGATATTGTTGGCACGGATCAGGTCATCAAGCAAAAAAATCGAACCCACCACGCTGCCAACGCTTACCAATGCATTGAGCGAAACACCTCCAACCGAACGTTTGCGGAAGGCGGTAATATCTTTTATGTTAATTACTTTATAGGCATTGGCCGAGGCATTGTATCTTTTGCCGCCTCCGAAAATACTTCCCGGACCCAGGCCGAGGGTGATGGTGCTGTCTGTTATTTCCGACAAGATCTGTGTGGCAAACTCGTGCTGCCCGTTATAACCTTTGTAGGTTATATATATCATATTGCCCACGCGTGCTTTAACCACTTTGTTTTTGGCCGCATTGGTAAACCATACCTCCTGCGAAAACCCATAAGAAAATGAAAAACAAAGAAGAAGTGCCGCTATAAATTTATACATGTTGATACAGAATATGGTTTCCTACAGCGCATTTTAAACATTGGTGCTTATCGCAATAGGTGGTATTTAATTGAATTAACGCCTGCGAATGTAATGCATGCTTTGGTTTGATGCCATTTGTTTTCCAGAATTTTGTGATCGTGTTGGTTTCAGCATCAGCCTCTTCAAGCCAGGTTAACGCCTGTTCGCAAAGCGATTCGTTAATGGTGTGCTTGCCATATAAAAACTTAACGGGGATAATGGCATTAATGATCAAATTCTGCAGGAACTGCCCGCCAAGAACAGGGTTTTCGCTGTGGTGTGCCGGGTGAAGCTGATTCAGATCAAGCCGGGTTGAGGGGTTAACATTCAGGAGTTTTTTAGCCTCACCGATCGTTTTAGCCAGCATCAGTTTACTGAAAAGGTGTGTGGATTGAAACACAAGAGCTGCAAACTGTGCAAGCCTGATGGTTGGAAAATTAGCCGGTCTTGTCCGCGCAAATTTCCACGTGCTTTTATCAAGTGTGGTTAAACTGTATTTCTGTTGCAGAAAGGTGAACTCCCGGTTTAATAGATTCGTATAGGCATGACCGCTTTCAACAGGTAAAAAGCCTGCAACACCAAATATCAACGCATCGATCTGGGTGGCATTGTGCTTGTGTTTGGCCAATAGCAGCGCAGGTAAATTTTCGGCCAGCTGAACAAAAGGTGCCGCATTCACCTTCATGCCAAAATATTTTGCCAGGGTTACATAAAACAGCTTTTCCCAGCTATTGCCGTATTGATACAATTGCTGTTCCAGCACATCGCATTTTGTTTCCAAACGCTCTACGGCAAGCCGGTGCAAAAACTGTGTCATCCTGAATTCATCGGGCAATGAAAGGATATTCTGGCAAGGGACCTTTAACGCTGTTTGTTGCAGGTTAGCATACGTATTTAAAAATGCAGCAGGCAGGTATTTTTTCAGCTCAAGGGTTGGCATGCCCAATTCCGCATCGTGTTCAAACACCACATGCAGGATCACATTCTTATAGGCATCATCAGTATGGTGTTTATGTTTGACCCAGTCGCTGCTTTTTAAATGCATTTCTACATTGCCGGCCCAAAGCGTATCATCGATACGGATACGTGCATCAAAAAAATCAGGCCCTGAGTCCCTGTTCAGCACGCCAGGCTTTATCAATTCAATGGCTTTACCTGCAGTGGTTCTTAATGTTTGTTTGGCGAGTATTTTCTGTTGCCAGATGTAATGGAGCAGATCTTCTTTCATGGGAAAATGAAGGTAACACTTTGATTTTTAAAACAAAAGCAAGGCAGATTAAAAGATCAGACAATAAACGAGATATTGTAAATAGTGTTGATCATTTAATGAATGAATAGCAGCCACAGATTACACATATTTACAGCGTTGCAAAGCAACTTTTCCTTTGCAATTTATTTAGTTTGATCTGTACAGTATACGTTGATCCGTATAAGCTAAGGTATTTAAAGGATACGGCTATTGCCCATAAGGGCTTCCGCTTGGTAAACAGGATACACGAAAGGGTCTGTGTCCCGTAGGGACACTCCATACCAGGCTAAATAACCTGGTACTTCTCAAGCAAAACAGCCATCTCATCGGCCATTTTTTTTGCTTCTTCCCCTGCTTTCTCTGCAAAGTCGGTTCCATTGCCGGCATAAATGATGCTGCGCGATGCGTTGACCAGCAACCCGCAATCGCTGTTCATGCCATATTCTGCCACTTCTTCCAGGCTTCCACCCTGCGTGCCAACTCCGGGAACTAAAAAGAAATAAGCGGGAACCTGCTTACGGATCTCACCAAGCTCCTGGGGCTTTGTAGCGCCCACAACAAACATAAGCTGTTCATCGCCTGCCATTCCCGAAAACGTGCTGATCACCCTTTCGTATAATTTTTTTCCGCCTACTTCCTGTTGCTCAAAATCTGCACTTCCCGGGTTTGATGTTAAAGCCAGTACAATGCCCCATTTGTCTTTATAGCTAAAAAAGGGTTGCAAAGAATCCCGTCCCATATAAGGTGCAAGCGTAACCGAATCAAAATTCATGTTGGAAAAAAAAGCACGTGCATACATATCGCTGGTATTGCCGATATCGCCACGTTTGGCATCAGCAATGGTAAAGACTGCAGGGGGAATGTAATCAAGTGTTTGCTGCATGGTTTCCCAGCCCTTGACCCCGTCAGCTTCATAAAAAGCCGTATTTATTTTATAAGAAACGCAATAACTTTTTGTGGCATCAATAATGGCCTTGTTAAAAGCCAGCACCGGATTTTTTTCTCCCAGTAAATGTTGGGGTATTTTTTTTATGTCGGTATCAAGGCCCACACATAAAAAACTTTTTTTCTGCTTTATCCCGTCAATCAGTTCGCTGCGTTTCATCTGTTACAATTTGCAGCAAAATTAAAGATGCAGGCTTGTTAAAAAAGAAAATTTATTTCGAACGTAAAGTTATGGATATCCTTATTTTTAAAAGCAGGTTTCAGGCCTGTGATCAGGCCATCGTTGATATCTACAAGGCCATACTTTGCCACAAGCTGGAAGCCCACAAAACCAACGTAGAATTGCGCGCCAGCTACGGCCATCACATCACTGGTCTTAAATTTCGGGGTTTGCGAATCGGCTATGGAGCTTGGGTCAATGTAAATATCGGGGTTGAGCATGTATGAATATTGCGCACCAAGCAACAGGTTATTCGTGCCTTTCTGGTTCAGTGAACGCACCCACAATAAGGGCACATCAATATAATACATGGTGATGGAACTGTATTCGCCTGTGCCATTGGCAAAAGTACTTCCCCGCATAGAAACCCCGCCTTCCACCTGTATGGCCGCTTTTGGCCTGTACTTATAGCGGTAATAGGCTGCGCCATTCAAACCAATTAAGGGACGTGGATTATCAAGCTCACCACCCAGCATGGTAGAAGTGCCCAGGCCAAACCGTATCCCGTATTCATGGGTTTCGGTCATATCGCCTTTAAGCCACTCCATAGGCTCATCATCATCTTCTTCAGAAAGTGCTGTGCTATCTGTTTGGGCAAAACTTTGAAGCCCGAGCGTAATAAAAATGAATGCCGCAATCCAGTTTTTCATGCCAGACAAATTTAATTAAATAACGCTTAATGCATTGTTAAAGTTTAGCCGCAAGTTTTCAGCTAAGGGTGAAAAACTCTTCCTTTTCCGTGGTATGGTTCCGGATCACTCCTGCACTTACTAAATTGATGAGCATGCGCTGGGCACGCCACCGCGAAATATTAAGCAGCTTACACAATTGTTTTGTGGTGATCTGTTCGTTTGTTCCCAGGTAAGTAAGCAGCCCTTCTTCATGTTTCGAATACTTAATAAACGAGCCTTGTTTATTGGTCTGGCGCTTCAGCACATCAACCACCACCTTGCTGGCCAGTAAACTTTTATCTTTAACACGGATGTGTACCCACCATTTACCCGTTTCATCTTTGGCATAATAAGGTTTGTCTTTTCCTTCCGGGATCACAGCTTCGATCACCGTTTTACCACCAAATTCCCATTCGATCAGTTCGAGCTTTAATTCAGGCTTACAAAAAAATCCGGCAGCCAGGTCGAGCATGTATTTATCATCTTCGCTGCGTGTGCCGCTGATGGTGCCGTTATCATTAACGCCTACCAGCAGCCTGCCGCCTTTATGATTGGCAAAGGCCGACATGGTTTTGGCTATTTTGCTGGCGCTCGAGATTGTTTTTTTGAAATCGAGCGTATCATTTTCGCCTTTGGCAATTAACTGAAATATGTGGTGAAGCGTCATCCTGCTCGGCTCTTATTAAGGCAAACTATGCTAAATTAACGCACAACACAAGCATCTGTTTTGTTTGGCCGCGAAGCTTTTTGTAATACATATCATACTTAGCACAAAAGGTTTGCATTATTACACGCCAAACCTAATATTTGCGCACTTTTTAAAAATCAAAATTTCTCAATATAACATGACAAACCCGATAAAAATATCTGTTGCAAAAGGTGATGGCATTGGCCCCGAAATTATGGACGCTGTTCTGCACATTTTTAACGCTGCGAAAGTTAACCTTGATTATGAGTTCATTGAAATGGGCAAAACGTATTTCGAGCAGGGATTTGGCACCGGAATGACTCCTGCCGCAAAGGAAAGTGTGGAGCGTAACGGCATTTTATTTAAGGGCCCTATGGAAACACCAAAGGGTAAGGGCATGAAAAGCATTAATGTAACGGCCCGCAAAACCTGGAGCACGTATGCCAACCGCAGGCATTTCCAGGGCTTACCCGGTGTTGATACGGTTTTCAGCAAATCGGGCATCCCGGTTGATATTACCATCGTGCGCGAGAACATTGAATGTACTTACGGTGGTATTGAGCACATGAACTCGCATGATGTGGCCGTATGCCGCAGGATCATTACACGCCCGGGTTGCGAACAGGTGATCCGCTTTGCATTTGAAATGGCACGCAAAGAAGGCTTTACCAAGGTAACCTGCGCGCACAAAGCCAACATCATGAAGCTGACGGATGGTTTATTTTTAGAGACTTTCCAGCAGGTAGCTAAAGAATATGCCGAGATCAACTCGAACGATATTATTGTGGATGACCTTGCCATGAAACTGGTGGCACGCCCGCAGGAGTTCCAGGTAATTATTTTAACGAACCTGCAGGGCGATATCATGAGCGACCTGTGTGCCGGACTTGTTGGCGGTTTGGGCTTTGCACCTTCTGCAAACGTAGGCGATAACATTTCTATTTTTGAAGCCGTTCATGGCACGGCCCCGGATATTGCAGGTAAATCCATTGCAAATCCTACCTCATTATTATTAAGCGGCCTGATGATGCTGCGCCATTTGGGTTATGTTCACCAGGCAGCCGAAATTGAAAATGCTTTGCGGTTCACCCTGGAAGAAGGCATACATACAGGTGATTTTGGCGACCGTTCCATTCCATCGGTAGGCACCAACGAATTTGCCGATGCGGTGATCAGGAACTTAGGTCAAAACCCGCAATACTCTAAACCACGCACTGCTGTTGATGGCGTGAAGATCTTCAGCAAACCGGCTGCGCCACTGGCCCAGAAAGTAATGGAAACCGCAGCCATTGGTGTTAAAGCCATTAAAGGTGTTGATGTGTTTATAGAAAGCAACTTAAGCGGAGCAGCCATTGCCGAAAAATTATTACCACTTGTTCCTGCAAACCACAAGCTGAGCACCATCAGCAACCGCGGAACCATGGTTTGGCCAACCGGTTCGGTATTTACCGAGTGTGTTGACCATTACT
>JAZKGM010000046.1:0-2456 GCA_040385895.1 Bacteroidota bacterium
AAAAATTGCTGGAGAAGTTAGTATGTGAACAATCCGTCAGTTTTAATAGTCGCGTTTTATTATGGTCAAAACCGGCATCCATATAAAAATAATGATCAGCATCCTTGAAACTGATATCAATATCGTGGTGACGATGGTGGCATGCAGATAAAGACAATGCAACGATAACGGCCATTAAAACAGGTAACTTCTTCATGAATTTATTTTTACAGGTAAATGAAAAATACAGCCGGCAAACCGGGCTGGCCAGAAGAGTTGAGCGGACCTGAGATCGTGTTGAAGTGATGATAAAGATAAGCAGGAAAGTGAAAACATATTAATGTTTACATAAAAGGTCGATCGGCAATACAGGCGGAAAAATACTTTTGATGACGTGCGCCAGCAATGCCAATATTCCTTAGTGCAAAGCGTAAACGATCATTAGTGTAAGATCCATATTACCTGCCGGCTTTATTCCATGGCTGCTTCCGGGCCTGGTAAGCACCGCATCGCCGGTTGTTACCGGGAAGCTTTTCCCGCTCATCTGCATCTCGCCTTCGCCGCTAAGGATATAATATATTTCATCGGTCTCCTGCAGGTGGTAGCCTATGGCTGAGCCGGGTTTCAATATTCTTTTACGAAACGCCATTTTAAAATCTTTGGTCCCCTCAAAAAATGGATAAGAAATTGTGTTGCCCCCACCCTTGTGCGGCCCTGGCTGCTGTTTCGCAATATCTTTTTCATGCACGAGGATATATTTTTCAAACGGGATATGCCCGGTAAAGGCCTGCAAGGCAAATAATGCAACTGCGCCTCCAAGAAAAGTGAGAATGTAGTTGAGCTTTTTCATATTATTTTTTGAACTTTAAATTTACATCGTTATCATTGAACGTTTAAGGTTTAACGTTTAATGTTTAACGTTTAATGTTTAACGTTTAATGTTTATAAGGTTAGCGTTCCCTGCTTACATCAACTCTATCACTTTGCCCTATTGACCCATTGACCTATTCACCTGTTCACCCATTCACCCATTCACCCATTCACCCATTCACCCATTCACCCATTCACCCATTCACCATTCACAACTCACAACTCACTGCCGCCCCCATCCCGGCACCAAATTAGTATAAGAATGCACTAAACGTTATTTATGCTCACTAAAAAAAATCCGCCCCCTGCTCTTAGAAACCTGGATGCCCTGGCGAAACTCATGGATGGACAGTTTACCATCCCCGGTACGAATATCAGGTTTGGCCTGGATGCCCTGATCGGCTTAGTTCCCGGAGCGGGCGACTTTGCTACCTTCCTTGTTTCCGGTTATATGCTCACCGTGCTTGCCCAAAATGGCGCGAGTGGATTTGTGCTGGCAAGGATGGCACTGAACGTTCTGATCGATTCCCTTTTCGGAGCCATTCCCATCCTCGGCGATATTTTTGACGTGGCCTTCCGGGCCAATCAAAGAAATATGAAACTGATGAAAGAACATTATGTGGAAGGAAGGCACCGGGGTGGGGCGTGGAAAGTGGTCGTACCTCTTTTATTCATACTGTTTATTTTTGTGGCCGGTCTTGCCTGGGTGGCGTATAAACTTTTTGTATGGATTTATCACAGTTTGTCGTGATATACTACCCAGGTTTTACCATCCCGTTATTTCACAGGAAGCTTTCCCGCATATGGCAGGTAGTAAAATATATTTATCAGCAGGTCGCCCCGCTAAATCATTTACTGAAAACATCACAAATCAAACCTGGAGCTGTAAGGGCATGGCCCACCATTCTCTCCTGGGTAAACCCATGTCTTCACAACCCCATTCTTTAGTTTGCTTTTCCGGTAATCTGCAGGCTCACGGCAGGTGCAACTGTTACGGTTGTTCCTGCTGATAAGCCCAGGCTGTAACATGAAGTAGTACTGCTGATCACCGGGTACCTTGCTCTTACCGGTACGGTCACATCTGTGTTGGCATCGGGAAGTGCATTACAATCCCAGTTAGCCACGTTGGACCAGGCATTGCTTACTGCACCCGTCCACACCACAGCAAACCTCGCTACATGTTCGGGACTATATACATTACCGTTTACCAGGCAGCGGTACCGGAAAGATCGCAGGCTCGTTGCAGCACCCGTGAGGCTCAGTTTATCTGTAGTGACTCCTGAATATATTCCGGAGTTGGATAAATTCGTATAGCCTGTACCGTTATTAACCTGCCACTGGTAACTGCTCCCGGTAATCCCTGCCATATAAGTTACATTACCATTAGGGCAAATGCCATTATTGCTACCGATCACTGTCAGATCCTGGTTGGTGATAACAGGCAGGTTAAAATCAAAATAAATCGCGGCATTGTTGGTGAAAACATTTCCGACAGTTAAACCTGCTTTTGGTTTTACTTTAAATAAGATGAAACCGTGGCTTCCCACCTCGTCTGTTGTGCTATCTGGCAGCAATATGTTTTTAAAATCCCATGTAGCTACATTTCC
>JAZKGM010000047.1:0-4369 GCA_040385895.1 Bacteroidota bacterium
TACAGGTATCTGGTCGTTTCCGGCCGTTTGTATCTGGCCATCCGGGCTTGAATGGGCACCTGATACGGGAACTAAAAATAACTTCCGGCTGTTGGCGGTTGTATCCTGTCCCAAATATAGCCGTGCATGGGTATTTGGTACAGGGTAGTTCGCATTGATCTGCTGTATTTGCAGCTGCGTGTAACCTAAAGATTCCAGGAAATCTTCTGCATGGATGGTAAATGCTTTTGTAGGCGCTTGCGGGTATAAATTTTTAAACTCTGCAATTGACATTTCTGCCGATTCGAGGGATACAGCATACAGCGCTGTTGATCCGGGGATAGGGGTATCTTTCATATTAATTTTAGTAGATGTTGGGCGAAGATACAATTATTTTATACGGGTAAAACCCGATATAAATACTTGGTTTTGAAATCAGGTAGTTATGCGCTTACCTGGAAGCCCGGGCCGCTGCATGTTTGTATGAACATTTAGCAATTTAAACAAACAAACTTATGGCAAATCCAGTTACTCAAACAATCGATCTTGGTGGAAGCACCGGCCTTTCTGCCGGTCACATTGCAGGAACAACCAATGCCGGCTACACACAGCAGGCTGTTGTAAAAATTACAGATTCAACCGGTAAAGTGGTTGCGCAGGGAACATTTGAGGGAAGCGGTGAAAACAATACACCTATTCCGTTAGTAGGTGGCGGAACAGTGTTAAGCTATACCGGAGCACAATTGCCATTGACACTGAATGTACAGTTTAATTACAATCCGGGTGGGGGTTTTGTTCCGAATGATGCGGACAAGGTTATCATAAATACCTTGTTTGATAACAGTTCGGTGGAAGTGATCCAGATGACCTCTGAAGATTATGTAGATAATGATTTTAACGACCTGATCCTTACAAGCGTAACGCTTGCCCATTAAGAACATTTTCCCGTAAGAGCGATCCCGGGCATTGGCCTTGTGTTATGATCTGAGCTTGTGTAACAGGCAACCCGGTCTTGGTTTTTTAAGCAGCTCAGGTTATACCAGCCTGATCCGGATTAGTAGAACCAGGTATTTATACCTGGTTTTACAATCGGATATTTATACGCTTACATGAAAACGCACCATACTTCATCTTTGTGTTGCGCAAGTAACCTAAGCAGAACAGAAACCAGCCAGGAAGCAATGGGACCAAGATCCGATTCATTACTTAAATAAAGAAATTAAACACATTATGCCAAATCCAGTCAGCTTAACGATTAATCCCGGTGAAAACACCGGTCTTGTAACAGGTCATATTACAGGCACTACCAATGCAGGACTTACTCACCAGGCAAAGGTTGCCGTTATTGATGCAACGGGCAAAGTAGTGGCACGCGGAATATTCCAGGGGGAAGGAAAAAATAATGAACCGCTGTCTCTTCTTGAAGGGGGATCGATTCTAAGTTATTCCAATGCCAGGCTTCCTTTGGCCCTTTATGTACAATTTAATTATAGTAATAGTGGCAGCTTTATCCAGAACGATCCCGACAATGTTGTTGCAAGTCAGTTGTTTGACACGGGTAAGGTAGAAGTAGTGCAAATGATATCGGAAGATAACATCGGCAACAGCTTTAACGACCTGGTGCTTACAAGTTTTAACATTAAACATTAACGGATCCCTATGAAAAAAAGACCGGCCCGGAAACGAGGCCGGTTTTTTTGTGGACGGATTAAAGCCCCACCGTGCCCATGATGGGGCAACGCCTGCTGCTGTTGGTATAAAAATGCACTTAACATTTACGTAACATGTAATTGATATTGGATTAACACAAGCATAACTTTGGTTTAACAGGTGGGTGGAAATGTGCAGGTACTTTTGCCGTAACATTTTCAAATACCTAAACATGAAAAAGTTACTTACCAAAGTACTATTATTTACATTCTTATTTACCGGCCTTGGCGCATGGGCCCAAAACGGGAGCATTAACGGTAAAGTTACCGACAAAAAAACAGGTGAAGAGCTGATCGGGGTATCCGTTTCTATTGAAGGCACTTCCTTTGGCGCATCAAGCGACATCCAGGGAAATTTTGTGATCAGTAATGTTAAACCCGGAACCTACACTGTTAACGTAAGTTACGTGGGCTACATCAAGAAAATTTTCACGGGCATTGAAGTGGCTGCCGGAAAGCCTACCACCATAAATGCTTCTATTGAAGAGTCAACCAAACAGCTGAATGAAGTTGTTGTCCAGGGTGAACTGAAAAAAGAGAATGCAAATTCGCTGCTTATCCAGCAAAAAAATGCCTTATCGGTATCGGATGGGATCTCAGCCGACCTGATCAGGAAATCGCCTGATGCCACCACCAGCGATGTAATGAAACGCGTGAGCGGGGCAACCGTGCAGGATAATAAGTTTGCAGTGATCCGTGGTTTGAACGACCGGTATAACTCGGCCTACATTAACGGGGCGCCATTGCCAAGTACAGAAGCCGATAGAAAAGCGTTTTCGTTCGATATTTTTCCTTCGAACATGCTGGCAAACATGACCATTACCAAAACGGCAACCCCTGATCTTCCGGGCGATTTTGCCGGTGGCCTGATCACCATAAATACAAGGGATATCCCTGATGAAAAGTTTATTTCCCTTTCGCTGGGCAGCAGCATACATTCCCTCACTACCTTTAAAGAAGGGTATACTTATGACGGTGGTAAAACAGATTGGCTGGGCATTGATGACGGAACCCGTGCCATTCCGAATGGCCTGCCGGGCCGCAGGGAATATGAACGCTCCACGTCAGACCAGAAGCTTGAATTCAGCAATAAATTTAATGACAACTGGAGCTTAAGAAAAGTAAATTCATTTGCGCCCAATACAAACTTCCAGGTTTCGGGAGGCAATAAATACAAGTTCGGACAAAAAAATGAATTCGGATTTATTGTTTCTTTATCGCATAGCAACAGCTACCGGTTTTCGGAAGTGGAACGTAACCAGTTCCAGTTTGAATTTGATGCCAACAATAAAAAAATAGCAAACCAGCAATTGTATAATTACACCGATTCGCTTTATAAACGTGAGGTATTGGTTGGTGCCATGTTGAATTTTGCCATGAAGCTTGGGTCGAACAATAAGTTCTTCTTCAAGAACGCATATACCATTAATTCAGAAGATCAAACCACGCAGCGCTGGGGCAAGAACAACATGAACAACGACCCTGTGAACTATGAGAATAAAACAGCTTACTTCTTTCAGCAAAACCTGCTGCTAACAAACCAGTTGGGTGCCGAGCATTTTATTACCGCAACCAAAATGAAAGTGAAATGGGTGTTGAACTACAATAATATCCAGCGCGATATACCCGACTTCAGAAGGTTTACCCGGTCAACAACGATCAACTCCAATAATAATGAGCTGAACCCATACACGGCACAAATCGGTGCGGGTATTGACCTGGTTCAGAATGGCCGTTTATACACTAAAATGAACGAGCAGCTTTATTCGGGCGGAGCAGATGTACAAATGCCTGTTGGGTTTCTGAGCGGTAAAAAAGTAAAAACAGAATTTAAAACAGGAGGCTTTTACCAGCTTCGTGAACGTGAATTTGAAGCCAGTGTATACGGGCACAAGATTAACTACAATGACCCGAGGGCATTTGATATTGTATTGCAGGGACTGGATTCGATTTTCAGAAAAAGCAATTTGTATAAAGATGGTTTTTACATCGATGAAAAGATCAACCCGCAGGATAAATACAAAGCCAGCTCACGTTTAACAGCGGCTTACGCAATGTTTACAAACAGGCTGTGGAGCCGCACCCGCGTGGTGTATGGGGTGAGAATGGAAAGCTATAACCAGCGCCTTGAATCGAAAGGGCCTTCGGGAGATACGATCAATATCAATACAACGGTAACCGACTTTTTACCTTCTGTGAATTTTGCTTACGAGCTTACTTCAAAAACAAATATCCGCCTGGCTTATTTTAAATCGGTTGCCCGCCCCGAGTTCAGGGAGCTTGCCCCGTTTATCTTTTATGATTTTAATATGAATGTGGAAGTTGGCGGTACCCCGGCATTACAACGTACCGTGATCAACAACTACGATTTCAGGATAGAACATTTTGTGGGTGAAGGCCAATTGGTGTCGTTCTCTCTCTTTTATAAAGACTTTACCAATGCCATTGAACCGGTGTTTGAAGTATTAGGCGGTGGCAGTTACAGGATGAGCTATAGCAGCAGAACGAATGCGATCAACCAGGGATTTGAAATTGAGCTGAGAAAAGATTTCAGGGAAGCTGATAAATGGCTTGGGACTAAATTTTTGAAAAACTTTATGTTCAATGCCAACTATGCATTAATAAAAAGCGAGGTTGACCTTTCCAGTGTAAGCAATGGTAAAATAAGCAGCGATGCAGCA
>JAZKGM010000048.1:0-5196 GCA_040385895.1 Bacteroidota bacterium
AAAAAACGCAATACGGTATTATAAATTAATCCCACTATAAAGATATAAACGGCCGTAGCGGTTTGAAAAGCCTGGCTTGAAAAAAAGCAGCTGCCTTACCCGTGGATTTAAATAAAAGAAACGTTACACTTAATGCAGCAAGCAGGTTGGTATCAAGGGTAAAATAGCTGAAATACCGCACGATCAGCTCCGGAACAGGCGCAAGTCCGCTATGCAGGCTCACATAAAACTGGGTGAGTAATGCAAACCATGTACAAAGAAAAAGGAGTACCAGCATTGCAGATTGAACAGGTGTTTTTTTCATAGGTAAAGGTTTAAATATAATAAGTTTACAATTTATTGGATCAAATCGTTCGTTTCCCGTTAAATGCAAAAAAACTTACTTCAACCGTGCGATCTCCTTCACCAGCTTAGGGCCTTTGTAAATAAACCCTGTGTAGAGCTGTATCAAGGTTGCACCCGCTTCCATTTTGGCTTTCGCTTTTTGCACCGTATCAATGCCACCAACACCAATTAAAGGAATTGTTCCATTACTTGCTTTATGCAAATGACGCAACACTGCTGTTGAATGACCGAACAGGATCTTTCCGCTTAGGCCACCCATTCCGATGTTTTCCACTTCATTTGTTGAAGCAAGCAGGTTTTCACGACTGATCGTGGTATTGGTTGCAACCACTCCGTCAATACCGGTTCCTTTCACGATCTCCACCACATCGTTCAGCTGTCCTTCAGTGAGATCGGGGGCAATTTTTAACAGGACCGGCTTTATTGACTTTCCATTTTTTCTAAACTCCTCACGTTGATTGATCAATGATGAAAGGATGCGTGTGAGCGGTTCTTTATCCTGCAATGCCCTTAGGTTGGGGGTATTTGGCGAGCTTACATTCACTACGAAATAATCCACCACATCATACAGTTTTTCAAAACAGATCTCGTAATCACGCTGGGCAAGCTCGTTCGGGGTGATTTTATTTTTACCTATGTTTCCTCCTACCACCAGGTCTTTGGGACGGTGTTTCAAACGCTCCGCAATCACATCAACCCCATCGTTGTTAAAACCCATGCGGTTAATGATGGCCTCATCTTTTATTAAGCGGAACAAACGCGGCTGCTCATTTCCGGCCTGTGGCAAAGGCGTTACGGTCCCGATCTCAACAAAGCCAAAACCCAGCGATTGAAACTCCTTTAAGTACCGTGCATTTTTATCGAACCCTGCTGCAAGCCCCACCCGGTTCGGAAAGCTTAGGCCAAGGAACTCGACCCGGTTCTCAACAAAGAACAGCTTGCGCATAACAGCGTATGCAAAAGGCAGCTTAAGGATCTTATTCAGCGTATTAAGGGTGAAATAATGGGCCTTTTCGGCATCCATTTTAAAAAGCAGGCGAAGGATGATGTTGTACAAAGCGGTTACATTATTATTTCCTGTGGCAAATGTAAAAAATCATTATTGATCCTGGCATGTGTTGAAATATAAATAAATCAAAGCGTTTACACCCTTTCTATACGTTTTCTCCATCATGTATTTATAATCCTGCAATTATGAAAACCTCCCTTCACGGCTTTTACAGCTGCTGTATTTTTATTGCTTTGTTTTTTGCAAACTGCCTTACTTCAAAAGCACAATGCGCTTCCGGTTTTTTAGTTGAGGTGAACGATTCAACCCATACGGTTCCCGTTATCAGACACGTCTTATTATTGGCAGTTCGGGGATAACAGCAAAACAGCCTAAAAATATCCTTTGCATTTAAATCGTTTTATGGCAGAGATCTATCTATAAAATAATGGTTTGTTTCAAAAGCCGTCAAATGAAAACTTAGCTTAATGCGGTATGCTCATTTTTTAACGAAGCCATGTCAACCACAAAACGGTACCTGACATCGCTTTTCAGCATTCTTTCATAAGCCTGGTTGATGTCCTGCATGTTAATCACCTCAACTTCTGAAACGATATTGTGCTTGCCACAGAAATCAAGCATCTCCTGGGTTTCGGCAATCCCACCGATCACCGATCCCGCAACCGATTTTCTTCCCAGGATCATGGGCACAGAGTTTAAAAAGGGATCAAGCGGGCCTAAATAGCCCACCAACACCAACGTGCCGCTAACACCCAGGGTGGATATATACGGATTAATATCGTGCACATAAGGAACGGTATCGATGATCAGGTCAAACTTTCCTTTTGCGGTGGCCATCTGTTCTTCATCGGTAGAAATAATAACATGGTCTGCACCAAGCTCCAATGCGTCCTTCGTTTTATTCACCGAACGTGAAAAAAGCGTGACTTCTGCACCCAGGCCCTTTGCCAGTTTAATGGCCATATGGCCTAATCCGCCAAGGCCTGCAACAGCTACTTTGCTGCCTTTGCCCACCTTCCAATGCCGCAGGGGCGACCATGTGGTAATACCCGCACAAAGCAATGGTGCTGCTGCCGCAGGGTTTAGATTTGCAGGTACTTTCAATACAAAATGTTCATCCACCACCACTTTTTCAGCATAGCCGCCAAAGGTTTGGGTCCCTAAGTGTTTATCCTTTCCATTGTATGTACCTGTGAAACCATTGAGGCAATATTGTTCAAGGTCCTCTTTACAGCTTTCACAGGTTCTGCACGAATCAACCAGGCAACCCACAGCCACCAGGTCGCCTGCCTTAAACCCGGATACTTCATTTCCTGTTTTACTTACACGGCCTACAATTTCGTGGCCCGGAACTGCAGGATAGATGGTTCCTCCCCAGTCGTTTCGTGCCGTGTGCAGGTCGGAATGGCAAACCCCGCAATACAGGATATCGATCTCTACATCTTTTGCAGTCACTTCCCTGCGGTTAATGTTCATTTGTTTTAAATCAGCATCCGGTGCTCCGGTGCCAAATGCTTTTATCGGGTATGTGTTCATGTCAGTTTTATATTATTTAACCTTGGGTGTTTTATTGAAACAATGAGCCGGTATTGGGCCGGTTAATAGCTGTTATATTCTGCATCTGTTACTTTGTGCAACCAGTTAACAGCACCATTTTTCGTCTTTGTGGTAATGGCAATATGTGTAAATTCACTACCCGGGGTGGCTCCGTGCCAGTGTTCCACGCCAGGCATGATCTTTATTACATCACCTTTGTGCAGCAAACGGATAGGCTCACCTTTTTCCTGGTAATATCCCACACCGGCTGTTGCGATAAGGATCTGCCCGCCTTCATGGGTATGCCAGTTGTTTCTTGCACGCGGTTCAAACACCACATTGCCAATGGAAATGATGCTATCGTCCATCAATACTTTGATCCAGGCTGTGCCTGTAAAATAATCGGGTGAAGCCTGATCTCCTTTAGGAAAGACCGGATCGTTTGTGGTGTCCATATTCATTATGCTTGTATGTTCAGGCGTTAACTGATGTGATCATTACACCACAAAGATATCCGCACTTACATAATAACACCAATCAATATCAAACCGGTTATTAAATACCTCAAACAAATAAACCCGTGCACCTAATTATTGCGATCGGCCCTGCCTCCTTACAATATCATTAATGCGCTTTCACTACTGACATAGGGCTGTCATTATCCCGATTTAAACTTGCAGCATAAATAAACCAAAAACTAATCATATGATCGACCAATTGACAAACTTAAACTGGATCAGCGTTTCACTCGCATTTGTTGCATATTTTTTGCTCGGTGCCTTATGGTTCACCTTGTTCTTCAGCACGCCCTACAAGATCTCACTCGGCCGTGAAAACCAACTATTGCCGAACAAACCTATTTTCATACTTGGACCCGCACTATGCACGCTGGTGATCACAATTGCAAGTGCCGTTTTGATCTATGCGCTGAACATATCATCTGTTGGTGATGCTTTCGCGTTTTCTTTACTGGTTGGCATTGGCTATTTGTTTGCCAATACGGTCAATATCGCGATCAACCCAAATATTCCCCGGCCAATCCTTTACGGGCTGATAAGCGGGGCATATCATTTATTGGGCATTAGCATCGCAAGTATGATTATAGTTGCAATGAAATAATGCATAAAAACGAAGCGGAAACTTTTTGCCCGGCAAGCCGGCAGGAATGGAGACAATGGTTACAGGAAAATCAGGGTTTAAAACGATCGGTGTGGCTTCTGTATTATAAAAAGAATGCCGGTGTTGCAACGGTTTCCTGGAGCGAAGCAGTTGACGAAGCAATCTGCTTTGGCTGGATAGACAGCACAAAACGACCTGTTGATGATAAAACCTTCATGCAATTTTTCTGCAAACGGAAACCAAACAGCGCCTGGTCTAAAATAAACAAAGCAAAGGTTGAGCGGCTAATGGATGAAGGATTGATAACCGGGCCTGGCTATGCAAGCATTGAAACGGCAAAACAAAACGGTTCGTGGACAATGCTGGATGATGCAGAAGAGCTGCTGTTACCCAAAGACCTGGAAACGGCATTCAGAACAAAAAAAGGTTCGAAAGACTTCTTTTTAAGCTTAAGCAGATCGGTAAGAAAAAACATCTTACAATGGCTTGTTCTTGCGAGGCGGCCGGAGACAAGACAAAAAAGAATAAACGAAATAGCAGCGCTTGCTGCCCAAAAACTGAAGCCGAAACAGTTCTGATGAAACAAAACCAGATCGCTTTTTATACCTGGCCGGTAGCTATGCCTTTATGGCCCACCGCAATTTAGCCGAGCGGGCCCTTGGATTACCTGCAACTTCCTGCACTGACGGCCTTATCGGGTCGGGGGCTACTTCACTGTAGATCCCCTGGCGGAACAGGGCCTGAAAAGCTTTTTTAACCCTCCTGTCTTCACCGGAATGAAACGAAAGAATGGCCACTTTCCCTCCTTTAACAAGTGAATCGGGAAGCTTTTGTAAAAATGCATCCAATACCCCGAATTCATTATTTACAGCAATGCGCAATGCCTGGAAACTTCTCTGACATGATTTTTTTATATGGTCTGTTTTACCTTGAGCTGGTAAAAAATCAAGCGCTTCTTTAATGATATCTTTTAACTGGCCGGTCGTTTCGATCATCCTGCCCTTTTTTAAACCGGATACGATTGCTGCCGCAATATCAGCAGCATAAGGCTCATCGGCATTTTCAAGCAACACATCTTCCAATGCGGCTTCAGAGATCGTTTTTAAGAATGCTGAAGCCGGTTTTCCACTTTTGGGATTTAACCTGAGGTCCAAAGGGCCATCTGTTTTTAAAGAAAATCCCCTTTC
>JAZKGM010000049.1:0-2900 GCA_040385895.1 Bacteroidota bacterium
GCTTTGCAGGGGCATTTTTGTTTAAAAGTTGTTTACTCAATAAGCGCGCAGCACTTTATTTTGCTGTGTTTTTATGGCGAAAAAAGAAGCAGTAAAGGAAACTCCTTTAATGAAACAATACATGGATATTAAGGCAAAATATCCGGGTGCATTATTGCTTTTCAGGGTGGGTGATTTTTATGAAACGTTTGGCGAAGATGCCGTTAAGGCTGCCAACATCCTCGGTATCGTTTTAACAAAAAGAGCCAATGGCTCAGCTTCACATATTGAGCTTGCCGGATTCCCGCATCACTCATTAGATACCTATTTACCCAAACTGGTGCGCGCGGGGCAACGCGTTGCCATATGCGATCAGCTGGAAGACCCTAAACTGACCAAAACAATTGTAAAACGCGGGGTTACGGAGCTGATCACCCCGGGCGTTTCCTATAGCGATAAGATCCTCAACCATAAATTCAATAATTATTTGTGTGCGGTTCATTTTGACGGGGCTAAAACAGGTGTTGCCTTTGTAGACATCAGCACCGGTGAGTTCATGGCAAGTGAAGGTTCACCCGAATACATAGAAAAACTGATCCAGGGTTTAAAACCATCAGAGATCGTGGTGAATAAAAAACAGTATAAAACCCTCACCAACCTGATCGGTGATAAGTTTTACACCTACCAGCTTGATGAATGGGCCTTCCAGTACCAATACACCTTTGAAAAACTAACAACACATTTTAATACCGCAAACCTGAAAGGTTTTGGCATACAGGAAATGACAGCTGCTATTATTGCAGCAGGCGTATGCCTTCATTACCTGAACGAAACGCACCACAACGAGCTCTCACATATCCAGGCCTTATCGCGGATCGATGAGGAAAAATACATGTGGCTCGACCGCTTCACGATCCGTAACCTCGAATTGATCCAGCCTAACCACGAACACGGCAAAGCCTTGATCGATGTGCTTGATCATACCGTTACGCCAATGGGCGCGCGTTTGCTAAAACGCTGGGTGGTTCTTCCACTTAAAGAGAAACAGTTTATTGATGAGCGCCTTGAAATTGTGAGCGCAGCACACCATGATACGGAATTATGCACCAGCATAACCAACGAGCTTAAACAGCTTGGTGATATTGAACGCATGGCCTCAAAAGTAGCGATGCGCAGGATCAACCCGCGCGAACTATACCAGCTTAACCGTTCGCTAAAACATGTGCTTCCTGTTAAAACGTTTTTGCTTCAGAACCAAAATCCTGCCTTAAAAAAACAGGCCGATCAGCTGCACGACTGCGGCTGGGTTATTGCCGCAATAGATAAAGCATTAAAGCCCGATCCGCCTGCCTTGATCCACAAAGGCAACCTGATCGTTGAAGGCCTGAATGAAGAGCTTGATGAGTTGAGAAAGATTGCTTACCACGGAAAAGATTACCTGTTGCAGATCCAGCAAAAAGAACAGGAGTTAACAGGTATTCCCTCACTTAAAGTTGCGTTCAACAACGTATTCGGGTATTACCTCGAAGTAACCAACACCCATAAGAACAAAGTGCCGCAGGAATGGATCAGGAAACAAACCCTGACCAATGCCGAACGTTATATTACCAATGAGCTTAAAGTTTACGAAGAGAAAATCTTAGGTGCTGAAGAAAAGATCAGTGTTATTGAAGAGCGTTTATACAATGAGCTGGTTACTTCCATCAGCGAGTATGTAAACATTATCCAGCAAAACGCACTGGCACTGGCCCGTATCGATTGTTTGTTTTCGTTTGCGGCACTGGCGCATAAACACCATTACAGCAAACCCGAAATAACAACCGACCATAAGCTTGTTTTAAAAGATTGCCGTCACCCTGTTATTGAACAACAGTTACCTTTAGGGGAAAAATACATCCCCAATGATGTATTCCTGGACCGCGACTCGCAACAGATCATTATTTTAACCGGGCCCAACATGGCCGGTAAATCAGCCTTGTTACGGCAAACAGCGCTTAATGTTATTATGGCGCAGGTTGGAAGCTTTGTGCCTGCAAGCTTTGCACAAATAGGACTGATTGATAAGATCTTTACACGCGTTGGCGCCAGCGATAACATCAGCAGTGGCGAGAGTACATTTATGGTGGAAATGACCGAAACGGCCAGCATCCTGAACAACCTTTCGGCAAACAGCCTTATCCTTTTAGATGAGATAGGCCGCGGTACCAGCACTTATGACGGGGTTTCCATTGCATGGGCCATTGCAGAGTTTTTAAGCCAGCATCCTGCAAAACCAAAAACACTTTTTGCCACGCATTACCATGAACTGAACGACCTGGAAAAATCGCATGAAGGCATAAAGAACTATCACATTGAGATCAAGGAAACCGCAAACAAGATCATTTTTCTGCGTAAGCTGGCTATTGGCGGAAGTGAGCATAGCTTTGGGATACATGTAGCGAAAATGGCCGGTGTGCCCCAGCTTGTGGTTAACCGTGCCAACACCATTTTAAAGGAACTGGAAGGACAAAGGAACCTGTCGGGCGATGGCAGGGCCACACCTAAAACAAGCCCCATCCAGTTATCCATGTTTCAACTGGATGACCCTTTGCTTGCAAAGATCAAGGAGGACCTGATCGCTCTGGATATTAATACCATTTCGCCAGTTGAAGCATTGATGAAGTTAAACGAAATAAAAAAAATACTCAAATAATTTTGTTACTTCACAGCTCATCCTAACCAGGCATTAATGGGTATTAAGGGCTTCAATTCTTATATTTTAATCACGCTATGCATCCTTTCGTGGAATGCAAATGCCCAGTATTCAAGGCAGATGTTCAGTAAACTTTCTATTGAAGACGGCCTTTCGCAAAGCGTTGTTAATGCCATTACGCAGGATAAATACGGCTTTATGTGGTTCGGCACAAATGATGGCCTGAATA
>JAZKGM010000050.1:0-30077 GCA_040385895.1 Bacteroidota bacterium
GATGCGGAGCCCTTTCACAATTTCGGCCGTACGGGAAGAACCTTCATGAATGCCTTTCAGCAGGTAGTTGATCTCGGTTTTTAAATAATCGTAATCAATGTCCTGTTTCAACTTGTCAATGGCCTCCATACTGATGTTGTTTTGCTGCACCAGCTGTTCTGTTTTTTCCTGGAGGTTATACAGTTCGGCAATATCACGCTGCAAAGGTTTTACATTTGAAGTAACAAAATTGATCGGGTTGTTTATTTCATGCGCTATACCTGCGGTAAGCTGACCAAGCGAAGCCATTTTTTCTGACTCCACCAGTTGTGTCTGCGTTTGCTTCAGGTCGTTTAAGGCAGAGCTCAGGCTTTCGTTCGATTCGATGAGCTCTTTGGTACGCACCCCTACTTTTTGCTCCAGCAATACGTTCTGTTCTTTAATGATGCGTTCGTTTTGTTGCGCGGTGCTTAAGGCTAAGGCCTGTGATTGTTTCTTGTCTTTTTCGAGCGTATTGATCTTATCCGCCAGGGCAAAAGAAAGCAAAGTCACTTCAATGGCAGAACCGATCTGCAGGATGGAAACGGTAATGGAATTGTATGGCAGAACGCCCACATCTTTCATTACGAATAAAATAATACTGCCCAGGAATACCGACCAGGCGATCAGGAAATACAATGCCGGCCTGTAATGATGTTTTACACGGATCACCGCTGCGTTATACATCATGTATAAACTTAACAGCAATGCTGCTACATTCAGTAAGTTATAGCTTGTTTGGGGCTTTCCTACCAGCGCATTAATAATGATCCCGGCATAGATCAACACGAATATCCAATACCCTTTATGAAGCCTGGGGGTAAAGTTGCCGGTGGTTAAAAAATGCCTGATAAAAGCAATGGATGCAAATGCCGTTAACGGTGAAAAAATGAACACGGCATACTTTTCAAACAAGGGCGCATCGGGCCAAACATACATAAACCCGAACCCTTTCAGGTTAAGTTGTACAAGCGTTACCGTGATGATATAAAGACTATAGTAGAAATAGTTCCTGTCACGAATGGTGAAGAACAAAAACAGGTTGTACAGGCACATAACGAGCATGATGCCGAAATACATGGCCGAAAAAAATTCTTTCCCGGCATTGCCGTTCACAAACGATTGGTAGGTTCCTACATTAACAGGCAAAATAACCTGCGCATAGCTTTTGCACATTAAATAGCAGGTGATGGTGTCGCTGTATTGCGGGTCGATCACAAACCGGTAGTTCTGGTTCTTTTCGGAGCGTGTATCAAACACTTCGTTCTTAGAATAACTTTCGTCAACAACAAGCGAATCGTTCTGGTACAGAAAAAACGACACTTCATCGATCAATGGGTTTTCAATTTCGATGATTGCTTTATTACGGGTTGAATTAAGTACCTTAAATTTAAGCCAGAACGAAGAGGTTGAAACATCAAAATTCAGGATGTCGCCTGTTGATGGTTTGAACTCTTTTTTTATGATGTCTTTTATGGAATAAACAGATGCCGAGTCTTCAAAGTAGGTAATGTATTTGCCGGCAAGCACCGGTGGTTGCTCTGCGCTATCGATCCGTAAAACGTTTTGTGCACTAACGTGAAAAAGGCTTAATAGAATGAGTATACAGGTAGAAAGGGTCAGGGATTTGAGCATATTATTATTTATGTAACTGGAAGGTTAAGATTTAGGTCCAGCTCAACTTCGATCGAACCTTTAGGGCCTTTTTCTGTTGAGGTGGAGTATGGATTTTTTGTAAGGTGCAGGATCTGCTCGCGAAACGCGGGGTTTGCATGGGGCAAATGAATGAGGTCTTTTACCACCAGCGATGTGGCGATCAGGTCGAGTTTCGGGTAATAAAAGGTACCCTGGTTGCCTATGGATGTTTCGATTTCAAAACCTGCATGCTGGCACATGGATACGGTGTAAGGGGCACATAACACAAACAGGCTGTCCATTTTTAAAATATTGGCAATGGCCACTCCTATTTTTGTAAGCAGTATGGCCACTCCTTTGCCGGCAATGCTCTTTGAGTTCCATAAGCCGCATAGTTCGCCAGTAATGCCTTGCTCTTTATATGATTTTATAAGCGGGTAAATATTGGGCTCCACAATTCCAACTGCCAATTCAATGGGCAAAGGATGATCTGCATGTGCAATATGCACACGTTCGCCACCGTACACCACGCTTTCATCTTCCGAAAGCACCAGTGCAACGTAAACACCCGGATTATGGAACCAATCGTGCTTGGCAGAAGTTACTTTTGTAACCCCATAATCCCTCAATACATTTGCATGCCCTTCGGCAAACCGCTGACACGATTCAAGATCGTCTATGGCCCTAAAAAGTTTTACCTTTAACATGTAGCAATATGTTTTATAACCTGTGTATTCTTCAATTGGGGGTGTGTTTCTTGTATTATTCAAATAGGCCGATCACTGATAATCTCGTCAAAATCTATATAAAATCTACCGGAAACACTAATCTGTCCCAATAATATTCTTCTTACCACATCGGTGGTAGCAGCTCCGCCAAGCACAACAGACGATGCCAGCTGAGGCCAGGAGGTGATCGTTTTGTTGATCTGAAGCATGGAATGTTTCAGTTTTGGTGAAGTGTTTTCGTAGGAAATAACCCTGAAAATGAATTCCATTTTTTCCTCTGCAGAATACCCGCCTATGCTATCCAGTTCATCATCCTTAACCAATCCGTGCAGGATCCCCCTTTCAGGTTCCAGGTCAAAACGTTCAATATCCAGCATTCCCCTGTCGTTCGTGTCCATCACCACCGGTATCTTAAGCGCCCGTGCTTTAACACGGCTGCTTATTTTTACATCCAGTCCGTCACACACTTCAACCAGCAGATCGAGCCCTGCAAAAAAGGCATCCATATTTTTTTCTGTAACCCCGTCTTCAAAAACCTCCACCTCAAGGTAAGGGTCTATCTCTGCAATTTCGCGCGCTGCGATCACCACCTTTTTCTGACCCAGGTTATAAAGCCCGGCCCGCAGCCGGTTAAGGTTACTCAGCTCCAGCTCATCAAAATCGGCCAGCTTTATGGTGCCGCAGCAGCGCTCCATACATAAAGTTAATGCTACCGATTGGCCAACTGATAATCCTATGACACCAACCGTTTTCTGTCCCAGAATGTTTTGCTCTTCACTTGTTATTTTAAGTTTATTCCGGTTGGTGCGTATTTCAATAAATTCTTCTTCATCGAGGATATGCACAAGCCTGCTGCTCCACGGGTAATAAAACCATGTGCCAATAAGCTCTGTGGCGCTGCCATTAAGATATTTTTGTAAATCGGTCGCGATTAATTCCTCACTGAAACTGCCCGGGTTACGAAGTTTGATCAATTCCCTGATCTGCGTAATAATCGTATCCGTAATTTGTACGTGGGGGTGTACATCCAGGTATGATCTCAGCTCTTCAATTTCATCATTGTTTTTAAGTTTGAATGAAACCGGTTTAAATATGCTTTTTAAGTCGTTTTTGTGGTGTTCTAATAATAAATACGGGTTAGGTTTCATTATTTTGCTATTAAAACTTTTTTCCTTACTTTCGATCATACAACTATACGTATATTTGCAATCATTTCAATTACCTGCAATTTATCATTAAAAAGTGACTGACCAGCCGGAAAAAATCAAAATCATTTATGTAGACGATGAGGAAAATAACCTTATCTCCTTTAAGGCTACTTTCAGATTTAGATATAACATTCTGACCGCCATAAGTGCTGCTGATGCGATCAAGTTGCTGGATGAGAACCCTGATATTGCTATAATCATCACCGATCAGCGGATGCCAAACATGACAGGTGTTGAATTTCTCCAGTCTATTATTCAAAAGCATCCTTTGCCCATGCGTATTTTACTTACCGGCTACACCGACATCAATGCGCTGATAGAAGCAGTGAATCATGGTAAGATCCATAATTACTTAAGCAAGCCCTGGAGCGAGGAAGAACTGGACAGGACCATCCTGGAGTCGTTTGACCTGTACAAGAAACGTGTTAACGAGATCGACCTGAATGATAAACTGGTAAGAAGCAACGACCAGCTGGAGTTTTTGTTAAGGCAAAGGCTTCTGTCGTAATTATTATAAGTTAATTATAATCTTATTTTAACCACACCTCGGTAGCTCCGCCACCAAAGGTCAGCATATCTGCATCTGCGTAGCGCTCCACAATATTCTTCTGAACGGATAAATAATTCTTTACCTTGTTTTTCAGGTAATGATTTCCCACACCATGGATCAATACCAGCGATTTCATTTTATGAATATGGCCCGTTTCAATGGCATGCTCAACAGCTTTCATTTGCAGGTCGACCATAGCTTGCGGTGAAAGTTCGCGTGAATTTCCCACCAAACGATCGATGTGCAAATCCACTACTTTTTCCGGCTTGTCGCTAAAGCTGAACAACGGTTTTTCTTTTGCGGAAGATAAAGGTTCGGCAAAATCCCTTTCCATCAGGCGCTTTATATCCGGCTGTTTGATATCACTATCGAGCCTGAACGAATAAGCCTGCCTGCCTAAAAAATAACATTGTTTAAACCCGGCATGAAATTCCTTTGCATGAAACTTAACCCGTTTGGTAATGGTGGTGTGTGTTTTATACTCCTGTTCAAGCGGGGTAATTACAAACGTAAACTCGGGCCATTGATTAAACTGGTCTAAGGCAAATTTTCCCAATCCCACGTTCTTTTCTATCTCAACCGTAATGGTATGTTTTAGCCGGGCATTTTCGTAAACAGCAACCAAAGCCAGGTCGCTTTCCGAATTGTGAAATTTAAGCTCAAGGATGTTGTCATCAACCCGGTCGAATGCAACATGAAAACCACTGTGGATCTTCACAAAATTGGCTTTCACTGTAACCGGTTTTTCTGATTCCGTTCCCGGTTTGGTTAAAATATCGTTGATCTTAACAAGCTCGCTGAGCATAACAGGGATCTCAAAATCATCTTCAATGGTAACACCTGCGGTATTGCCTTTAATGCTGGTTACCACACCCTGCATGTTCTCGTTCACAAACCTTACCTTATCACCCAGTTTTATCATGTGTTATTTTATAGAAGCGCTCAATATTTCCTTCAGTTTTTCGGCCATCAAAGCCATGTATTTTTCGTTGATCACTTTAAGCTCATTTTCGCCACCTGCATTAATGGTAAGGGTTTCGGCCAAAACAAGTTTGCCTTTATTATCCCACAGGTTATAATGAACAGCATACGTACGGGTGTATTGTTGTTTCATCCACTCAATGCTGTTCTTGTTTGATGTATTTATTTCAAACTGGGTGAGGTATAATGTATAGTCGTGGTGGTGTTTTTTATACAGCTCACTGTTCAGGTTCGGGTCCTGTATTTCGCCAACCATAGTGGCCGAATCGTTCACGTAAAATGCCTGTTTTTTTTCTTTTTTCCGGAACAGGTTGCTGCTGAAAATCCCTTTTTTTTGCGCAGAGATGGCATTGCTGGTAAAAAACTGCGTTGCTGCATAAATGCGCTTAAGGTCTTCTTCGCCATTTAAGCTTGTGGCACTCACGAGGCTCACGGCATCAAAAGCAGCAAGCAGCTGATGATGTACATCTTTTTCCAGCATTAAGCGCATCTGGCTGCGCAGCCGCTGTTCATCCATTTTGCTGAACCGCGAAAGATCGGCATCGGCATCGCTAAAATACATCATGCCCGGATACGGAACCACGAGTATTTTTTTTGATGACCTGCGGGTTGAATCGGTTTGGGCAATGGCTCCAACAACCATCATGAACGCGATTAAAGCAAGCGTAATTTTTTTCATGTGCCTATTTGGTAAAAAGCCCGATAATGTCGTTGCCGAAGATCAGCACCATTAAGGTCAATAATATTACCATGCCCACTGTCTGGATACGTTCCATCGCTTTTGTGCTTATCGGCCTTCCTGTTACCATTTCAACAATTAATAAAACAACGTGGCCTCCGTCTAATGCCGGGATAGGCAGAATATTCATAAATGCCAGGCCTAAAGATATTAATGCAGTGAACAACCAGAAACGGCTCCAGATCCATTCGCCACCATAAAATTTAGCAATGCCAATGGGGCCCTGTACGGCTTTATTGGCCGGAATATCGCCTTTAAAGATCTTGCCCCAGCCTTTAACCTGGGCAGCTATGGTTTCATAGGCTTTATTCATGCCCATAGGAAACGACTGGAAAAAACCGAATTTGATCGAATCATATTCTATCCCTACCGGTTCAGGGCCAATTCCTATTTTTCCATCAGCAGTAACATCAACAGGTAACACCATCGTGTCGGTTACCATACCTGTTTCACCATCTCTTGTCCTGCTTAAGGTAACCTGTGCTGTTTTGCCGGATACATGCTTTAGTGCAGCCTGCAACTGGTCAAAGTAGGTTACATCGGCCGAGTCAACTTTGTGCAATACATCACCTTGTTTAATACCTGCTTTTTCGGCAGGAAAACCCGGTACGGTTTCAGCGATCTTAAACTCAAAACGCGGTGATAAAAAATCGAGCTTATTGGCCGATGCATATTTGCCGGCAAAATCATGGGGCAAGGTCACTTCAGTATCGGCCCCGTTCCTTTCTACCTTGTATACCGTAACATCTCCAAGGATCTCATCTGTGCTCAGGGCATTCTCAAAATATTTTATTTCTTTTCCGTTAACAGACTTCAGCTTGTCTCCATCTTTAAAGCCCATTTCTTTTGCAAAATCGGAAGCAACAACACCGTGCTTCAACGAAGCGTTCACGGTATATTTTTCGCCATAATGATAAGAGATCATGGCAAAAATAATGATGCCTGCGATCACATTCATGATCACCCCACCGATCATTACAATTAAGCGCTGCCATGCCGGCTTGCTCCTGAACTCCCATGATTCGGCAGGTTTTGCCATCTGTTCGGTGTCCATGCTTTCATCGATCATCCCGGCAATTTTAACATAGCCCCCTAAAGGCAGCCAGCCAATGCCGTATTCGGTTTCACCAATTTTTATACTGAACAGCTTTTTGCCCCAGGCATCAAAAAATAAATAGAATTTTTCAACCTTGATCCCGAATGCGCGAGCTGCCCAGAAATGGCCCAGTTCGTGAAGTATAACCAATAGAGAAATGCCCGTAATTAACTGGGCCGCCATTATCAATCCTTGCATGTGTGAATGTTGCTGTGTGTTTTATAGTGTAAAAACGAAGGTGCAAAAATATGCTTTTAATGCTACAGTTGTGTACGTTTTATAACTATTAGTGAATGAGCATATTAAAACCTAAAGGTTATGTTGTAGAGCAGTGTAGAAAGAAACGCCACAGATCTCACAGATACAGCGTCCTGATAAGCGTTTACCTGATCATTAATTGGATGCAAGGATAAATTGGCTTGCAATTCTTTAGCTTAATGTGTATAATCTTCCGCTTAAGCGGAACAAGTAGGGGCACTTCCCTCAATTCTTGCATGAAAGCGTCAACACTATTTTACAACATCCCGGACCTAAATAAACGAAGCGGCCAGCTTACGGGTTTCGGTATCTGTATCGATATAATCCTGCAGGCCTGGTTCTGAAATGAAGTTTACTTTTTGCATGCATTTTTCATTCAATTCGGCAATGCCCAGGAATGTGATCTTGTCTTTTAAAAATGCATCGACCGCTATCTCGTTTGCTGCATTTAATATACAGGCCATATTTCCGCCCCTGTTCATCGCTTCATAAGCCAGGGCCAGGTTGCGAAAGGTTTCCAGGTCGGGTTGTTCAAAGGTTAAGGTATTAAAATCAGTAAAGCTCAGCCGTTTAAAATCGGTTTGAACCCTGCGAGGGAAAAAGAATGCATAATGGATGGGTAATTTCATGTCGGGCAGGCCCATCTGCGCTTTTATGCTGCCATCGGTAAACTCTACCATGCTGTGAATGATGCTTTGCGGATGCACCACGGCCTCGATTTTTTTTCCACTAACCCCAAACAACCATTTCGCTTCAATTACTTCAAGTCCCTTGTTCATTAAGGTTGCCGAATCGATGGTGATCTTTGCGCCCATGCTCCAGTTAGGGTGTTTTAAGGCCTGGGCCCGCGTTACTTCAGCAAGGTCGCTTCGTTTTTTACCGCGAAAAGGCCCACCGCTTGCCGTAAGAATGATTTTGTCAATTGTATCGAGGTTTTCACCTACCAGGCATTGGAAGATTGCCGAATGCTCAGAGTCTACCGGGATAATATCCACTTTATGTTCTGCACACAGCCTGGTAATGAGCTCACCGGCAACCACCAGGGTTTCTTTATTGGCTAAAGCAATGCGTTTTTTGTTTTCAATGGCTTTAATGGTTGGCAGCAAACCGCTGTAGCCTACCATTGCTGTAAGCACGGTATCGGCTGAGGTAATGTCCATGATATCGGCAATGGATCTGCTTCCTGTAAACACTTTTATGTCTTCACCGGCCAACGCTTCTTTCACCAGGAGGTATTTGCTTTCATCGGCAATAACAACGTGGTTGGGGTTAAATTCTTTTGCCTGTGCGATCAATAGATCTGCATTGCAATTGGCTGTTAAAACCTCCACCTGGATCTTATCTTTTTGTTCGCGTGCTATTTCCAGCGCCTGCGTTCCAATAGAACCTGTGCTGCCTAAAATGGCTATTTTTTTCTTTTCACTCATTCCCGTGCAATATATTTTCAAAATGGCTAAATCCTGTTTATTTCGCCTGCTATTCTCCTGTCGTTGCTTAAACGCGGAACTTTATTCTGCCCACCCAATTTACCCAGGCTTCGCATGTAATTGATAAATGCCTGCCTGGGCAGGTTCCTTATAACCAGTGTGCGAAGGATATTTCCGGTGATGAGGTCTTTGTAATAGATATTCTTCTGCTGAAGCGCTTCATCCACTTCTTTGGCAAATGCCTCTATATGAGCAGGGGCTTTTGCAAACTCGATAAACCATTCATGATATGGAAGCCCGCCTTCGGGCGGACTTACCTGCGGGGCCACCGTAAATTCTATAATTTCAATTTCGTGTTTTTTCGCAACAGATAATAATGCGTGTTCCACTTCTTCACCGATCACGTGTTCGCCAAAGGCCGAAATAAAATGTTTGATACGGCCGGTGACTAAAATACGGTACGGATCTTTTGAAATGAATTTTATGGTATCGCCAATATTATACCCGAATAAGCCTGCATTGGTATTTAAGATCAATACATAATTTTTGTTCAGTTCAATATCTTTTAAGCCCACACGCGTGGGATCATCATTAAAGAATTCATCCACGGGTATAAACTCATAGAACATCCCGTTATTGGTAAGAAGCAACAATCCTTTTTCGGTTTGTGAGTCCTGGTAAGCAATAAACCCTTCGCTGGCCGGGTATGTTTCTATGCTATCGATCTTCCGGCCTATGCTTTGTTCGAGCTTTGCCCGGTAGGGTTCAAAGTTCACCCCTCCATATACGAACAGGTTGAAGTTTGGAAAAACATCTTTGATCTTTTTACCGGTGCGTTCGCTGATCTTATCAAAATACATCTGCACCCAGGGCGGGATGCCGCTGATCAGGGTCATATCCTGGCTGATGGTTTCATCCACGATCCTGTCCACCTTGGTTTCCCAATCATCAATACAATTGGTTTGGTAACTTGGCATCTGGTTGCCCCGTAAATATTGCGGCACATGGTGGTTAACAATGCCGCTCAACCTTCCCACATGGATGCCGTTCTTTGTTTCCAGCTCGGGGCTTCCCGAAAGAAAGATCAATTTGCCGTCAACAAAATCTGCATTACCGGTTTCGCTGATATAACATAACAAGGCATTGCGTGCCGAATTGATGTGGTAAGGAATGGAATCTTTTGTGATGGGAATATATTTTACCCCCGATGTGGTGCCTGATGTTTTGCTCCAGTACAATGGCTTCCCGGGCCATAACACATTTTCTTCTCCATTCACGGCCTTGTCTATGTATGTTTTAAGGCCTTCGTAATCTCTTACAGGTATCAGGCGTTTAAAATCGCTGTAATTGACAATGGAGGTAAAGTGATGGTCTTTTCCAAATAAGGTATCCGAAGCTTTTGAGATCAGCTGCCGCCATATTTTTTCCTGGTCGTTCACGGCATTGGCGGCTTCACTTTTCACTTTACGCGAAATAAATCTTGCCAATGGTTTAGCCAGGAATGATTTGATGCCCATGAAGCAAAAATATGTAATGGTATTCCAATACCTAAATTTATTGCCGTTTTATTCTGCGTTTAAAATTTCATCATTATCTAAAACCGAAATTCTATTATTGTACCAGAAAATATTCCGACATGAAACGCATCGCTTTATTTCCCGGCACTTTTGACCCGATCACGATTGGCCATGTTAACCTGGTTGAGCGTGCCATCCATTTGTTTGATGAGATCGTGATAGGCATAGGTCATAATTCTACTAAAAGTACCTTGTTTACCATAACGCAACGCGAACAATGGATCAGGGATATTTTTAGCGCACAACCCAAAGTTACTGTTAAAATTTATGAAGGGCTTACCGTAGGGTTTTGCAAAGAAATAGGATCGTCTTATATATTAAGGGGGCTAAGGAACATGAGCGATTTTGATTATGAAAAGAACATTGCGCAGATGAACAAACTGGTAGACCCGGATATTGAAACCCTCTTTTTAATGTGCGACCCGGCATATACCCCCATCAGCTCGTCTGTGGTGCGGGATCTTATCCGCAATGGCGGTGATATTGCTTCGTTTGTTCCTTCCCAGATCGCTTCGTACCTGAAAAGCGGTTTATGATACCTTCAATACAATTTTACCGAACTGGTCGCCCCGTTCCATTTTCTCGATAGCAAGCTGGGCATCCTTTAACTCATGCACCGAATCAACCACCGGAACTATTTTATGGGTATTGATGAGTGAAACCATTTGTGCAAACTCTTCATCTGTGCCCATGGTGCTTCCGCAAATGGTAATTTGTTTCCAGAATATCTTAGCCGGGATACCGCTTTTTATTTCACCCAATGTGGCACCATAAAAGGCGATGCGCCCACCTGGTTTTGCAATATCGATCAGCTTATAAAACTCTTCCCCGCAGGCACTGTCTACTATCGCATCAAATCCTCCGCTCACCTGCTGAAGCGCTTTATGCCAGTTCTCTTTTTTATAATTAACCCCGCCTTTTGCCCCCATGCTGATGGCACGTTGTATCTTTTCATCGCTGCCCGATGTTACATATACATGACAGCCTAAAGCAACGGCAAACTGCACACAGAATAAGGCCACTCCACCACCGGCACCGGTTATCAGCACCGTTTGCCCGCTTTTAGCACCGGCACGTGTAACCAGCGCGCGATAGCCTGTTAAACCTGCCAATGGAAAAGCAGCAGCTTGTGCGGCATTTAAATGAGCGGGTTTTTCGTGTAACAAACGCGCATTTACTTTTACATATTCTGCAAAAGTACCATCCTGTGCCATGCCTAAAATGATGTATTCTTTAAGCTGCGTATCCGGGTTATTGCCCCAGTTAAGCGAAGGGTTAATGATCGCTTCTTCAGCCACCTGCTCCACCGTACCACATCCGTCACTGCCCTGGATACTGGGGAAACGCAATCCTGCATATTGTCCTTTCTGGATCCAGAGGTCCCTGCGGTTAAATGCAGCCGCTTTTACTTTAACCAACGCTTCACCGGGTTGTAAAACAGGCATATCAACATCGGTATATTTTAATGGTTGATTGATCCTTTCCAGTATGATTGCTTTCATCGTATTGTTGAGTTTATTATTGAACCGAGCGGTAATTTACAGCCGCGATCTACTTCGTATTATGCGCCAGGAGGCCTTCTTTTGTAGCAAGATAATTATATGCTTTCATGTTATCCGAATCATATATAAAGCTGCGCACATACTCCTGCGTTTCTTGATCAAAACGCATCGCAACCACGTATTTTTTCTGGATAAGGTGCTTCAGTACATCGGCCACAATATTGGCTGGCGCTTTGCATTCCGCTAATATGTTTTCAAAAGGCTCCACAAAATATATTGCGTTTAAAATATCGTATTCAATGTCTGTTAATTGTTCGTCCATCATTTAATAAAGGTCTTTTAGTTCACATCCCTGCCCTTCCAGTTGTATGTTCCGAGGTTGGCCCAGATCCCGATAATGAGCACATACAAAATATGGAAAAATTCGGCCAGCGGAAGCAACAGTAAATAACTTTCTTTTTTAAAGAAACGCATCACGTTAAATAAAAACAAGCTTTCGGCAATTGTTTTTGCGGCCAGTAATATTAACCCGTATTTAAAATTAAAAATGAGGTTTACAAATACCAGTGCATTAAACAGGTAGGCACCTGCCAGTATTGCCGTAATATACCTGTTCTCGTACTTTGTACTTTTGCTGACCCAACGCCTGCGCTGGTCCGACAGTTGTTTTATGGAAGCATTGGCCGTGGTTTTCACAATGGCATCCCTGCTTTTCAAAAAGTGAATGTTCTCCGGGTATATTTTAAAGGCTTTATGCAATAAAAATTCATCATCGCCACTGGCAATGTCTTCATTCCCTTCATACCCGTGTATTTCGTTAAATAAACCCTTTTCGAATATTAAATTGGCTGCGCTGCACATATTGGGATTCTTAAGCCGGATGGCAGCACCGCCAATTGCAACCAAGCCGGCAAACTCCAATGACTGTATTTTTTCGAAAATGTTCCGGGCTTTAAACTCAACAGGGGCATAGATCATTTTAGTGTTATGCTGGCTAATGAAACTGTTAATGCTTTCAAGCCATAATTCGCCACGGGTGCAATCTGCATCGGTAAGTACAATGTAGTCGTTCTTCGATTCTGAGATGGCGTATGTAATGGCCGCTTTTTTCATCAGGCGCATTTTTTCATCATCCTGCATGTTGATCAACCTTACATTGCCAGCCTGGCCTGTGGCGATAAGGTGTTCAACGATCTTCGCAGTATCGTCTACAGAGTGGTCATTAACAACAATCACCTCGTAAGCATGTTGCGGGTAGTTCTGTTGCATAACCCCGCGCAGGCACTCTTCAGTGTTATGGGCTTCATTACGTGCCGGGATAATTACACTAAAGGTAACTTTGTTTTCGACCGGACTGAATTTGAACGGCTTTATTTTTAACCAGCCAATGTGGTATATAGTGATGAGCGACACATAGAACAAAGCAAACGGCAACGCCACATAAAAAAACCAGATCATTCCTTAATACTCCTCCATCTTAAAATAAATACCAACCCGAGCAGGCCGGGTAACATTGCATTGATTATCCATAATGTGTATGTGGCCAGCAAAACAGGTGTTACCTGCGTGGTGAATACACTGAAAAACCACAATGCGCTAACCCCACGCATTCCTAACTCGACCAGTATAAAGGAAGGAACAAAGGATTGTACGCACATGGCAGCAACGATACAGGCAAACGCCTGCTCCATGTTAACATCAACCATAAAAAGCCTGCCCAGCAAATAATATTGGGCCATAAATACCAGGTACCTGATCAATGAGATAAACAATAACCAGAACAGCTCTTTATGATCGTACTGTTTAAATACATCAAGGTATTTTTGGATCCGGGGCCAGGTTTTGATCCGCGCTATAATATGCATATTAAAATACCCCCATACCGCAACGATGATCAATACAAGGAGCAAAAAGCAAAGCCATACATATTGCTGCCTGCCAATTAGCTGTTCGTAGTGAAATAAGTAGAGCAACCCATACAGGCCAAAAGCAAGTGTCATCATAACCTGTGCTGTATGCCCGATTGCGGTTGACAGTGTTCCTTTCACTTTATCTGTATGTTTCAGGTATATCACCCTGCCTATAAAATCGCCAAGCTGGTTTGGAGTAATAATATTTAAAGTTACCCCCGATAATACAGCCCTTAAAGCATTGAAAAAGGATGTATGTTCACTTTTGGCGATCAGCAATTGCCACTTTGCGGTTTCAAGCAGCCAGTTTGCACACATAAGCAGCAATACGACCAGCAATTGAAAAAATGAAGCCGCAGTGAACCGGAATGAAGACTCGTCTAACAAAACGTTTAGTTTATAAGCATACATAAGCTTATAAATAATAAAGCCGAATGTTGCCGAAAGCAGAAATACTTTGAGTAGTGTGATTAATTTTCTTGCGTATGGTTGTACGGCTTTCAATGTGTTTTGTACCTTGCGTTGGTTAAAAAAGCAATTCGCTTTCAAACATACTAACTTTGGGCAACTTAGAGCAGATAAAAAATTTCGAACGGATCATCTTAGGCATTGATCCGGGCACGTTGGTTATGGGTTACGGACTCATCGGCATCAATAAAAAACAGCCGGAACTGATCAGCCTGGGAATAATAAAACTTGATAAACTGGATGATCATACTTTGCGCTTAAAAAAAATATTTGAACGCACCACTGCTTTGATCGATCAATATGCACCTGACGAACTGGCCATTGAAGCACCTTTTTTTGGAAAGAACGTTCAGTCCATGTTAAAGCTAGGGCGGGCCCAGGGTGTGGCCATTGCTGCGGCCATTACGCGCGAAATGGTGGTGAATGAATATTCCCCGAAAAAGATCAAGCAATCGATCACGGGAAATGGAAATGCAAGCAAAGAGCAGGTGGCTGCTATGCTCCAGCGCATGCTAAAGTTTACTGAAACCCCTGAATTTTTAGATGCAACAGATGGCCTGGCGGCTGCATATTGCCATTTTCTTCAAAACAATTTAGGGGGCAAAACAGCTGATAAGAAGTTTAATACCTGGAAGGCATTTGCAACTGCAAACCCTGCTAAAGTAAAAAAGCCGTAAGCAATTAAGCTACGGCTTTCGTTCAATACCAGTAATGGCTATTGTGCAGCTAAAACCTTACGTATATCGGCTGCAGTTTTTTCATATTGGTCGGGTGTAAATTCAGCACGTTCTTTTTCAAAATTCAGATCTCCTATTGCATTCATAGGAACCAGGTGAATATGTGCATGCGGAACTTCGAGCCCGATAACAGCTACTCCTATACGCTTGCAGGGAATAACCTGTTTAACAGCCTTTGCAACTATTTTTGCGAACAGGTGCAATGCCACAAACTGTTCATCCTCTATATCAAAAATATAATCGGTTTCTTTTTTGGGGATCACCAGGGTGTGGCCTGCTGTTAAAGGACGCACGTCCAGGAATGCAAGAAAATCATTTGTTTCTGCAACCTTATAGCAAGGTATTTCGCCTGCAATTATCTTAGAAAATATGCTTGCCATGGTTATAAATTTATTTCAAGCACTTCAAATTTGATCATCCCCGCTGGTGCCTGAACTTCAGCTATCTCGCCTACTTTTTTGCCCATTAACCCAGCCCCGATCGGTGAGCTGATCGATATTTTACCCGATTTGAAATCCGCTTCCGAGTTCGATACCATGGTATAGACCATGTCTTTTTTGGTTCCTAAATTACGCACCTTCACTTTACTCAGCATCATAACTTTGCTATTGTCCAGCTTGGTTTCATCAATAACGCGTGTTTTGGTGATCAGGTCTTCAAGCTGCGCTATCCTGGCCTCCAGTAAACCCTGGTCTTCTTTTGCTGCATGGTATTCGGCATTTTCACTTAAATCGCCTTTATCCCGGGCATCAGCAATTTGTTTGGAAATGAAAGGGCGCTGCACAGATTTCATGTCGTGCAATTCTTTATTCATTTTATCAAACCCTTCTTTTGATACGTAATTTATTTGTGCCATTCTTAATTTGTTATCAAGTTCTAAAACGAAAGAAACGCCTCCTTCTCGGGAAGCGTTTCTTTTTATTAATATGTTACGAATATACTTATTTTCTGTCGCCCAGCAATAATGCAACACCAATATTATGAACCCCGTTAAATACGCGGGTTGGTGCATAGGCATAATCTATAGATATGCGTGTTCCTGATTTGCTGATGGGCAATACAAAACCCGCACCGGCCGAAAAGCCGAAGTATTGTGTCTGGTATTCTGTTGAAGAAGTTACATCGTCCTGGTAACCATAACCTGCACGCAACATTACTGTTTCTTTAAATGCATATTCAAGCCCTAATGCCACTACATTTGAAGAGAACGAGTTGTAGTTAAAATTAAAATGAGGTGTAAGGCGGTGGTTGTATGAAATGGTGTCTTTTTTATCCAGGCGCATATCGTAAGAAACGCCAATATGAACCAGTGAAGGTAACTCAAAAGGCTCTGCTCCCATATACGATCTCCTGTCGGCACCGGTTATCGGGTTAAGCGCCCTGTACGATAAACCTGAACCTGAATAGCGCATGCTCGGACCAAGATTTTTGATAGCGATACCAAATCTGAAGTCTTCTTTTTTAACATATTTCATTTTTTGGTTGATCGATGTCTGGTATTGCACACCAAAACCTAACGAAACACCTGTTGCGCTAACGTTTGTAGCACCTTCTGAAACCACACGTACATCTATACCACCCGTAATACTATTCGAGAACTGTTTGGCATACGCCAGGCCAATATTTAAAACCTGGGGCGAATAGCTGCCTAAAGTTCCATCAGGCTGGCTCTCTGTGGTAATAGGAATATCGCCATAATCAAACTGGTTAAACACCAATCCAAGCACATTGCCTGATCCAAGGTGTTGAACCAGGCTGAAGTTATTAATAAAAATATCTGTTCCGGAAAGGTAAACCGTACGTGAATACCCGATATCGGTTTTAGGCGTATAGGCCAAACCTGCAATATTGAACTGAAAAGATTCTATACCGCGCACCGAAGCAGTATTAGACCCCATTAAACCCGCTGAACGGCCATAAGGATTGATCAATAACTGGGTTGCTCCGGCACCTCCTGCCCTATCCGGGTTACCTGCCAAAGTTTCCTTAACAGTTAAAAGCCCGGTTATTACTAGTATTGGTAAAATATATTTTCTCATACTTTGGTTTTTTATTCTTTTGTCAGCCGGTGAATTTCTTCACCGGCTAATTCCTTATTTTAGAAATTATCGTAATCCACCGGCCTCATGATACCGAACCATTTAATGATCCGCTCTTCACCCAGGTCATCCGATTTAATATGGATCAGGTAAACCCCACTACCTATTGGCGCTTTGGCATTGTTTTTCAAATCCCAGATCAGGTAAGTTTGCGTAGGATCGTCTTTTCTTATGGTACGAACCACGATGCCATCCTGTGTATAGATCTGCACCAGGCATTTTGGAGGAAGATTAGTGATCTTGATCCTTGAATCTAACTGGTTGCCCGGAGTTTCATACTGGGAATATGCGTAATAAGGATTAGGCACGATACTCACTTTATCCAAAGCCTTTTTAGCAACAGCTTTATCATTTACAACTGTATTTAATCCATCTGTTGAGAACCTGAATAACGGCATACTGTCGTTAGCAACAACCCCGTCAATGCTGAAACTTGCATATGGTCTTTTAACATGGATGCGGATGGTAACATCATCAGGAACAAGGTTATCATAAGGAGATAACATTTTTGAGCCCGGAGCTGTCATGGCCATTGAAGTGTAGATCATTTGTGAGAATACCTGGTTTTTAGCCGTATTGGTTGCAACAGCCAGGCGGGTAAAATAATTTGCACAGCCGTCATAACGAGGGCCCCTGTAAAGATCCACTCCTGCCCCGATCGTTTTTGGAGAAGCAACATAGATATAATGTTTTCCTCCAAATACAGGTCTTCCGTTTTCATTAAAAACAGTTGAAGTAGGATTCCAAACCATATCCGTTCCATTTTCCTGAGGGATCGAAGAGTCTTCGCCAAATAGAATATTCAGGCGCTCTCCTGTTTCCAGGTTAACTGCATAGCCTGGAAACCATCCAAAGCCGGTACCTGTTCCGTCTGGTAAACCATTCTGATCAACAGAAGGTGATTTTCTAACTTCCATTTTATCTGCACCACCTATATTAAGGCCTTTATCTTCGCCAAGTTCCAGAACAATACAACGGCTCCATTTCGATTTATCCCTGGTAAGCACAACTTCCACACTATACAGATCGGAGAGTTTGTTGGCATCATTGTATAATCCGTTTAATGCCGGCTGGTCCCATGCCGGGCCAAAAGAAGGCAGCTTAGCTGTATTGGTGGTCCTCCATCTTGCAGCCAGGGCATAAGGTGCCCATTTTGATTCAAGTATGGTAGAGAAATTTTTGCGTGGGTCAATAGGCGCTTTAACCGTACCTACGCTTTTTGCAAAATCATGCAATTCACCCTGGTTATAATCCGGTTTTCCCAGACTACCCGACCTGATCCAGTTAAACGGCACATAATTCTGGTACTGCTCATCAATAACGCCCGATAACCATTTGTTGTTGGGATTAGCAAAAACAATTTCCGCTGTCAGGTAACCACTGCTATTATCAACCTGCGATTCGGCATCACCCGGTAAAATAGACTGTTGAACCTGCACAGATAAACCCCAGTTGGTAAATACCTGTTCATTGGCGTAAGAGATGGTGGTATCTGAATATGCAATTTCACCTGTTGTCAGGTTTTTAAGGAACCATGTTGTAGTGCCAGGTGTTAATGTATCGCTTTTTTTATTGCTTGATGAGAAATCCCTCAATCCAAGTTCAAAATCGCATTTAGGTACTTTAAGCGGATCGATGATCTTAATGTTTACAGGGCTGTATGCGCCAAGATAGGAACGGTCTTTTATGTAATAAGGGGCTTCCAATAAAGAGCTGATGCTTTTTTGCGATAACCTTATCACGCGGCCACCATTGCCTTTACCTTCTACCATTGTTACCGGAATGCCTGTTCCGTAATCAGAGTTAGGAATATACGAGGAAGGAACAGGATCATGAGGAGTAGCCGTGTAGCGCAAAAGCTCATCACTTCCTATTGTTTTCGCACTTGACAAATACTGGTCGAAATCGGTTGCACAGTTAACAGCTGTTGCATAAGCTACCGCATAGTAATGATAGTCTTTAAAGTTTACAATGGTCTGGTCGCTACCGGTTTCGAAAAAATCTTTTGTTATTTCTACCGAATGCTGGATACCCGAGTTGGTTCCATCAACCATAATGCGTTTAACGTTTTCTTCGAGTTCAGGGCTAAACACGGTATTAACCACACGTGAATTACCATCAACCAGGTCAAACTGCGCAACTAACCTTGCCTGGCTTTGGTCATTTACATCAGAAGGCACATTAGGCGTTTTTAGCTGCCAGATCTGGTATCCCTGGAATTTATATACTGTTCCTGAAGTACAAGGACCGGCAAAAGTATCCGCAAAATTTTCTATTACTTTCGTTTTGGCCAGCTTGATTATTATTTTTCTGTCTAATTCCACGATCTCTAAAACCGGGGCTTCTGGTCCATTTTTAGGAGTAAAGTTATTACGGTATAATGTGGTTGCTTTATCGCTTGCCTGTTTCAGTAAATTAAACGATCCGGTAGATCCGCCACTCGATGCTTTTGCCCAAACCACACCAATGGTCACTTTGTTTACAGCTCCCGATTTAAGCTTGAATGAACCTACTGTTTGCATAAAACGCCTGTCCTGAGGCTGGTTTCCTGCAATCCTTTCAGTCCATGGTGCACGCCCTCCTGGGTCAGTAGAACCCGGGAACATAAAGCTGGCAGTATCTGAACCACCACGGCCATTACCTCCGTAAGTAATTGAAGCACCGTCTTTCCATTTTCCATTCAGGTAATTCCAGTAATGCTCAGGCCTGCTGGGGTTTCCGTTTACGTTAAAATCATTGTTATAATAAACAAATTTGGTTAAGCCGATCTCGGTGCTGTCCGGCCTTCTCGGGCCTTCGAAAAAGGTTACCCCTACGCTGGGAGGATTTAATCCATAACCAAGGATCCCTTCGTCATTATCATCACCATTGTAGCAAATACCGAGGTTACGCGGAATATCACACTCTACATAATCATCAGAATAGTTTCCAAGATCAGGATCAACCCATTGACCGAACACCGTACTGTCCAGATCTTCGTTACTGCGATTAAAGATCGTAGTACGATAAAAGGTCATGTTATTAATTTCGTTATTGGTAGAATAAGCAAATGCCTGTAAGTGAAACTCCAGACCGATGGGCACACTATTGGTTTCGGCATGAATACCGCCTTTATCATTATAAATAGTGAACAACATCATGTCGGGAATATTGTTCAGGTCTTCCACTCCGTCATTTAATGTAGGATAATCCCCTACTGCAGGATCGTATTCGCCATTATTATCAAAATCAAAGAACGGTGCCAGCTTTGCAGCAATGCCCACAGGATCTTTCCCTGTTGGGGTAGCCGGCCATTCCTGGATATCCACGGGTACATTCGATATTTTATCATCTGATGCCACCAGGGATTTTATGTCTCTTAATGTCACCTGGAAGATCCTGTCATACTTAAGGCACGTTTCCGGATTAATGGATGCAGAACCAGCCACTAAAGGACCTGGGTAAAAATCATTTCCATTCTGGCGATAGGTCTGTGCTGCAAGTTTAAGCGTACCGCTGGCTATACCACCGATCCATAAAGCTCCCGAGAACATGGAATGTTTTGATATCTGGCCAGGCTCTACTTTGGGTATCTCATACTTGGCATTACTCAGGTTCCACCACATATCACCGCCATTAAGAATGGTCGTTCTCACATTATTAACGTTCAGATCGACCTGGTCTGTTGCATCCTGCACGCTTTCCTATTTCAGTTTTTTTAGGATCGGGCTTGCCTGGTTCAGGCATCCCTATATTTTCTTTTGCAAAAACCGCAAAAGACCCTGCTGCTATCAATATAAAGACTCCAAAATATTGAGCAACCTTTACGAATGACTTATTATCTTTTCTCATCATGATTTATTTTTAAAATCCTAGAAGTTTAATGAAACACCTAAACGTGTTAAACGAGGTAACGCAAACAGATCAGGGTTAACTACTTTTATGTTATATAGGTCAACAAACGACTGTCCATTGGTTGCACTGCGTTTTGATTCCTGAGATTGCGGTGACGCAAGGAACCCGTCATCATACGCAGAGCCGCTATACCTGTAAACGCCATTCACATTTGCCGCATTCAACAGGTTTTGTACCCAGATGAAAACACGAAGGCGGTACATGGTTACTTTTCCGTTGAGGGCTTCTTTTTTAAATGTAAACCACTTATCAATGTTCATATCCAGGTAAAATTGCGGAGGAAGGTTTGCACCGTTGATGGTACCTTTAACCTGCGTTCTTGTGGCTACTCCTGCCTGAACTTCTGAGATCGGTATTAATGTTTGGGTGTAAGGGCGTCCTGAAGTATAGTTAAAGATGAAATTGATCCCTGCTTCTTCCAGTATCTTTTTACCATTTACGATAGGACCGTCATAATCTTTACCGGTTCTGTAATGGTAATCAATGGTGCCTTTTAAGGTATGGCGGGTATCAAAATCCATAGGGAATACACTGCGTAATGACGGTAAGCCAACCTGAACAAGGGCGTTGCTCGATGTTGCATTCGATCCTGTTCCATCAGCAAACTGAAGCATGTAATTGGCTGACAAGTTAACGTTACCTAAATCGCGAAGTTCATATTCGATACGGAACGATTTAACAGTAGAAAAATCAAGATTTCCATATGAACTGTATGCACGCGGATAAGCTTCTGCATAACGGTATAACTGGATCAGGTTCCTGAATTCGCGGTAAGATGCAACCAGACCGATTGCTGAGTTATCACCAACCTGCTGACGGAAACCTATTTCATAATCCGTAACCTGGGTCATTTTCAGATCAGGGTTGGCAATGGTAGCCTGGCGGTTGGTCAGGTAATAATAATCATCGATCTGCCCGATGTTTCTTTCTGTTGGTCGTTGAACCAACACATCATATGTACCAAAAAACTGCGAAGTGGTTGATATCGGGAAAGAGAACCAGATACGCGGAGACACCTTAACATCCGGTTTGTAATCGCGGAACGAAGAAGCCGTTGGTATGATCTGGTTATCGGTTACCAGGAAAGGAATATTGTTTGAAGGGGCCTGGATGTTCTCGCGTTGCGAATTGCGCCATAATGTAGCAGGATCGGTAACCGGGTTACCGGTTGCATCGAACCAGTCGTTTCCTTTACGAAAACCGGTAACCTTAACACTCGATGGGGTAGCATTTGGTGTTTTGGTATCTACATACACTACGTAGTCATCGCCAATCGAACCCGGGATCTGGGAAGCCACGCTTGAGAATTTGGATGATCCTTTGATCTCTCCTGCCGTGTAAACAGGAACCAGGGTATAAGGGTCTTTTAATACACTTTGGTTGGCATCGAAACGATCGAAACGAACACCTGCACGTACGATAAGATCCTTAAAAACAAACTGATCCTGTAACCATGCCGCCATATACACCGGTTGGTAAGCGCCTAAATACCGGCCTGAATTGTCAAGAAAATCACTGATATTTTTCTTCCCGTTCACGCGGTTACCGGTATGATCGTATCCGTAATAGGAAACAACAGATGATCCGTTGTTTAATAGCTCATCGGCAGTAAACATATCAAGTGAGTACATGCTCGGGTCAAGTGAATTTACATCAATACGTGTGTTTCTGCCTATCGGGTTACCGTAAGCATCTGTAGCTCCGTTGTCAATTAATTTCTGGCGTAAACGTTTGTCGAAAGAAGATTGCTCGTTCTCAACAACCTGGTCTGCAAAAAATACCGTATCCTGGAAATTACCAAGATCATCAAATTTCAAGGTATACAGGGAATCGCTTAAGCCCTGGAACTGGGTGTTGGCATATTGCCTTGCAATGGTCCATAAACCAGCTGCACCCACCGAAAAGAAACGTTGCGACTGCTGCTCGTAAGTGAATCCGAATTGCAGGTCGTGTTTTGCCTTAGGGTTTTTACGCGGGGCTACAGAAGCCTCACTCATCAGGTATAAGGAATAGGTTTCATTTCTTTGTTTAAAATAATTGGCCTGCAAAGCGCCCGGGCTGCCCCACATTAAGGAGTAAATAGCTGGCGGTTCTGCCCCGTTAAGCAAACCACCCAAGGCACTTAGCTGGCTAAAGCTACGTACCGTCTGGCCCTGCGATGCATAATAATCGTAGATGGTTTTTGTGTAGTTGGCTTTAACAGGGTTGTATTGCGAAGGCTGGAAAGTGTATGCAGTATCCTGAAGGCCTACATTTCTCACATAATTCATTAAGTAAATGGTATCACCAGGTCCCGTGCGGCCTGTAGCAAAGCTATCCGGCAGGTTGGGAGATTCTTTCTGGATCCTTGTATACGCCTGTGCCGAATAGGTTTGAAATTTACCCACATGGCCATATTTGAAAAAATCACGTTGAAATTCTGCGTTCATTGATTCAACAAAACGTGTTTCATAGGATACGCGGGCGGTGTAATAAAATCCGGTGATGGTTTGTGGCTTTTTAGCCTCTTCGCCTGTTTTTGCAAATGTTTGGGTGAACTGTCCAAAAACACGGCCTGTAAAATCCTGTATCAACTGGTTATTGTCTGAGTTTAACAGGGAATGATAAAAGCTGAAATCGCGGTATCTTGAAAAGTTACCCATGTAGCCTACACGGATCGAAATGTTATTAGCAGGCTGGTAAGAGAAATTACCCTGAAGCGCCCCGGAGTAAATGCCTGAGTTTTGCTTCTGATCCACTTTCTCGAAATCACTTTTTACCAGATATTCACCACTTGGAACAAATCCGCCTGTAACAGTGCGTGTTAAAGGGGTTGCTTCGATCGATGCCTGAACAGATGGTTTTGCACGGTACAGGTCTACAGCAGGTAAAGAACCGTCTAAAGCATACTGACCGCGTGCAGCAAGAGAGAACCCGATCAACACCCTTTCATTGTCACGGCCTTTGTTGGCCAGCATAATAGGTCCCGAAACAAATCCCTGGATCTCATTATAATGTGAATTATCGCCTGTCCATTTGTAAAAAGGTGAAGCGGTAATCACCTCAAATGTCCTGATCCAGTTCTTGGAAGGCATTTTTGTATTAATCGTAATGGCACCACCGGTAAAATCTCCATATTGGGCTGGAGTACCACTGGTTATCACCTGTATCTGGTCAATTGCATTCTGAGGTATGGTAACACTTGCACCACCCTGAACACGAACGCCATCAATATAATAAGCAGTACCGTCTGCCCTTGCTCCCCTGATGTTGGGAGTTCTTCCTGAACGCGAATCAACGCCCGCAGTCAGGTTCGCAATAGAGTTTACGCTACGTTGTGGTAAGCGCATGATCTCTTTGCTGCCTAATTGCATACCGCTGGTCCCTCCCGGGTTAATCAAAGGTTTTTTACGCACAATTTTCACCTCTCTTAATTCGGTGGTCGACTGCATGGTAATATCCTGTTTCGTTATCTGGTCACTTATTACATCCACATCAGTAATAACCATGTTGGCATAACCTACATAAGAAACTTTAAGGGTATAATTACCTGGCTGTAAAGGCTTGATGATAAAATCCCCCTCATCGTCTGTTTGGGCCTGCGCTTTGATAATACCATTCAATTCCAACTGGATATTCGCATAATCCAGCGGTTTTTTAGTAGTGCCATCAATGATCTTACCGCGAAGCTCGCCTAACTGCGATTGCGCCTTTGTAACCATGGAGATGGCCATTAGCGCGAATAAAAAACTGTATACCTTTTTCATTAACTAATAATTTTTCGGTTTTTGGGTATTTAGTACAAGTTTGTAAATAAAATACTTTGGTTTTACTAATCAAAACTTTAATAAAACTATTGTTGTTAACTTACTGACCCGTTTAAATTTAGCTGTTTAATTTTTTCAAGCAAAACAGCCGAAATCTTGTAGTACGATTCTTTGCTCCAACCAGCTACGTGTGGCGAAAGCACCGTTCGCTGGCTGCGGGCTATGTAATTAAACCATAATTTTTCATCCTCATTCATGTTATTTAGTTTTTCATTTTCAAGCACGTCTAACCCAACACCTCTTATTTTTTTGTCTTCCAATTGTTTAACCAGGTCTTCTGTAACTAAAATTTCGCCCCTGCACAGGTTAAACAACCAGATATCTTTTTTAAATTTTTTCAAATACTCCCCGTTCACCAACCCTTTTGTTTCTTCTGTTAAGGGAATATGAAATGTAACTACTTCTGCCTTTTCGTATATCTCATCCATAGAAGCCTGCTTCACATACCCGTTTCCATATCCAGTCAGGTACTTATCATAAGCCAGCACTTCCACATCAAAACCCCTTAACTTTTTTGCAACAGCCTTCCCTGTGTTTCCAAACCCGATTATACCAACCGTTTTTCCACTCAGCTCTTCTCCCCTGTTTCCTTCCCTGTCCCATTTACCGGAACGAACCTCTTCATCCGCTTTATTCAGCCTGGTGAACAGGTTGAGCATCATGGCCAGTGTATGTTCTCCAACCGCATCAGCATTTGCTTCCCCGGCATTGAAAACAGCGATGTTTTTTGCAGCAGCAGCTGCCTCATCTACATTATCAAGCCCGGCTCCTGCGCGTGCAATAAACTTTAACCGGTTTGAAGCGTTTATTACTTCAGCATCAATCTTTGTTTTTGTACGCACAACAAGTCCGCTTGCCCCGGGAATATGAAATAAAAGATCGTTTCGGGTCGCGTTGGGCATGTACACCACTTCAAAACCCAGCTTTTCCAGGCCCTCGTTAAGCACCGGGTGAACATCATCTATTATTAATACATGCATCACTTTAGCTTAATTAGTAATTAGTAATTTTTTTATGATAAATGGTTGCATAGTGCGACATAAAGATGTTTAAAGTTATCATGCAGTATACATCAACCGCCCGATGGTGAAGTAAATAGCCAGTCCAAGCAAATCGTTTGTGGTTGTGATAAACGGACCGGTGGCAATAGCAGGGTCGATCTTTAATTTATGAAGCACCATAGGAATAAATGTACCCAGGACGGAAGCGAAAATAATAACCGAAAACAGGGCCACACTCACCGTCACGCTTAAATCGTAAGAAGTTGAGAACACCATATTATAAGTGAGCAGTAAAACGGAGCACACCAGCCCGTTGAGCAAAGCCACCCGCAATTCTTTTAAAATTTTTGAAATGATATTCTGCGTCCCCAAGGTATCATTGGCCAGACCCTGAACCACAATTGCAGATGATTGCACCCCCACATTGCCGCCCATGGCCGCGATCAGCGGCATAAAAAAAGCCATTTCGGGATGGATCTTCAAAGTGCCTTCATACATTTCGATAAAACGCGATGAGGCAATGCCACCCAGCAAACCGATGAGCAGCCAGGGCAAACGCGCACGCGAAAGCACCCAAACCTTATCGGTTGCATCCACATCTTCGGTGATCCCCGACATCAGCTGGTAATCCTCGTTGGCCTCTTCTTTCATCACTTCCACCACATCATCTACTGTAATACGACCCACCAACTGCCCTAAGGCATTTACCACCGGAAGCACCACGAGGTCATACTTCTCGAACAGGTTGGTTACTGCCTCGCTATCAGTTGAGGTTGAAACAGAGATCACTTCTTTGTTCACCACGTCAATCAGGAGGGCCTCGGGTTTTGAAATAATAAGATTCTTGAGGGTGATCAACCCAACAAGCCGCTCATGTTCATCGGTAACATACACCACATATATATGATCTACGTTTTCGGCCTGCCGCCTGATCTCGTCAATGCATTGGCTTACCGTCCAGTTGCTCATTGCACGTATCAGCTCAACGGCCATCAGGTTACCTGCCGTGTATTCATCGTAACTTAAAATAGACAGCAGGCTTGATGCAAACTCGATATCGGTAAGGTTTGAAATAACCTGTTCTTTTTCAATGGTATCCAGGTGGTTCAATACGTAGGCCGCATCATCACTGTCCATATACTGAATAAAGCGGGAAGCAATATCGTCAGGCGCATAAGCCGATAAAAAATCTGCGCGCACATCTTCTTCCATCTCCACCAATACCTTAACCGCTTTTTCTGCATCAATGCTCAGCATAACCTGGCTGGCCTCCTGTGCATCCAGCTTATTAAGCAGCTCGGCAATATCCTGCGCAAACATATTCTGCAACTGCAGTTGTAGCTCCTCCAACAGATCAGTATCGATCAGGTGTTTGATGTGTTTTGCAAACCCTGCGTCAATTGCCGTTTGTTCCATGCTCAATAATAATATTGGTAAGGGTTATAAAATCGGTAAAGCTTAATTGTTCGGCCCGTTTATCGGAATAGCCGCTTGGCTGAAGAATTTCATCACTCACCCCGAACTGCGAGATCGCATTGCGTAGCTTTTTCCTGCGTTGGTTAAACGCTGCTTTTACCACGCGGTAAAACATTTTTTGGTCTACCTGTGGCGGATCTGCTTTTCGCACCATCCGCATTACGCCCGATTTAACTTTTGGTGGCGGGGTGAACACATTCTCGGGAACGGTGAACAGGTATTCGCAGGTATAGTACAATTGGGTGAACACACTTAAAATGCCATATTCTTTATTTCCGGGGCCCGAACAAATACGTTCGGCAACCTCTTTCTGGAACATACCTGTCATTAAAGGGATCTGCTCCTTATTCTCCAATATTTTAAAAACGATCTGGCTCGAAATGTTATAAGGAAAGTTGCCGATAACAGAAAACTCCTCCTTGAACAGTGTTTTAATATCGATCCTTAGGAAATCACCGTGAAATACCCGGTTTTCCATTTGGGGGTAATGTTTCTTCAGGTAATCGATAGATTCCTGGTCAACATCAATAGCATGTAGCTCGAACGGTTTTTCCAGCAAATACTTGGTGAGCACACCCATTCCGGGGCCTATTTCAAGCACATATGAAGTTTGGCATTTTTCCACCAGGGCATTCACAATATTAAAAGCAATGGCCTCATCATTTAAAAAATGTTGGCCAAGGTGCTTTTTTGCGGTTACTTTTTGTGAATGCTGCATGCTACAAATAGAACACAATTCCCCGCATTAATCAACCTGTGCAGTGTGAGTTTTTTTTATAGCTTTGTCCGCATACGAATAATATAATATGCAAACCCGTATTCATTTAAAAAACAGCACCGATACCAATCAGCCGGTGTTATACTTAGCCAATAAAAAAACAGACTGGAAAAAAACAGGTCTTGAGAAAAAAGAGATCGATTACATTAATAAACGCATTGCAGATAAGGAAAACCTGATTGCGATAAACCAGCTTACACGCATGGTTTTTATCCAATTGTTCGATGAGCTTGAAAAGAAAGACGAGCCTAAACAACTCGAAAGCCTGCGCATGAGCGGAAGTAAAGTTTGCGCCACCATTAATTCGCATAAATATGAAAGCATCCAGTTAAAATCGTTAATAGAGAACGACCATTTGCTGCTTGCCATTGCAGAAGGTTGCGCGCTCACCAACTACCAGTTTTTAAAGTATAAAAGCGAGAAAGAAAAAAACACATTGGCTGATATTTATATCGCCTCCACCGAACTGAAAAAACGCAATGTGGCCGAGGTTGAAATTATAACAGACGCGGTTTGCAAAGCACGCGACCTGGTTAATGAGCCCCAGAGTTACCTGGACGCACCAACCTTTGCGAATGAAATGAAAAGCCTTGGAAAAAAAGCCGGCTTTACAACAGAGGTGCTTAATAAAAAACAGATCGAAACATTGAAAATGGGCGGTCTTCTGGCGGTGAACCAGGGAAGCCAGACCCCTCCTACATTTACCATTATGGAATGGAAGCCTAAAAAACCGTTCAATAAAAAACCAATTGTATTGGTGGGTAAAGGGGTGGTATATGATACAGGAGGGCTGAGCCTGAAACCTACGGCAAACAGCATGGATTATATGAAATGCGATATGGCCGGTGGAGCTTTGGTGGCTGCAACCTTATATGCCATTGCAAAAGCCGAATTGAATGTTCATGTAATCGGCCTGGTTCCGGCAACAGACAACAGGCCTGGCGAAAACGCTTATGTACCGGGCGATGTGCTGAAAATGTATGATGGCCAGACCGTGGAAATGTTAAATGCAGATGCAGAAGGAAGATTGATCCTGGCAGATGCGTTAGCTTATGCAAAACAATATAAACCGGCTTTGGTAATGGATTTTGCAACACTTACCGGTGCAGCAGCAGCAGCAATTGGCGGACAGGGAATTGTTTGTATGGGAACTGCCGATGAGGCCACCAAGCTCAATTTGAAAGTGAGCGGTAACCAGGTACATGAACGGCTTGCCGAATTTCCGTTCTGGGAAGAGTATGGCAAGCTTTTAAAAAGCGATATAGCTGATATGAAGAACATTGGCGGCCCCACAGCGGGAGCTATTACTGCCGGAAAGTTCTTAGAAAAATATATTGATTACCCCTGGATGCACTTTGACATTGCAGGACCGGCATGGAATATGGCAACTGACGGGTACCGCTTAAAAAACGGAACAGGCGTTGGGGTAAGGTTAATGTTTGATTTTTTGAAGAACTTAAATTCGTAATAAACGCATCTATCAAAGCCTGATGTGGTTTTGTACTGTGCCCCAACGAATAGATGCGTGATAAATAATAAAGAAAAAAAGAATGAGCAAATTACAGCCGATTATTGGTATTACACTTGGCGATATAAATGGAATAGGACCTGAAGTGGTCATAAAATCTTTACTGGATAACCGCATTGCCGATTATTGTACCCCTGTGGTGTACGGCTCTCCAAAAGTTATTTCCTTTTGGAAAAAAGCGATCGGCCATCCCGATTTCAACCTGCATATCATCAAGTCGATCGACCAGGTGGCCCATAAAAAATCAAACATATTGGTTTGCTGGGAAGAAGACGTAGACATTAAACCCGGTGAGGTAACGGAAACAGCCGGAAAGTATGCATTCAAATCGCTGGAGATGGCAACCAAAGATCTGAAAGAAGGAAAGATCCATGCCCTGGTAACCGCCCCGCTAAACAAACATAATATTACAGATCCGGCTGCCCCGTTCACCGGGCATACCGAATACCTGGCGCACCAGGATGGCAACCGCGATCATGTGATGATGCTGATCAGTGATGACCTGCGGGTAGGTTTGGTTACAGGCCATATTCCATTAAAGGAAGTTGCATCCAGGATCAGTGTCCAGGGAATTATAAGTAAGCTAAAAACCATGCAGCAAAGCCTGCAAAAGGACTTTGGGATAAACAAACCTAAAATTGCGGTGCTTGGGTTAAACCCG
>JAZKGM010000051.1:0-3377 GCA_040385895.1 Bacteroidota bacterium
GGATTGGTGAGTTTCACTTTTTCAAGTGTTGCAGTGTCTGAATGAGAGGTTACATAGATATATGGGATCTTTAATTCCCGGCCAAATATTTTACCCAATTCCAATCCCGATTGATTTGTACCCAATGTGATATCAAGCAAAGCAAAGTCGGGCCTTCCTTTTTTAAGGAGCTCTATTCCCTGCTCGTAATTGTGTGCAATACCGAAAATTTTATACCCGCTTGCCAATAACCCGCTCCGGATGTCCTCAGCAATGATAAATTCATCTTCGATAATCATAACAGATAATGCCATACGCGCAAAGTATCATTTTGAACCAACATTTAATCAGATTCACCACTTATTTTAAATGACCGTTGCCGGGAAATGAACTGGTCTCACATTCATGTGTGTGTATTAAACTCAAAACAAGTACTGATCCGGGGGCGCTGAAATGGTTAAACGCAGGGAAAAGGCAAGTATTCAAGAACAGGAATAAATTCCGTTTTTCTTGCAATGGCGCTCCGGCCAAGGCTTCTAGAGAAAAAAAAATCGGCATCCCTGAATTGAATATCAGTTATGCCGATCTGGTGGCCTCGTCAGGAATCGAACCTGAATCAAAAGCTTCGGAAACTCTTATACTATCCGTTGTACTACGAGGCCTTAAGCGCTGCAAAAATAACAAAGCGGGTGAATTTACCACAGGCTTTGTTGTATAATCCGTTAATTAATGAAAAGATCGCAGTTAATCAGCCTGATGCTATTTTTTCTTGGCCCTGTTGCGCAGCACATTCCTGTTCACCGAACGTGTTTTCCCGCCTGTTTTCTGGTAAGCCCCGCCCTGGTTCACTTTTTTGTTCTTGTCTTTTTTCTCGTGGAAAGAAGCGCCTTTTTCTTCTATTGGCTTGATGGACTTAAGGTAGTTCTTTTCCCTTGCCTTTGGTTTTTCGTCTTCGCTGAACACTTTAGAAATAGGGATCTCTTTTGGAGTGGGAATGATCTCCACCTTTTTGTTCATCACCGTTTCAATTTCCACCAGGTATTCTTCTTCCACCGGGTTCATAAACGTAATGGCAGCACCATCCTTTCCTATCCTTCCCGTACGGCCGATCCTGTGCAGGTAATCGTTTGAATTATCGGGTGTGTCGAAATTAACAACATGCGTAACATCGCTTACATCAAGCCCGCGGGCAGCCACATCGGTGGCTATCAATATGCGGGTATGGTTATCAGCAAATTTTTTAAGCGCATCGAAACGTTGTGTTTGCGGCTTGCGCGAATGCAGGATGCCAATGTTCCCGGCATACTTCGGGTACATCATTTCATACAGCTTATCGGCATTTTTTATCTTCGATACAAACACCAGCACCTTGCTCAGGTTTTCATCGGCTTTCAACAGGTGGTCGAGCAGGTTTACCTTGGTGCCAAAGTTAGGCACATGGTATGCCGTTTGAATGATCTTTTCAAGCGGTGTTCCGTGTGCCGCCACTTCCACCTTCACCGGGTTCTTAAAAAATTCGGTGAACAGCTTTTCCACTTCTTCGGTAAGCGTGGCGGAGAATAAAATATTCTGCTGCTTGCCTGATAAATAATCCATGATGGAAATTAACTGTGCACGGAATTCCTGCTCCAGCATTTCATCCACCTCGTCAATGATCAATTTCTGTACGGATGTTAATTTGATCGCACCAATGCTTGCCAGGTCGATTAAACGCCCCGGGGTTGACACCAGCACATCAAGCCCGTCAAACACCATGGCTTTCTGTGTATTGATATTGGTACCTCCATACATGGCCCCCGAACGGATGCTCATGTATTTGGTGAGGCGTTTTACTTCGCCATACACCTGCTGCACCAGTTCGCGTGTTGGAACAATAATTAAAACACGCGGGTGTCTTTGTTCCGAATATTTCAGCTGGCGCAGCACCGGCAATAAATACGCAAATGTTTTGCCCGTACCCGTTTGTGCAATGCCCACCACATCACGCCCCGACATCACCACCGGGAATGCTTCAACCTGCACCGGGGTCGGGTGAATGTATTCCAGGTCTTCCAATGCTTTAAGCAAAGGGTTGTTTATGTTGAGGTCTTTGAAGTTCATTTTTGGTTTGTGTGATTGTTAATTGTGTTAATTATGCAGCGGCAGAAACATAATTAACGCAACTGCATAATTAACAGCTATCCTACTTTCAGTTTTGCAAATTTTAACACCAGCATCTTTTTCCCCTGTGTCCCAAAGTCGATCTGTGCTTTCCGGTTATCTCCTGCCCCGTCCATATTGATCACCGTTCCTTTTCCGAAACGTTGGTGTTCTACGTTCATTCCCACCTGTAAGTTGCCCGTGTCATCGCCAATAAAATCAGGATCCAGGGTTTGCTGCACCTGCGAAACTTTATTGATGGGCTTGAAATTTTTAGGCAGTGAAAACGAAGAAGCCTGTTGCTGGGCCGGTTTTGCAGGCTGTGCAGTACCCGGCTTTCTTCCGAAGCTTCCCTGCTGGTATGGCTTGCGCTGTTCCGTTGCCGGCTGGTTATTATTATTATTATTATACAAGCCTTCCACGATCATGTATTGCGGATCGAGTTCCTGCAAAAAACGGCTGGGCTCCGAGTTGATAATGGTACCGAATTTAAACCGCGAAGTGGCAAACGATAAGGTCAGCTTTTTTTCAGCACGGGTCAATGCCACGTAAAACAAACGCCTTTCTTCTTCCAGCTCGGTACGGCTGTTCAGCGAGAGCTGCGAAGGAAATAAATTTTCTTCCAGGCCTACGATATGCACGTTGGTAAACTCCAGGCCTTTTGAGGAGTGAATGGTCATCATCACCACCTTATCATCGTCTTCATCATCTTTTCTATCTGAATCGGTAAGCAGCGCAATATCCTGCATGTAATCGGGCAATGTATTGCCGCGAAGCACGGCATCGTCATCGGCCACTTCTTCGATACTGAACTCTTTTAACCCGTTCAGCAGTTCTTCCATGTTTTCGTAACGCGCAATGCCTTCCACCGTTTTATCATCATACAATGATTTAAGCAGGTTGCTTTGCTTGGCAATGTGCATGGCCACTTCATAAGCAGGCCGGGCAAGCAGGGTTTGAAAGCTGCGGATCATCAGGGCAAAATCAGTTAACAGGGTAGCCGATTTCAACCCGTACTGGTGTGCATTTTCCATGATCTCAAACCACGGCTTATCATGCTGGCTGGCCAGTACCGTTAAATGGTCGAGCGTGGTTTTGCCAATGCCGCGCACGGGGTAATTGATCACCCGCTTTAAAGCTTCTTCATCATTCGGGTTGATCACCACGCGGAGGTAAGCCAGCAGGTCTTTGATCTCTTTGCGCTGGTAAAACGAAAGGCCTCCGTAGATGCGGTAGGGAATGTTCATTTTACGCAATGC
>JAZKGM010000051.1:3387-8109 GCA_040385895.1 Bacteroidota bacterium
TAAAGGATGGCAAAATCTTTATTGTTAAGATGCTTGTTCATCTTATCCTGGAAAATGGTGGAGGCCACCATTTTGCCTTCTTCATTATCGGTAAGTGCACGGAACACGCGGATGCGGTCGCCCAGTTCGTTTTGGGTGAACACCTTTTTATCCAGCTGCTCCTTATTTTGTTTGATCACCGAGTTTGCCGCATTCACAATGGTTTGCGTGCTGCGGTAATTTTCTTCCAGTTTATATACTTTGGTATCGGGAAAATCTTTGTGAAAGTTGAGGATGTTTTTGATGGTGGCGCCACGGAACGCATAAATGCTTTGCGCATCATCGCCCACCACAGCGATGTTCTGGTACACGCTGGCCAGTTTACGGATGATCGAATACTGTGCATGATTGGTATCCTGGAACTCATCCACCATGATGTATTTAAACATGTGCTGGTATTTATTCAGCACATCGGGGTATTTATCGAGCAGCTCATGCGTTTTCATCAGCAGGTCGTCAAAATCCATGGCACCTGCGCGAAAACAACGGGCTTCGTATGCACTGTAAATAGCACCGAAACGCGGTCGTCCGCTGGTTTCATCGAAGGCGCTGTTTTCCGGGTCGTGGTTATAATCCGAGGCTTTCATCAATGCATTTTTTGCAGACGAGATCCTGTTGAGGATCTGTGCAGGTTTATACACCTTATCATCCAGCTTCATTTCTGCCACGATCGATTTGATAAGGCTTTTGGCATCATCCATGTCATAAATGGTAAAGTTGCGCGGGTAGCCCAGCTTATCTGCTTCAATGCGGAGTATGCGTGCAAAAATGCTGTGGAACGTTCCCATCCATAAGTTACGCGCCTCATTGCCCACTACACTATGAATGCGCTCCCGCATTTCTTTGCTTGCTTTATTGGTAAAGGTGAGGGAAAGAATATTAAATGCATCAATTCCATGCTCGAGCATATACGCAATGCGATAGGTAAGCACGCGTGTTTTGCCAGATCCCGCACCGGCCACGATCATAACAGGCCCTTCTATTTGCTGCACAGCCGCGCGCTGCTGCTCATTCAGTAATTCCAGATAATTCACGGGGTAAAATTAGTTGATTTTACGGGGATGGCAGCGAATAAATATCAACAGGAAACTTTTAGCCCCGGTAATGAACACCGATCAACTAATCAACATATTATCCAATGATCATACCAGCTGGTAACCAATCAAGCGGTAACCAAGTAACCTATCAGCATGAACTAATCATCCATTTGCCTAAATTGCGGTGTTTTTATGATCAGAGGCACGGAATACATTTCATCTAATCTTACGGCATCTTCCCGCATACTGAAACGTTTTTTATACAGCCAGTATTTCAGCGATGGCCTGCGGATCACGTTTGGTGTGCTTATCCCTTCCATTATCCTTTACCAGTTCGGCCATATTGAAATAGGCATTGCTTTATCGCTCGGGGCATTAAGCATCAGCATCCCCGATACGCCCGGCCCTTACCAGCACCGCAGAAATGCCATGCTCATTACCTGTGGGGTGGTGTTCACCATGGCGGTATTAACCGGGCTTCTTTCTAAATTCCCGCTGGCGCTTGGCTGTTTTATCGGGCTTTGCTGCTTTGGCTTCAGCATGCTGAATGTATTTGGCGCACGTGCTGCTTCCATTGGTATTTCGGCCCTTATTATCCTTATCCTGGGAATTGACCAGAACCACACACCCACAGAAACCATCAGGTATGCCGGCATACTGCTTGCAGGCGGTTTATGGTACTTTGTTTTAAGCCTGGCCACGCAAAAGCTGATGCCTTACCGTGCAGCAGAGCAGGTATTGGGCGAATGTATTATCCGGGTAGCTGAATTTTTAAAGCTGAAAGGCGGATTTTATGATCCGGAAACGGACATCAAAGAACAATATAAAAAGATACTCGACCAGCAGGTGGTGGTGAACGAATACCAGGAACAGGCGCGTGAGATCTTATTTAAAACACGCCAGATCATGACGGATTCCACACCAACGGGAAGAAGGCTCTTGCTTACGTTTATCGATCTTGTTGACCTGTATGACCAGACGATGGCCACGCATTATAATTACGAGGTGATCAGGGAGCAATATGCTAAAACGGGTGTGTTGTCTTATTTCAACCAGGTAATTGTGCAGGTGGCTGAAGAGCTGGAGCACATCGGCTTAAATATTCATAACCATACTTACGCAACACCTGTGCACCAGTTCGGCCCCAAGCTGGCCCTGCTTAAACAAAAGCTGGATGAAACAGAGCTGCAGTATGGCGTGAGCACGCATATGCTAAAAAGGGTATTGATCAACCTGCGCAACATTGCTGCAAGGCTCGACCGCGTGTATGAATATAAGAATACCTTACACCAACTGCCCGAACAACGCAGCCGCGAACTGGTTAAATTTACCGTTGCACAAGACTATAGCTTTAAGCTTTTGAGGGCCAACCTCACCAAAGGATCAACCCATTTCAGGCATGCCATACGCCTCGCATTTATTTGTGTTTCGGCTTTTGCATTCGTTCGCTTCCTGTACCAGGCCCAATACAGTTACTGGATATTACTTACCATACTGGTTATCCTTAAACCCGGTTTCAGCCTCACCAAAAAACGCAATTACGAACGTGTGGCAGGAACCATTGCGGGCGGGGTGATCGGGCTGCTGGTGCTTAAATATTTCCACAGCGTGAACGAACGCTTTATCATCCTGACTATTTTCATGGTGCTTGCCTTCAGCTTTATGCGGGTGAGGTATATTGTGAGCGTGTTGTTTATGACGCCTTATGTATTGATCGTGTTTAGCTTTACGGGGAACGACAACGGCATTTCCGTGGCCTGGGAGCGGATCATGGATACGCTGATCGGGGCCGGGGCAGCTTTTGCAGCCAGCTATTTTGTGTTTCCATCCTGGGAATCTTACCAGCTAAAAACCGTGATGCGAAAAATGATAGAAGTGAACCTGGCTTACCTTAAAGCGATCATAGAACGCGATGAAACACCCGCCACACAATCAGCTTACCGGCTTGCTCGAAAAGAAGTGTATGTGCAAACGGCTAATTTAACCACCGCATTTCAACGCATGCTCTCCGAACCGAAAAGCAAGCAGGTGCATGTGAACGAGATCTATTCGTTTACGGTGCTTAATAACCAGCTCTCCTCCTACCTGGCTACTTTATCAGATAGCATCAACCTTGGCGAATCGTTAACCGATGAACAGAAAAAATGGATCCGTTCGGTGTATTTTACATTGAATGAAAGCATTAATGCCAAAGAGGCCATCAAACGGCCGTACAACCTGTTACCGAGTTGCTTAATGAGATCCATTACACTTCGGCAAACATAAAAAAAACGCTGGATACCATTGGCTACACACAGGTTTAGCAGAAAAAAGTTATTTATTTTCCAGGAGTCATTGTTTTTCAGATTAAAGTGCTTACTTCGTAAAGTATTTATTTAATTTATCTTACATGAAAATCTACGTTGGTAATCTCTCATATAATTTGAGCGAGAACGAATTAAAAGACGTCTTTACACCTTATGGTGAAGTATCATCAGTTAAAATTATGACTGACAAATTTACTGGCCGCAGCAAAGGTTTTGCTTTTGTTGAAATGCCTAACGATGCAGAAGCTAACAGCGCTATTCAAGGTTTAAATGACGTTGAAGTTGCTCAGCGCAGCATTAAAGTTAACGAAGCACGCGAGCGTACTTTCGACAATAACCGTCCCCGTACAGGTGGTGGTTATGGTGGCGGAGGAAACCGTGGCGGTGGTGATCGTGGCGGTTACGGTGGCGGAGGCGGAGGAAACCGCGGTGGTGGTTACGGAGGCGGAGGAAACCGTGGCGGTGGCTATGGCGGAAACCGTGGTGGTAACGAAGGAGGAGAATACTAATCCTTTTTTTACGCTTAAAACATTCGAAGGCCGTTTCAAATTGAGACGGCTTTTTTTATTGAAAAATGATAACGGGTATAGCTGATAACCGCTAAGCAAACAGCGGCATCACAAGGCTTGTGCTTACAGGACAAGTATGGTACGCGTAGATGTTTTACCAAACTTTTGCCCCTACGGGGCAGGATTCATGCCAATTAAGTTAATCGCATCAATCAATAGTCAGCCGGGAGGGTTAATCAACTAACATAATGAATCCTTAAACAACTAACCTCTGTTTCCTATAAGTATACCCGCCAACAGTTAAAGGCTAACTTCTCCCCTTACCTGTTAAATTTCATCCGCATGCCGAAGCGGCTTTCATCAAATCGTCCGTTATCGTACACCAGATGGCCATTTACAATGGTATGCGTAATGGAATTGGAAAACGTTGTGCCTTCAAAAGGACTCCAGCCGCATTTGTATAAGATATTGCTTTTATCAACTGTATAACCTTTGTTCAGGTCAACCAATACAAGATCGGCATAAAACCCTTCGCGGATAAAGCCCCGCCTGTCTACTTCAAACAATTCGGCCACGTTATGGCTCATCTTCTGCACAATGGTTTCTAATGTTATTTTGCCCTGCTGATAAAACTGCAACATGGCATTTAACGAATGCTGCACCAAAGGACCTCCCGAAGGTGCTGCAAGGTAAGCCTGCTCTTTTTCTTCAATGGTATGCGGGGCATGATCGGTGGCGATCACATCGATGCGCCCGTCAAGCACCGCTTTAAAAACAGCCTCACGGTCGGCACTGGTTTTAACGGCCGGGTTCCATTTTAAGTAATTGCCT
>JAZKGM010000052.1:0-1749 GCA_040385895.1 Bacteroidota bacterium
GGCGACCTGTTTTACTTAGACGCTTTCCGGTGTAGAAACTTGATGGAAGCGGCTGACTGATATCTTTTTCTTCTTCGGGTGTAAGGTCGTTATAGTTTTGTGTGGCAATATCAAAAGCCGCACGGTTTTGCAAAAGGCCTGTCACCTCGATGATCCATTTTCTGGCAGGGGTGCGCACTTCATATTTGTCGCCGATAGATACGGTACGGGAAGGTTTCAGGCTTGCACCATCGGCCGTTCGTACTTTTCCTCCTTCTATGGCCGTGCTGGCAAGGGTCCTGGTTTTGAAAATCCGGATGGCCCACAAATATTTATCCAGCCTGAGCTTTAAATCTGCCATGATTAATTTTTTATAAATAGCGCTTTCAATTCAACGGCTTCGTCCACTTTCATTTTACCACCCAGAATTAAACGCAATTGACGCCTGCGCAAGGCACCATTGTATTTTTCTGTTTCCTCATGTGTTTCAGCGATGAGTTCCGGAACTTTTGTCGGTGTTCCGTCCGGATTGAGCGCCACAAATGTAAAGTAGGCCTCATTACTGATATATTTAGTTTGAGCCTGCAGGTCCTCGCCGGAAACTTTCAGGTATACTTCCATAGACGAGTTAAACGAACGGGTTACTTTAGTTTCGATGGACAGAACATTGCCCAGCTTAATGGGTCTGGCAAAAGATACATTATCTACAGATGCGGTAACGACCGGTTTGTTGCAATGCCTCATGGCTGAAATGGCTGCTGCAATGTCCATCCAGTGCATCAGGCGGCCTCCCATTAAATTCCCTAAGGTATTGGTATCATTGGGTAATACCAGTTCAGTCATCGTATTAGCCGTTTCTCTTGCAAAGCGTTGTTCAACCATCATAATTTTGTTTTTTACAGAAAGCAAAAGTAATGGAGGATTTTTAATTCAGTTTAAATAAGATAGATCGGGTTTTAACGTAATGTTTAACAAATGCAAAAAGTAAAGTTTTAGTTTTGGCTGAACTAAATATAACTGCAATGAAAAAACTTACACAAATGATGGCAGTTGTTTGCTGCCTGGTTTTGCTAAACGGAGCAGAAGCAAAAGCCGCCTTTCCGATAAAACAGGAAATCGTTACCACGGTTCAAAACCAACAAAATGGTAATACACTGGCAGAAGCGGGCACGACCGTAAAGGAAACGAAAGTTTCGGAAACAACAACCCTGACAAAAAAGCGGGCCACCGCCAAGGCGATTCCCCAAGGATTATATATTGTGTTGGCTATCTTTTATATGGGATGGCTGGCCATGGGAATCAATGATGATTTTCATGGGAACGACTGGCTTATTTCCCTGCTGTTATATATCATTTTCTATATTCCCGGTCTGATATATACCTTGGTGAAGATGAACAAATACTATTAGCAAAAATGCCGGAAATTTTCCGGCATTTTTTATAAAGACTTAATTTTTTCCCAGGTTTCGTAAAGGCTTTCCTGTGAAGGCCTGTTGTCCGGAACTTCTGTTAATGGCTCGCAGGCAATGAGGCTCTCAAAACAATCTTCGGGTAATTGCTGGTATAGTTGGGTCCCTTTTGTTTTCCAGTTTATCATTTCATCGCTCACTTCTTTTATGATCCTTGCCGGGTTTCCTACCACTAATGAACGTTGAGGAATAACGGTGTTGGCATTTACAAAAGACAAGGCACCAATGATGCATTCCTCTCCTATTTCAACGTCATCCATAATTACGGCGTTCATACCAATCATGCTGTTTCGGCCTATTG
>JAZKGM010000053.1:0-2614 GCA_040385895.1 Bacteroidota bacterium
CGTTGAACCTTATTCCAGTAATCGTCATCAGCGATCAATGCGTGCTTGATGATCTCGGCAAAACCATTTCTCAGTTCACGTTCATCCAGTGTTTTTAAGAACTCAGGATAGATATATACATCGGCCGGGTTTTGAATAACCCCGATGGCATTTTTTATATCACCATAATCAAACCCAAGCTTCCCGCCTATGCTGCTGTCTACCATGGCCAGCAAGGTGGTGGGTACATTGATAAAATCAATGCCTCTTTTATACGTTGCTGCAGCAAAGCCCCCGATGTCACCGATAACACCGCCACCAAGGTTAATGAGCACAGAACTTCTGTCTGCATGATGTTTCATCAGCTCATCCCAGATCTGCTGCAGGCTTATCAGTGTTTTGTTGATCTCGCCACTGCTGGTTTTTATGACCTTAACATCGAACAGGGTTTTGTTGAGAATGGGAAGGCAATGTTTTTCAGTTTGTTCATCAACCAGGATAAAAACCTGTGTATATGATTTTTCGATCAACTGCTGAAGCAGAAAATCAATCACATCAGTCCCTGAGTAAATGCTATAATCCTTGAGGTTATATTCTTTCAAACAAACTTAATTAATTTATGTGTGGCAAAATCTGGCTGGCGTGTCTTACTTTTGCGCGGACAAATTTGTAGTATTTTCGGTTAAATTAATAATTGCTTAACAAAAAACTGTGCAAACTTCATATTCAGAACCCGCAAAGGGCTTAAGTTTTGACAATACTGAGATTGCTTTTAAGGCCAAAAGCAAGAATGAACTGAAAAAATCGTACCTGCTTTTTAAAGCAATCGGTTATAACTGGCTGGTTAAAATGGGTCCTCCCCTGGTAAACACGGCTTTTAACCTGGGCCTTCCGATCAAGGGAATTATTAAACAAACGGTGTTCAAACAATTTTGCGGTGGCGAAAGCATGGACGACTGCAATGCCACCATTGATCATTTATTCAGCTACGGAGTAGGAACCATTTTGGATTATAGCGTGGAAGGTGAAGAAAAAGAAGAGAGCTTCGATGCTACGTTCAATGAAACACTGGCTACAATAAAAAAAGCGACCAATAACCCCAAGATCCCGTTTTGTGTGTTTAAAGTAACCGGTGTAGGCCGCTTCGGCCTGCTTGCAAAAGTGAATGAAAAAACACAGCTCAGCGCTACCGAGGAAGCAGAATACGGACGCGTAAAAAACAGGATCTACAACATCTGCAAAACAGCACACGACAACAATGTGCGCATTTTTATTGATGCGGAAGAAAGCTGGATCCAGGATACGATCGATACATTGGCCCACGAAATGATGATGGAGTTTAACAAGCAGAAATGTATTGTTTACAACACCATTCAATTGTACCGCCACGACCGCCTGGCATTTTTAAAAAGCAGCCTGGCTGATGCCGAAAAGAACAACTACCAGCTGGGCGTAAAGCTGGTGCGCGGTGCGTATATGGAAAAGGAACGCAGGCGTGCTGCCGAAAAAGGCTATCCAAGCCCGATACAACCCGATAAACAAAGCAGCGACAAGGATTATAATGAGGCCCTGCGTTTTTGCATCGGGCATATTAACCGCATTCATATTTGTGCCGGAACACATAATGAAGACAGCAGTCTTTTTCTTACCCAACTGATGAAAGAAAAAGGCCTGGCCCATGGCGATGAGCGCATTTACTTCTCGCAACTGTTCGGCATGAGCGACCACATCAGCTTTAACCTGTCGGATGCCGGTTATAAAGTGGCTAAGTACCTGCCTTATGGTCCGGTAAAAGCCGTGATGCCTTACTTGTTCAGGCGTGCAGCCGAAAATACTTCTGTAAAAGGACAAGCCGGTCGCGAACTTACCCTTATTTCGAAAGAGATGAAAAGAAGGAAAAACTAAATCTTTAAAAGAACGAAGCAGTTCATGACATCTTTAAGGATCATGAAAAACCTGCTGTGTTTTATTCATCCGGCTTTTTGTTCGTGCAAATAAATCACAAATCCGATTTCAGGTGTTGATAACCGCATTTTATGGTAAGGTGTTCCACGAAAAAAAATCTCCTTAACTGATTAACCAGCAACCTGAAAAACTATCCACACCCCTGTTGATACAATGTCTGCATGTTGTATATATGTTCATTTTACGATGTACGTTATTTGATGCAACGCGAAACGCAAAAACAAACATGCAGCTAACGTATTTAGGCCATTCTTGCTTTATACTGGAAACCGGAGGAAAAAAACTGGTGTTCGACCCTTTTATCAGGCCGAACCAGCTGGCTTCTGCCATAAAGTTCGATGAAATAAAAGCGGATTATATCCTGGTTTCGCACGGGCATGTTGACCATACAGCCGACCTGGTTGACCTCGCTAACCAAACCGGGGCAACTGTTGTGGCCTCGTGGGAAATACATACATGGCTGAATAAAAAAGGTATTGCCAACACCCACCCGATGAACATTGGCGGCAAATGGACATTTGATTTCGGAACGGTGCATGTGGTTTTTGCAGCCCATTCCAGCTCCTTAGGCGATGGAACGTATGCGGGCGTTGCTTCGGGCTTTGTAATAGAAACAGAAGGTAAAACCATTTATTTCGCGGGAGATACTGCGCTACACATGGATATGAAA
>JAZKGM010000054.1:0-10591 GCA_040385895.1 Bacteroidota bacterium
AGAGCACTTCCTTGGTAAGGAAGAGGTCGTGAGTTCAATTCTCATCAACAGCTCTGAACTGAAGTATTGCTGTAAGACGCAAGAAATGAAGAGGGATAGGTTTGGTTATGTTACCTGAAAACATATAACAACTAAAGCTGAGTGCATGTTTTATGTGCGCGGCTTTTCGCATATAGAAACTTAAAAACTAAAAAATAAAACAAACAACTATGGCAAAAGAAAAATTTGACCGCAGTAAACCGCACGTTAATATTGGAACTATCGGTCACGTAGATCATGGTAAAACCACTTTAACTGCTGCCATCACTAAAGTTTTAGCTGATGCTGGTTTATCAGAAGCCCGTTCATTCGATTCTATCGATTCGGCTCCTGAAGAAAAAGAGCGTGGTATTACCATCAATACAGCTCACGTTGAGTACTCTACAGCTAACCGTCACTACGCTCACGTTGACTGCCCGGGTCACGCTGACTATGTAAAAAACATGGTTACAGGTGCTGCCCAAATGGACGGTGCTATCCTTGTGGTTGCTGCAACAGACGGACCAATGCCTCAAACACGTGAGCATATCCTTTTAGGACGCCAGGTTGGTATCCCTAAAATTGTTGTTTTCATGAACAAAGTGGATATGGTTGACGACCAGGAATTATTAGAGATCGTTGAAATGGAGATCCGTGATTTATTAAACAAATACGAATATCCAGGTGATGATACCCCGGTTATCCGTGGTTCGGCTTTAGGTGGCCTTAACGGAGATGCTAAATGGGTTGAAAAAATTCTTGAATTGATGGCCGCAGTTGATTCATACATTCCTGTTCCTCCGCGCGCTACTGAACTTCCGTTCCTTATGCCGGTTGAAGACGTATTCTCGATCACTGGTCGTGGTACTGTTGCTACTGGTCGTATCGAGCGTGGTATCATCAACTCAAATGAGTCTGTTGAGATCCTTGGTTTAGACGCACAAAACTTAACTTCAGTTGTTACCGGTGTTGAGATGTTCCGTAAGATCCTTGATCGCGGTGAAGCAGGTGATAACGTAGGTTTATTACTTCGTGGTATCGACAAAAGCGTTATCCGCAGGGGTATGGTTATTTGCAAACCAGGTTCAGTAAAACCACACACTAAATTCAAAGCTGAGATCTACGTATTATCAAAAGACGAAGGTGGACGTCACACTCCATTCTTCAACAAATACCGCCCTCAGTTCTATTTCCGTACAACTGACGTTACCGGTGAAACTTTCTTACCTGAAGGTATGGAAATGGTTATGCCAGGTGACAACGTAACGATCACCGTGCAGTTAATCGCTCCTATCGCAATGGAGAAAGGTTTACGTTTCGCTATCCGTGAAGGTGGCAGAACAATCGGTGCTGGTCAGGTTACTGAAGTAATCGAATAATTAAAATAAGTTAGACAAGGGATGTTGGTTGGGCAACCGGCCAACATTCATTGTCTAAATACACGGACATAGTTCAATGGTAGAATAGAGGTCTCCAAAACCTTTGATCAGGGTTCGAATCCTTGTGTCCGTGCCAATTTTTTGCAAAAAATGAACAAATTAACTGAATACTTCAAGTTATCATACGATGAGCTGGTAAACAAGGTAACCTGGCCAACATGGGCAGCCCTTCAGGAAAGCACGATAATCGTAATGATCGCTTCAATTATTATAGCGTTGCTTATTTATGTGGTTGATATTGCCGGAGCCGGTGCATTAGGCTTCTTTTATCAATTAGCTCAGTAAGTAAATTAACCTAACAAATGAACGTAATGTCACAGGATCAATATAAATGGTATGTAGTGCGGGCTGTTACCGGACAGGAAAAAAAGGTAAAAGCACAATTGGAATCGGAACTTGAACGTGCCGGTTTAATGCAGCATGTACCACAGATCCTGATCCCTACAGAAAAGGTTTACGAAATAAAGAACGGTAAAAAAACGACCAAAGAGAAGAATTACTTACCGGGTTATATTTTAATACAGGCCGAACTGATCGGTGAAACCACCCACATTATCGATTCTGTTAATGGCGTGGTGGGATTTTTAGGAGGTAAAGCCACCCCTACTCCTTTGCGTAACTCGGAAGTTAACCGCATTTTAGGTAATGTGGATGACATTACCGAACAGGGAGAAACAATGGTTGAGCCGTTTATTATTAACGAAACCGTTAAGGTAATAGATGGTCCTTTCAGCGGATTCAGCGGGTTGATAGAAGAGGTGATGGAAGACAAGAAAAAACTGAAAGTGATGGTAAAGATCTTTGGCAGAAGAACGCCACTGGAACTCAACTTTACCCAGGTAGAAAAAGAAAATTAATTAAGTGTAAAAAGGTGCTCTGCACCATAATATTTTAAGCGTTATGGCTAAAGAATTAACAGGGTTTATTAAATTACAGGTAAAAGGCGGAGCAGCTAATCCTGCACCTCCAATCGGGCCTGCCTTAGGTTCTAAGGGTGTTAATATCATGGATTTTTGCAAACAGTTCAATGCAAGGACCCAGGATAAAGCAGGCAAAATCTTACCGGTTGTAATTTCAGTTTACAGCGACAAGTCTTTCGACTTTGTTATTAAAACCCCTCCGGTTGCCTCTCAACTGATGGAAGCATCAAAAACACAAAAAGGTTCTGCAGAATCAAACCGTAAAAAAATCGGTTCGGTAAGCTGGGAGCAGGTTCGTGCAATTGCTGCCGACAAAATGCAGGACATGAACTGTTTTAAAGTAGAAAGCGCCATGAAAATGGTTGCAGGTTCAGCACGTAGCATGGGCCTTACCGTTTCAGGTGAAATGCCTGCTGAGTTAAAGTAAAAAAAAAGAAAAAGTATAATGGCCAGGATTAGCAAAAAAAGAAAAGAAGCGTTAGCTAAAATCGAGCCTAATAAGCAGTACGCGTTATCAGATGCATCTAAATTGGTAAAGGAGATCTCCAATACTAAATTCGACAGCTCAGTTGATATCGACATCCGCTTAGGGGTTGATCCGAAAAAAGCGAACCAGATGGTACGTGGCGTTGTTTCATTGCCACATGGTACCGGTAAAACCGTACGCGTTCTAGCGTTGGTGTCACCCGAAAAAGAAGCCGAAGCAAAAGAAGCCGGAGCTGATTATGTAGGGTTGGACGAATACATTGCCAAAATTGAAAAAGGCTGGGTTGATATCGATATCATCGTTACCCAACCTAACGTAATGGCCAAGTTAGGCCGTTTAGGTAAAGTATTGGGCCCGCGTAACTTAATGCCAAACCCTAAATCGGGAACCGTTACTACCGAGATCGGTAAAACAGTAAGAGAAGTTAAAGCCGGTAAGATCGACTTCAAAGTGGATAAAGAAGGCATCATTCATACCTCGATCGGTAAAGCATCGTTTGCTCCTGAAAAATTAGTGGAGAATGCGGTTGAATTAATTCAAACCATCTCTAAACTGAAACCATCTGCAGCTAAAGGTACTTACTTCCGCAGCATTAGTTTATCATCAACCATGAGCCCAGGCTTAACCGTTGATACTAAATCAATCCCGGGCATTTAATATTATCAGTTATGAATAAAGAACAAAAAGCAGAAATAGTTGCAACACTTACTCAGAAGCTGAACGAGTGTAATTTTATCTACTTAACTGATGTTAGCTCACTGAACGCTCTTAAAACAAACCAACTGCGCAGGGAATTCTTTGCAGGAGGAATTGTAATGGAAGTGGCCAAGAACACCCTGATCGAAAAAGCAATTGAACAATCGGATAAAAACTTCGGAGAGTTAGTTGACGTATTAAAAGGAAACACCGCTTTGTTGTTTTCTACCGACAGCAAATCTCCGGCTAAGATCATTAAAGCTTTCAGGAAGAAAGATACCAAGCCTGCTTTAAAAGGCGCTTATATCGATTCTGATATCTTTATCGGTGACGATCAGTTAGAAGCCTTAATCAAGCTTAAATCACGTAATGAATTAATTGGCGATGTAATTGGCCTCTTACAGTCACCTGCACAAAATGTAATCTCTGCGCTGAAATCAGGCGGAGGCAAAATTGCAGGCATCGTTAAAACATTATCTGAACGTCCTGAATAATTTCAATAAAAAAACAAATCAATAATTAATAACAATTTAAATTTTAGAAACAATGGCAGATTTAAAAGCGTTTGCTGAACAGTTGGTTAACTTGTCAGTAAAAGAAGTAAACGAGTTAGCAACAATTCTTAAAGACGAATACGGTATCGAACCAGCAGCTGCTCCGGCCGCTGCCGCTGCTCCAGCTGCTGCTGCAGAAGCTCCTGCTGAAAAATCTACTTTCACAGTAGTATTGAAATCAGCTGGTCAGGCTAAATTAAACGTGGTAAAAGTTGTGAAAGACTTAACCGGTTTAGGCCTGAAAGAAGCAAAAGAATTAGTTGACGGTGCTCCAAAACCAATTAAAGAGAACGTTGACAAAGCTGAAGCTGAAAGCTTGAAAGCTAAGCTTGAAGAAGCTGGTGCTGAGGTTGAATTGAAGTAATTCACCCCTTCACTTTTAGGAACTTGACCCCGGTTATTACCGAGGGTCAATTTTCTGTTTATAAGAATTGAACTTTTGTCAATTTAAAAAAAACAAACATCCATTGGCTAATAAAAAATTGCAAGCAGGAGAAAGGATTAATTTCTCGACTGTAAAAAAGGTACTCGACTATCCGGATTTCCTGGATGTACAGCTAGAATCCTTTAAAGAATTCTTTCAGCTCGATACCACATCAGAAAGCAGAGCCAACGAAGGCCTGTACAAAGTGTTCCAGGAAAATTTTCCCATTTCCGACACCAGAAATATTTTCGTTTTAGAATTTCTTGATTATTTTGTTGACCCGCCACGTTACTCGATTGACGAGTGCATTGAACGCGGTTTAACATACAATGTTCCTTTAAAAGCCAAGTTGCGCCTGTCGTGTAACGATCCCGAGCACGAAGATTTTCAAACCATCGTGCAGGACGTTTACCTGGGTACGATCCCATACATGACCCCGGGCGGAACTTTTGTGATTAACGGTGCAGAACGCGTAATTGTATCGCAGTTACACCGTTCGCCAGGTGTGTTTTTTGGACAAACTTACCATACCAATGGTACCAAGTTATACTCGGCCCGTGTGATCCCTTTTAAAGGCAGCTGGATCGAGTTTGCAACAGACGTGAACAACGTGATGTATGCTTACATCGATCGTAAAAAGAAATTCCCGGTTACGACCCTCCTTCGTGCCATCGGATACGAAACGGATAAGGACATCCTTAACCTGTTCGACCTGGCTGAAGAAGTGAAAGTGAGCAAAAGCGGGTTGAAAAAAGTTGTAGGACGCAAGCTTGCCGCCAGGGTGTTAAAAAGCTGGGTGGAAGATTTTGTGGATGAAGATACCGGTGAGGTTGTTTCGATCGAGCGTAACGAGGTGATTATTGAGCGTGATACCGTTCTGGAAGATGAGCACATCGACCTGATCGTTGAAGCGGAAGTAAAAACAATCCTGTTGCACAAGAACGAATCGAACCACAACGATTTCGCTATTATCCTGAATACATTACAGAAAGACACGGCAAACAGCGGTAAAGAAGCCCATGAGCACATCTACCGCCAGCTGCGTAATGCAGATCCGCCTGATGAGGAAACTGCAAAAGGTGTAATTGATAAATTATTCTTCTCCGATAAACGTTATGATTTAGGAGAAGTTGGCCGTTACCGGATCAACCGCAAGTTGAACAGGAATACATCTTCGGAAGTGCGTGTGTTAACAAAAGACGATATCGTAAGTATCATGAAATACTTAATTGAATTGTCGAACTCACGTGCCGATGTGGATGATATTGATCACTTGAGCAACAGGCGCGTTCGTACCGTTGGCGAACAGTTATATTCCCAGTTCGGTGTTGGTCTTGCCCGTATGGCACGTACCATCCGCGAGCGCATGAACATCCGCGATAATGAAGTGTTCACCCCTGCCGACCTGATCAATGCCAAAACATTATCATCGGTAATCAATTCGTTCTTCGGAACAAACCAGCTTTCGCAATTCATGGATCAAACCAATCCATTGGCCGAGATCACGCACAAGCGTAGGTTAAGTGCCCTGGGTCCGGGTGGTCTTTCCCGCGATCGCGCAGGTTTCGAGGTTCGTGACGTTCACTATACCCACTACGGCAGGTTGTGTACCATCGAAACTCCCGAAGGCCCGAATATCGGTTTGATCTCTTCACTTTGTGTGCATGCTAAAATTAACGGCATGGGCTTTATCGAAACACCTTACTTAAAGGTAGAGAACGGTAAAGTTCGCGTTGACCAGCCTGTTACTTATTTAAGTGCCGAGGATGAAGAAGGCAAAACAATTGCCCAATCAAATGCCGTATACGATGCAAAAGGAAACTTTGCCACCGATAAAGTAAAAGCACGCTACGAAGGTGACTTCCCGATGGTGGAAGCAGAGAAGCTTGAGTTTATGGATATTGCTCCCAACCAGATCGTATCTATTGCAGCTTCTATGATCCCTTTCCTTGAGCATAACGATGCGAATCGTGCGCTGATGGGATCGAACATGCAACGCCAGGCAGTACCTTTATTAATACCCCAGGCACCTGTTGTGGGTACCGGGCTTGAAGGCAAGATCGCACGCGATTCGCGTACCATGATCGTTGCCGAAGGCAAAGGGGTTATTGATTATGTAGATGCCACCAAAATTACTGTTCGTTACGAGCAAACAGAAAATGATAAACTGGTAGGCTTTGGTACGGATACCAAAGTGTACGACCTGATCAAATTCCGCAGAACGAACCAGAACACCTGTATCAACCTGAAACCAACCGTTCGCAAAGGCGATAAGGTGGAAAAAGGAATGGTATTGTGCGATGGATATGCTACGGAAGATGGTGAACTGGCATTGGGACGTAACTTAAAAGTAGCGTTCATGCCTTGGCAGGGATATAACTTTGAGGATGCGATCGTAATTTCCGAACGCGTTGTTAAAGAAGATATCTTTACCTCTATTCACGTAACCGAATATGAACTGGAAGTTCGCGACACCAAACGTGGTGAAGAAGAATTAACAAACGATATTCCTAACGTGAGCGAAGATGCCACCAAAAACCTGGACGAGAACGGTTTGATCCGCGTAGGTTGCGAAGTATCGGAAGGCGATATATTAATTGGCAAGATCACCCCTAAAGGTGAAACCGAGCCATCGCCTGAAGAAAAATTACTCCGTGCCATCTTTGGTGATAAAGCCGGTGATGTGAAGGATGCTTCGCTTAAAGCACCGCCATCAACATCGGGTGTGGTTATTGATAAAAAATTATTCGCACGCACCAAAAAAGACAAAACCGCTAAAGGTGACGACAAAGGCAAAATAGCCAAACTGCAGGACGAGAACGAGAAGAACATTAAAGTGATTCAACAAACGCTTGTAGAAAAACTATTCACTGTATTACAAGGCAAAACATCGCAAGGTGTGTTCAATGTATATGGCGAAGAGCTGATCGCCAAAGGAACCAAGTTTACCAACAAAAACCTTGGCGACATCGAATTCACGCACATTAACGCCAACAACTGGAGCACCGATGCTGATAAGAACGAGCAGGTACGTTTGATCCTTTCAAACTACAAGAACCGTTTAAATACAGAGATCGCTGATTTCAGGCGTAAAGAGTTTGCTGTGCTGGTGGGCGATGAGCTGCCAACAGGCATTTTAAAACTGGCTAAAGTTTACATCGCCAACAAGCGTAAACTTAAAGTAGGTGATAAGATGGCCGGCCGCCATGGTAACAAAGGTATCGTTGCACGTATTGTGCGTGATGAAGACTTACCGTTTATGGAAGACGGAACACCGGTTGATATCGTATTGAATCCACTGGGTGTACCTTCGAGGATGAACTTAGGTCAGATCTACGAAACAGTATTAGGCTGGGCCGGTAAAGAACTGGGTGTGAAATTCGCAACCCCTATTTTTGACGGTGCTACCGAAGACCAGGTGCTGCAATATTGCAGGGATTCAGGTATTCCTGATTTTGGCTTAACACAATTACAAGACGGACTGAGCGGGGAAAAATTCGACCAGCCGGTTACTGTAGGTGTTATCTACATGCTTAAATTAGGTCACATGGTGGATGATAAGATGCACGCGCGTTCAATCGGTCCTTACTCATTAATTACGCAACAACCTTTAGGTGGTAAAGCACAGTTTGGTGGTCAGCGTTTTGGTGAGATGGAGGTTTGGGCACTCGAAGCATTTGGTGCAGCCAACATATTACAGGAAATCTTAACCATCAAGTCGGATGATATTATCGGGCGTGCTAAAACGTACGAAGCCATTGTTAAAGGTGATAACTTACCTCAGCCAGGCATTCCGGAATCATTCAACGTATTGATGCATGAGTTAAGAGGCTTAGGTCTTGATGTTACACTTGAATAATTTACAGACAGCAACTATATGTCAAAAAAAGATATAAAAATCAAAAGTAATTTTACCAAAATCCGTATCGGTCTTTCTTCACCGGAGTCGATACTGACCAAATCGCATGGCGAGGTTACCAAACCTGAAACCATCAACTACCGTAGCTTTAAGCCGGAAATGGGTGGGTTGTTCTGCGAAAGGATTTTTGGGCCGATAAAAGATTACGAATGTCATTGCGGTAAATACAAACGTATCCGCTATAAAGGCATTGTGTGCGACCGTTGCGGGGTGGAAGTTACTGAGAAAAAAGTAAGACGCGAACGCATTGGCCACATTAACCTTGTGGTGCCGGTTGCACATATCTGGTATTTCCGCTCGTTGCCAAATAAAATTGGTTACCTGTTAGGCATACCTACAAAAAAATTAGACATGGTGGTGTACTACGAACGATACGTAGTATGCCAGCCTGGCTTGAAAGGAACTGATGGCGTGCAGATGTACGACCTGTTAACGGAAGAAGAGTATCTTGATATTCTTGATTCGTTGCCAAAAGAAACCCAGTACCTGGATGATGAAGATCCGAATAAGTTCATCGCCAAAATGGGTGGTGAAGCATTGTGGTTCTTATTATCGCGCATTAACCTGGATAACCTGAGTTACGACCTGCGCAGCAAGGCCAGCAACGAAACTTCACAACAACGTAAACAAGAAGCATTAAAGCGTCTTAAAGTTGTTGAAGGCTTCCGTAATGCACAGGAAAACGGTGAGAACCGCCCTGAGTGGATGGTGGTGAAGATCCTTCCTGTTATCCCGCCAGAGCTTCGCCCTTTAGTGCCGCTTGAAGGTGGCCGCTTTGCCACTTCCGATCTGAATGATCTTTACCGCAGGGTAATTATCCGTAACAACCGTTTGAAGCGCTTAATGGAGATCAAAGCTCCCGAGGTGATCCTTCGTAACGAAAAAAGGATGTTACAGGAAGCAGTAGATTCATTGTTTGATAACACACGCAGGGTTAGCGCTGTAAAAACAGAAGGTAACCGTCCTTTAAAATCATTAAGCGATATGCTTAAAGGTAAACAAGGCCGTTTCCGTCAGAATTTACTGGGTAAACGTGTGGATTACTCAGGCCGTTCTGTTATTGTGGTTGGACCAAACTTAAAATTACATGAGTGTGGTATCCCTAAGAACATGGCTGCCGAGCTCTTCAAACCGTTCATCATCCGTAAACTGCTCGAGCGTGGTATTGTTAAAACCGTAAAGTCAGCTAAGAAATTAGTAGACAGAAAAGAAGCTGTGATCTGGGACATCCTCGAGAATATTTTAAAAGGACATCCTATTTTATTAAATCGTGCCCCTACCCTTCACAGGTTAGGTATCCAATCGTTCCAGCCGAAGCTGGTAGAAGGAAAAGCGATCCAGTTGCATCCTTTGGTATGTACAGGCTTTAATGCGGATTTTGACGGTGACCAGATGGCTGTGCACGTTCCGCTTGGAAACGCAGCAATCCTGGAAGCCCAGGTATTAATGCTTGCGTCCCATAACATTTTAAACCCGGCTAACGGTACGCCAATTGCAGTACCATCGCAGGACATGGTGTTGGGACTGTATTACATCACCAAAAGCCGTTTATCGATCCCTGAAAACCCGGTAAAGGGTGAAGGACTTGTTTTTTATTCCCCGGAAGAAGCGATGATCGCGTTTAACGAAAAACGCGTTGACCTTCATGCCCACGTAAAATGCCGTGTACTGGTAAAAGAAGATGGTGCGCTTAAGCACAAGATCATTGAAACCAGCATGGGCCGTATTTTGTTTAACAACTCTGTACCGGTTGAATACGGTTACATCAACGAGCTGTTAACTAAAAAGAGCTTACGCGATATCATCGGAAGCATTATAAAAGAATGCGGCATGGATGTATGTGCGCGTTTCCTTGACGATATTAAAGAACTGGGTTACCATTATGCATTTAAAGGCGGCTTGTCTTTCAACTTAAAGTATGTAATGATACCGAAAGAGAAAGAAGAGTTTGTAAAATCGGCAATGGCCGAAGTGGATGACATCTGGAGCAACTACAACAACGGTTTTATCACCAACAACGAGCGTTACAACCAGGTTATTGATATTTGGACATCAGCGAATGCACAGCTTACTGAATTGGCAATGAAAAATATCCGTGAAGACCAACAAGGTTTCAACTCGGTATACATGATGC
>JAZKGM010000055.1:0-5678 GCA_040385895.1 Bacteroidota bacterium
ATTCCCGTGCATCCTTTAAAAGGCGGGTAAGCCGCCTGTTCACCCTCCATAAGTATCCGAGTTTTGCCGAACTTCGCTACCGGCTGCGCAATGATGCGGAATATGTGAAGCAGTTTGTGGAGGAGCTTACCGTGAACGTAACAGAGATGTTCCGCGATCCCGGATTTTATAAAGTGCTGCGCGAAGAAGTACTGCCCCGGCTGGGCACTTATCCTTTTATACGCATCTGGCATGCGGGCTGTTCTACGGGCGAAGAGGTTTTTTCGGTGGCCATTATTTTAAAAGAGCTTAACCTGCTAAATAAAACCTTATTGTATGCCACCGACCTGAATGCATCGGTATTACAAAAGGCCAGGAACGGTATCTTTCCCTTAAGCCAGATGAAACAATACTCCGAAAATTATATCGCATCGGGTGGCAAGCAGGATTTTTCCGGATACTATACCGCCAATTACAGCGGTGCAAAGTTCTCCGAACAGCTTTCATCACGCATGATCTTTTCCACCCACAACCTGGTTTCTGATCATTCCTTCAATGAATTTCACCTCATCCTGTGCCGCAATGTGCTCATTTATTTCGATCGCGATCTGCAGGAGCGGGTATTTCACCTGTTTGACGAAAGCCTTGCAAATTTTGGCTATCTTGCTCTTGGAAGTAAGGAAACGATCAAGTTTTCGGAAATGAGCAAACGTTTTAAACAAACAGGAAAAGAACGGGTATGGCGCAAAGAAAGATAAGCTGTAAGGTATTGGTTATTGGCGGATCGGCAGGCAGCCTTGAAGTGCTGCTGCACATCCTGCCGCGTTTAAAACCACCTTTGCCTTTCCCCGTTGTGATCATCGTTCACCGCAAGTATAGTGAAGTATCCACCCTGGCCACCCTGTTGTCGTCCAAAACCAGTATAAAAGTAAAAGAACCCGAAGATAAGGAAGACATTGCTGCCGGTACTGTTTACCTGGCACCTGCAGATTATCATTTACTGGTAGAAGACTCAAAGGTATTCTCGCTCGATTATTCTGAAAAAGTGAATTACAGCAGGCCCAGCATTGACGTAACATTTGAAACGGCAGCCGAGGTATACCGGGATGGCGTGGTGGGCGTGTTGCTTTCCGGTGCTAATTCCGATGGCGTAGAAGGCCTCGCTTGCATAAAAAAGTACAAGGGCTTTGTAATTGTTCAGTCGCCCGAAACCGCACAAACCTCCTATATGCCCGAGCAGGCGGTTAAAAGTAACCAGTTTGATGAGGTAATGGATATGGACAAAATGGTGGATTTTATTAACGGGCTTTACTGATAATAAGCGTAGATGGAATATCCGATAACCATTGACTTTTTGATTCCACCGGTTTTTTCCAGCTTTCCAGGCTAATGATCATCAGGTCGCAGGCAACAAGCTGTTATAATAGGCTGCTCGGCAAAAATGCTACTTCTTTGCTTTTATTATAAATGGGCGGGTCTTCAGAAAAAGTATTTGCCATTTAAAAGTATGTGGCTTTTAGAAATGCCCTTCTAAAAAACAGTCATAAAACGGTTTTTGCTGCAGCAACGAAGTTAGCCAGGCATTCAGGCTGATGTATTCTTTGTGATAGGGTGTGTAGTTGCTGTTCGACCTGAACTGTTCCACTTCGTTCCGGTACCGGGATGTTGCCGGATACAAAGGGTCTTTAAGCAGCTGTTCAAGAATGCTCATAAAGTGTATGTAATGTGTATTCTGTTCAGCTTTCAGAAAATCCTTCCCTGTGCGTTTTATGCGCTTAAGCAATTCATAGGCATACTCTGTATCGTTTGTGTGGTAATAACACATCACCCCAAACACATCGAGCAAAAAAGTGTTCACCTGGCCGGGTGATCCATACATTGCACCTGTTAATGCACTTTCACGGTTTATTTTATTGTAGAGCCTGATGCAACGTTCCATATCATACTGGCAGAAATAAACGGCAAAAAGCTCGAGGTAAAGATCCCTGAAACCGGAGATCAGCTTTTGGTCTTTTTCATATGTGCTGAGGCAGGTGAGGAGAATATTTTCTGCCTCATCCAGGTTGCCCATACCAAACAGGATGCGTGCTTCAATAAGGCTTTGCATAAAGCGGTGGTAGCTGTATTTATCGTACCTGTGCTTAAATACCTGGGCCCTTTTTTTATACATGCCCAGGAAGCAATAGGCGCGGGTGTAGTTTTTTATGCGCAGCTGCGACTGGCACATGGAGAGTAAAAGCTCGTTGAGGTAGTCGGGGTGCATGGTTTCCAGCATGCCAAACTGATTGATGGTTTGGTAGGACTGGACCGCATAATGTGCCAGTTCGCGGTAGGCCCCGATCTCTGCCAGGCCTTTTGATACAATGTTGATGATCTTGCCATATACCCTTGGATGCGCATACAGTTTATCTGAAAGCTGGTAGCGCGCCAGTGTATTATCAATAATTTCCTGGATGTCGGTTCTCGATTTTAACGAATGGCTGAGCGAACGGATGCTGTATTTTATTTCAGCATAAGCCGCATTTGCGTTTGCATCAAGGATGGAAAGCTGAAGATTTGCATTCCGCTTGCTGATGATGTGATTAAATGTAGACACGGGAAGATCGAGGCCATAAATATTGGAGGCATAGGCGATCTGCACATAGTAAATTAAATCGAGCAACACATAGTCTTCATATTTCAATGCATTGTGCTCTGCCTTTAACAGGTATTGCCAGGCATGTTCAGGCATCTGTTTCCTGAATAAATAAGTGGCTGTTTCTATATAATTAAACGAAAGGGAGGTGATGTCGAACCGGATGTTCTCGAGTTGCACAAACTGCTCCACCTGTTTTTTGAGCCTTTTTTTTGTTTGGTGCGTATTGTTCCTGCCTTTTTCCGGAAGGGTGTTTTTCCGTGCGTCATAAATGTACTTCAGGTCTTTCCGGTCATGCACATGGTTATTTCTTCTCGAAATAAAATACCTGAAATCGCGGAACTCCTGCCTGCTGAACTTTTTCAGCAATTCATCCACCAGGTTATCTATATGCGACATTATTTTTGGTTTTTAATCTTATATATAGTGTATGTAAAGCTAATTATTTATTGTATACCCGACACAATTAGCTAAATATTTTTCTCTTGCAGTGAGCCATTATCGATAAATTGGCAATGCGAAAATTCAAGAAATACCATGCGAAATACTTACAAACACTTAAAATTATGGCTGGCATGCCTTTTTACCCTATCTGCCACGCTTGCCTCTGCGCAATTCACCACCCTGGCCATCCAGGATTTTGACACGATCGGTACCCCGGCCCTGGGTTATAGTCTAACCACAGGCACTCCCATCCGGTACAAAAAAGGGCTGACAGGAAGTACAACACAGATTCCAAATTCACCATACGGCATGAACAATTCCTGGGCATGGTATTCGGAAAGCGAGGATCTTACCGTAACCTTCGATAATGTGAACATTGCCGGGTACGACACCGCTTATATCAGTTTTAAGCTTGCAGCCTTGTTCGATGTAGATGCAGGGGATTATGTAACGGTATCAATAAGCGTGAACGGGGGCACTACCTGGTACGACCGTGTACGGATCAACGGGAACGGAAGCAATTGCTCGTGGGCTTATGCCGCAACAGGAGTAGTAGATCATCTTTTTGCCCCGGTAAATACCACCACCACCTATATGCCTCCGGCAACAGGTGTAAGTGCGGTGGGGCCAAGCACCATTCTGATCAGGGTGCCTAATACCACTAACCAGGTTCGTGTTAAAATCAGGCAAAGGGAAAGTGCTGCCGAAGGGTATTATTTAGATGACCTGGCCATAAAAGTAAGGGGAACAACCATGAATAATGCAGCGGTAACCGGCCTGGTTTCTCCCATTGATTTTTGTGCAGGCAGCCATGATGCAAAAGTTAAAATAGCAAATAAAGGACAAAACAGGATCAATAATGTAACCGTAAACTGGACCCTGAACAGCAATCCGCAAAGCCCTGTATACTATTTTAACACACTTGATACGATAGGAGGCACCGGTAAGAACATGGATACCATTACGCTTTCCAACCTGTTCCTGGCCAGTGGTACAACTTCAACTATTAAGGTATGGACCTCCGACCCGAATGGTGTGCCTGATGGCTTTCACTCGGATGATACCATGACATTTACACTAAGACCGGCTTTGAACGGAACATACAGCATAGGAGGTACTACACCCGATTATATAACGGTAGCCGCTGCCGTAGCCGATCTGAACCTGCTTGGTGTGTGCGGGCCCGTTACATTTAATGTAGCTCCCGGCACATACACCGGCCAGTTGAACCTTAATTATATAAAAGGCGCTTCAGCGGTAAATACAGTTGAGTTTATCGGGGCTTTAGCTACTACCACCATCATAAGCTCGTTAACAAATAATGGCACTACGCTAACGTTAACAGACTCGCGTTATGTTACGTTCCGGGATCTCACCATACAGAATACCACATCATCAAATGGCACAGCGGTTGCTTTTGTTGGAAGCACCAATAAATGCGCGGTAAAAAAATGTGTGATCAACTTTCCAAATTATAGCGGCAGCACCACTTACGGAATTGCGGTAACAGGAACCGCATCGGGATATGGCATTACAAATAATTACGGGGACTCTATCCAGATAGACAGCAATACCATTAACAACAGTTATTACGGAATATACCTGTATGGCAATTCCACCTCGCCTTCCGGTAATTTTAACCGGAATCACAAAATAAGGAACAATACGATCACTGCCTATGGATACGGCATTAATGCAGCATACGTATACAATGCCTTAACCATAACAGGCAATAATATTCAGTTTTCTTCAGGTGCATCGCAATCGAGCTATGGGATATCAGCATCCAGTTGTGTAAACTCGAATGCAGCTAACGCGCACGAAGTATCCGGCAATGTTATAAAAAATGCGGGGCAGTATGGCATCTATCTGTCAACCGTAACCAATCCTGCCGCCAATCCGGGAAGGATCTTTAATAATATGGTGGGCGGAACTTTCCGTAACGCTTCCGCAAACGCCATGTATATTACAGAGAGCGGTTCATCCCCTTCACTCATTTATCATAACTCCCTTAACCTCGATTATGCCCAAAGCCTCAACAGCAATGCAACCATCTATTACAGCGGCTCTGCTTCAACAAAAATAAAAAATAACATTTTCGCCTACACAGCTTCAGGCGGGGCAGGCGTGCCTGCGTATATAGTTACCAACCTGGTATCGGGTAATATTAACAATAATGTGTATTACAACGCTGTGACACCAACTTTGATCTTTAAAGGATCAACGGGTTATACCAATGCAAACTTCAGGCTTGCAACGGCCGGTGGTGATTCCTCTTATAATAAAGTGCCTACTTATACGTCTGCATCCGATCTTCATGTGGCAGATGCCTGTGTAAGGGGAACCAACCTGCTGGCCCTTATTGGTACTGACATTGACGGTGACCCAAGAAGCTCATACCCGGTGATAGGAGCAGATGAAATGTCTGCACAGCCCGATAATATTTCGGTAGATGCCATCACTGCTCCCCAGGCCAGTTTTACCGCAGGCCTGAATGATATAACCGTACTGGTAAGAAACAACGGAAGCACTCCGCTGGGATCATTTGCTGTAACCTATGTATTAAATAACGGAACACCTGTAACCCAGTTCTGGAATGGGTTCCTGAACACCTGCGATA
>JAZKGM010000055.1:5688-5959 GCA_040385895.1 Bacteroidota bacterium
TAATAATAGCCTGGTGGTTTATACCAGCCTGCCTAACGGAACAAGCGATTCGTACCCGCGTAACGATACCATGAAAATGAATTTTACCGCACCGTTAAAAGGCGTTTATATCATTGGGACAGCTCCGTCTGATTTCGCCAGTTTCAATGCCGCAGCTGCAGCATTAAGATCGGGTGGGGTAAGCGGACATGTATTCTTTGATGTGAAAACAGGTATTTATAATGAACAGCTCAGTTTTTATGAGAAGGTGAGGGGCGCAAGCGATACCAGC
>JAZKGM010000056.1:0-8139 GCA_040385895.1 Bacteroidota bacterium
AATCACACGTTCAATCACCTAAGCGGCTGGAAAACCGGTAACGAAAGATACCTGAACAATGTAAAGCAGGCATCAGGTCTTATTGATTCAAACCTGTTCCGTCCCCCTTATGGCCAGATCTCTCCGGGACAAATTGCCGCACTTAAACATCAGTATTCCATCATCATGTGGAGCATCCTTACCCGAGATTATGAACAGCACCTTAATGCCGGAAAAGCGCTTCAGGAAATGAAAGGCCTGATTAAGCGGGGTGATATTATTGTGCTTCACGACAGCGAAAAAGCAGAAGTCAATATGTTTTATTTTCTGGAAGGCTTGTTAACACATTTCACCGATCAGCATTTTTTATTCAGGCACTTATGATCGTATTGCTCTATGCTGTTATCTGCCTCTTTTTAGGTATTTCCTTTCTTAATTTTCTTATGAAGGCTTTTGGGAAATTTGATCAGCCCATAGCGCATTTAAATGATGATGAACTGCCCGAAATTGCGGTGCTTGTGGCCGCCAGGAACGAAGAAAACAACATCGAAAAATGCCTTCAATCATTAGTTGCACAAAACTACCCAAAAGAGAAGATCTCTATTTTTATTGGCAATGACCAGTCTACAGACCGCACCGCAGCTCTTGTTGATGAGTTTGCAGAAAGGGGATCGAACATCAGGCAGATTCATATTACAACACAGCTTGGGAAGGCAAGGGGAAAGGCAAATGTACTGGCCCAACTGGCGCATCATACCCATGCAGCCTATTTTTTGATAACCGATGCCGACATTGAAACCAAGACAGACTGGGCACGAACCCTGGTATCTTTTTTTCGGCCCCACATTGGTATCGTTAGTGGTACAACCGTTGTAGCCGGAAACGGGTTTTCGGCCGCCATGCAGCAGACAGATTGGCTGTACTTTATGGGCTTATTGCTATCGTTCGATAAAATTGGAATAGCCAGTACAGCCGTAGGAAACAATATGGCTGTAAAACGCGAGGCTTATTTCAGCACCGGGGGGTATGAAAACTTTGACTTTAGTGTAACCGAAGACCATAAACTATTTCAACAGGTGCGGAAAAAGGGATGGAAAACAGTTAACATATTAACCCCCCGATCGGTTAATTTATCAGCTGCAGCTGGCAATTTCAAAACCCTTATTAACCAACGCAAACGCTGGCTTACCGGGGCTAAAGAGTTGCCTTTCTACTGGTGGCTTATCTTTGGAATTTATGGATCGTTTGTTCCGGCAGTTGTTATCCTTGCCTTCATAAATATTAACCTCGCACTGCTGCTTTATTTTACTAAACTTGTCATTCAATCAGCCACCATAACTCTTCAATTGCGGTCGCTGCATTTAAGATCCAACAAGCTGCATCTCTTATTGTACGAAGCATATACAATTGCAATAACTTTGTGCACCGCTTTATACTTTATCATCCCTGTAAAACTGAATTGGAAAAACAGGTATTACTAAAGCCATTAATTACAGCCATATTTCATGATCCTTACAGATACACATACACACTTATACAGCGAACAGTTTGACAATGACAGGGAAGCCATGGTTAAACGTGCTATTGATGCACGCGTACGCAGGCTGTTTCTCCCGAATATTGATTGCAGCAGCATCCAGCCCATGCTTGACTTGGTTTGGAAGTTCCCTGAGCATTGTTTCCCTATGATGGGTCTTCATCCCTGTAGCGTTGGCGCTGATGTAGAAGCCCATCTGTTTCAGATCCAGAAATGGTTTAAAAAACGAAAGTTTTATGCTGTAGGCGAAATCGGGTTAGATTATTACTGGAGCATTGAATTTAAAGAACAACAGATCAGTGCTTTTAAAAAGCAGATCCAATGGGCCATTCAATACGATCTTCCTATCAACATTCATTCAAGAAACAGTACCGATGATGTTATTGCGATTTTACAGGAAATGAAACACCCTTTATTGCGGGGAATATTTCATTGTTTCAGCGGAAATGCAGGGCAGGCAAAACAAATTGTAGAACAAGGTTTTTACCTGGGCATTGGCGGGGTTTTAACCTACAAAAAAAGTGAGCTTCCAGCTGCCATTGCCGATATAGATTTAGAACACCTGGTGCTTGAAACCGATGCACCATATCTAAGTCCTGAACCATACAGGGGGAAAAGGAATGAGAGTTCCTACATTTTTAACATTGCCGAAAAATTAGCCACCTTAAAAAACACAAGCATAGAAAATGTGGCCAGCATCACTACAGAAAATTCAATTAAAATTTACGGCATTTAACTTATGCTTCATTCTGCTTGCGTTTTCTCTTCCTGTTGTTTAAATAAGTGTTGATTGCCTCTTTGCTGGTTACCCAATTGCGTCCTTCTTTATATGCATCTATCTTGCCTGTTCTGGCTAATAAGCTAATGTACTCCTGGCCGTAAGGCAATTGTTCTTCTTCCAATATGTTAGTTATCGACATGTATTCATCCCCATCCGGATAAGCCATTAAATAAATATCAAGCGATCGTTCTATGGCCTGCATAATTAGGAGCATTAGCTTTTCATAATCGTTATTGTTTGCCTTATTCAAAGCATCATAATACTTCTTTCGATCATTTTTTAAAATAATACATGGTGGATACCCATGTTGCATTAAGAATAAGTTCATTAATAAACGTACCGTTCTTCCGTTTCCATCAAAAAAAGGATGAACCCAGACAAAACGATGGTGCATTATTGCTGCCATTTCCAGCACATTGAAATTAAATGGATTCTCATTTATGAAAGCGATAAGCTCACTCATTAAATCACCCGTTTTTAAGTGATTCGGTGGAACAAAATTAGCGCCTGCAATCCTTACATTTCCGTTCCTGTACCTGCCTGCAAAATCCTTTTCGATCTTGGTCATCACAATTTCATGGATCTTAAGGATTTGTTTATCTGTAATTTCCGAATTTGCTCTTGTAAGCCCTTCTACATATTCAATTGCCTCGTGATGATTGGTTATTTCCAGGTGTTCACGAAGCGGCTTACCCTTTATGGTCATTCCTTCCTGCAAAACCATTCTTGTCTCATTCAGATTTAACGTATTACCCTCTATTCCATTCGAATTATATGACCATTCTATGTATAGGTCCTCCTTTATCCTGTTAAGTGCCGACATAGGCAACGGCCTCCTGTCATTCAGTGTATTCTTTTTTTCAATAATCCGCTTAACAACTGCTTTGTGTTCCGTTCTGATGCTTTCTATCGCAGCTTCTATATTTTCCAGCCATATCATCCTACAAATATATCGTTTAACACCAAAAATAATGCTATCCGATATTAAAATTTGGCCCGATGGCTATTCTTTCGTACTTTTGCCAGCTTACCAGTATCAACACCAAGCATGTTTAAGCGCATCCGCGTAATAAGTAAATTAGCTTTTTATCGGTTTATCAAAAACAGAAGCCGCTACATCAATGATAAGAACTTTCTTATCGTTGCAAGTCTTCTGGTAGGAATTACAGCTGGCCTGGCGGCAGTGGTGCTTAAATACCTGGTTCATACTATTCACGATTTTTGCGAAAGCGGGTTCGATGTTAAATATGCCAATTACCTTTACCTTATTTTCCCACTAATAGGTATTCTGCTTTCTGTACTATACCTCCGGTTGTTTCATTACAAAAAAGTCTTTGATAAAGGGTTAAGCAGTATCATTTATGCCATTTCAAAAAAAGGTTCATTCATTGAACTGCATAAAACGTATTCACACATCATCACCAGTGCACTTACAACCGGGTTTGGAGGCTCTGTTGGTTTGGAGGCCCCCATTGCAGTTACAGGCAGTGCCATAGGATCTAATGCAGGTAAAGACCTGCTTGTGTCAAAACCCGAGCGCACTTTATTACTGGCCAGCGGGGCCGCAGCAGGTATTGCAGCTATATTCAACAGCCCCATTGCAGGAGTAATTTTTGCTTTTGAGGTATTGCTGACAGAAGTTACCATTCCGGCCTTTATTCCCCTGCTCATGGCATCTGCAGCGGGGGCAGTAATTTCAAGATTATTTCACAGCGAAAACCTATTCAATTTAGTTACCGATGGCTGGCGCATTCATTCCATTCCATATTATACGCTACTGGCAATATTATGCGGCCTCCTTTCTGTTTACATGATGCGCATGACCATTAAAATTGAGGGATGGTTTAAGCCAATTAAAAACCTGTTTCCAAAAGCAATCCTGGGTGGTGTAATCATTAGCCTCATTATATTTATTTTCCCGCCATTATACGGTGAAGGCTATGAAGTAATTAACAAGCTAATCGTTGGAGATCATGGAAGCCTGTTCGACAGAAGCTTGTTTTATGACTACCGCAATAATTCCTGGTTCATCATTGGCTTTGCCATTTGTATCTTGTTCATAAAAGTTTTTGCTGCATCAGTAACCATTGGCGCAGGTGGAAATGGCGGAATATTTGGCCCTTCCCTTTTTGTTGGTGCGCTATTGGGGTTTATTTTTGTAAAAACGCTTACCGTATTAGGCATTGCAGATTTGCGGATGCAAAACTTTGTGGCGGTGGCAATGTGCGGTTTAATAAGCGGGGTATTGCATGCACCGCTAACAGCAATATTTTTGATTGCAGAGATCACCGGTGGTTATGCATTAATTGTCCCGCTAATGCTTGTTTCTTCCGGTTCTTATTTTATTACCCGCTATTTCGAAAAATACTCCATCTATACCAAAAGCTTAATAGAACGGGGATTCATTACGTTTGATAAAGACAAAGACCTGTTAAGCCGGGTGAGATTAGATAAGATTATTGAGCGCGATTTTGTGCAGCTTCGTCCCGAACAAACATTACGTGAACTGGTAAATGAAATAACCCATTGCCGGAGAAATATTTTTGCCGTGGTTGATAACAGCAAAATGCTCCGGGGAATTATTACCCTTGACGATATTCGTGAGATCATGTTCAGGCATGAAGAATATGACAAGGTGAAAGTGAAAAAATTAATGACCATACCACGTGTAACAGCGCAGTTAACAGATGATGTAAATGCGCTGATGAGCAAGTTTGATGAATACAACGTATGGAACATCCCCGTGGTAGATGAGCAAGGGAGATATCTTGGTTTTGTATCAAAAACAGGCGTTTTAAACCAATACCGCGAAAAGCTGATCACCGAAGAGGTGTTATAACCTTACCGTCAATTGCATCTTCACGTGCTCGATCCCGCCTTCCCAAAAATGCGCTCCTTTAGGTTCAAATCCATTTCGCAGGTAAAAGTTCTTTGCAGCCAGCTGTGCATGAAGGTAAACCTGTTTACCGTCTTTAGGCAAGTCATTATAACATGTGTTAAAACAGCCTCACCAACCTGCTTATTCCGGTGTTCTTTCGACACTGCGAAACGTTCCAGTTTATACCCGTTCTCCGTTTCCCGCCAGCGGGCAGTGCCTGCTATGCTACCATCAAGCAAAGCAATAAAATGGTGCGACTCTTCTTCAAATTCCCATTCAATATCCTCCGGGCAGTTTTGCTCAATGACAAAAACATCTTTACGGATCTTATGGGCTGCTTTAAGCTCCTCGTTTGTTTCAACCTGCTTTACCAACATCATGATTTTGTGTTTGCGAAAAAAGTTTATGTTTGCAAACTATAATAATATATCAATCCAACCAAACATGAGCAACATAGCAGAACTATTGGGCGCTAATGCCGATAGCTTATTAAAGCACGAATGTAAAACAATCAGCAAAGAGCTTATTCACGCTCCGGGACCCGATTTTGTTGACCGCATTTTCATGCAAAGCAATCGTAACCCACAGGTTTTACGCAGCCTTCAACAAATCTATGGTACAGGCCGTTTGGCAAATACAGGTTATGTTTCTATTCTTCCTGTTGACCAGGGGATCGAGCATAGCGCAGGTGCATCTTTTGCTCCGGCCCCGAGGTATTTCGACCCTCAGAATATCATTGAGTTAGCCATTGAAGGCGGATGTAATGCAGTTGCTTCTACTTACGGTGTTTTGGCATCTTGTTCACGCAAATACGCACACAGGATCCCTTTTATTGTTAAGATCAATCACAACGAATTTTTAAGCTACCCGAATAAATTTGACCAGATCATGTTTGGTTCAGTAGAAGAAGCATGGAATTTAGGCGCTGTTGCTGTTGGTGCAACCATCTATTTCGGTAGCGATGAATCAACCCGCCAGATCCAGGAAGTGGCTGCCGCTTTTGAACGTGCGCACGAATTAGGCATGGCTACTATTTTATGGTGCTATACACGCAACAATGCGTTTAAAAAAGATGGTGTTGATTATCATACCGCTGCTGATTTAACAGGCCAGGCTAATCACCTTGGGGTTACTATCCAGGCTGATATCATCAAACAAAAACTACCGACAACAAATGGTGGTTACACTGCGCTGAACTTTGGTAAAACACACAATAAAGTTTACACCGAATTGTCATCGAACAACCCGATCGACCTGGCCCGTTACCAGGTGGCAAATTGCTACATGGGCCGCCAGGGCTTGATTAACAGTGGTGGAGAAAGTAAAGGTGCGAGCGATTTAGCAGAAGCAGTAACAACTGCCGTAGTTAACAAGCGCGCAGGCGGACAAGGTTTGATCTCAGGACGTAAAGCATTCCAGAAACCGGTTGCCGAAGGTGTTGCTTTATTAAACGCAATCCAGGACGTTTACTTAGATAAAACAATTACATTAGCATAATAAGCAGATCAGGATAATGCGGTGATGTACCCATGCATGGATGCAGGTACTTACCGCATTATTATTTATAAATTATTATTGTGATCATGCAATAACGCATTAACGCATCAACATAATTACCACATTAGCAATATGAGTTGGTTCAAACGTGTAAAAGAAGGTATAACCACATCAACTGATGACAAAAAATCGGTACCTGATGGCCTATGGCATAAATGCCCGCGTTGCAAAAAAGCATTCACTACTGCCGAGCACGAAGCCAATCAGTTTGTTTGCCCTGCCTGCAACTATCACGATAAGATCGGTTCTATAGACTATTTCAACCTGCTGTTTGACGGCTCGCAATACCAGGAACTGTTTGAAAATATACGCCCGACCGATCCTTTAAACTTTGTGGATACCAAGGATTATAAATCGCGCCTGGCCGATACGCAGAAAAAAAGCGGGATGACGGATGCCATGCGCGTTGCAACCGGAACGATCCATACTTTTCCGATCGTGATTGCCTGTATGGACTTTAACTTTATTGGCGGAAGCATGGGCAGTGTGATGGGTGAAAAGATTGCCCGGGCTATCGATTATGGCCGTGAACACCGGATCCCGGTCATGGTGATCTCAAAATCGGGTGGCGCAAGGATGATGGAAGCCGCATTCAGCCTGATGCAGATGGCAAAAACTTCCGCTAAGCTGGCATTGCTGGCCCAGGATGGGATCCCATACATCAGCTTATTAACCGACCCTACAACCGGTGGTGTAACAGCCTCGTTTGCAATGCTTGGCGATTTTAATATTGCAGAGCCGGAAGCCTTGATAGGTTTCGCTGGTCCGCGGGTTATCAAGGAAACAATAGGCAAAGACCTTCCAAAAGGCTTTCAAAGCTCTGAATTCCTGGTAGAGCATGGCTTTGTTGATTTTATAGTACCACGCACCAACCTGCGTGATAAACTCGGGCAGCTCTTAAGCCTGCTGGCCAACAAGCCATTGGAAAAACAGGAAACTGTTCAACCTTAAGGAACGCAAGTTTGCATAAATCAATTATTTGTGTAGTTTTGCACCCCGTTTATTAACAACAATTAAAAAATAAATTATGTATTTGACCACAGAAACGAAGCAAGGAATCTTCGAAAAGTACGGTAAAGCCAAGTCTACTAAAGACACTGGTTCTGCTGAGAGTCAGATCGCATTGTTTACCCACCGTATCAATCACATTACGGGCCATTTAAAAGAGAATAAGAAAGATTATTCTGCTGAATTGAGCCTGGTGAAGTTAGTAGGTAAAAGACGCGCTCTGTTAGACTATCTAATGAAAAATGATATTTTCCGTTACAGGGCTATCATTAAAGAATTGGAAATCCGTAAATAATGCAAAATTATTTTGGATGTGCGATACAGGAAGCGTGCACAATGCATATCAACTTCATATCGTAAGAATTTACAAAAAGCAGGGCATTGTCTCTGCTTTTTGTG
>JAZKGM010000057.1:0-4921 GCA_040385895.1 Bacteroidota bacterium
GATCGTGTTCAGCAATAATGCGCTCATCAACGGATCATATGGGATTTACTGGGTTGGCCTAAGCACCCTTTACCCGGATAGCTGCATCATTCAGAACAATGTGGTCCAGAATTCTTCTTATACTGGCGTATACCTTTATTACAACAGCAACCTGGTATGCAGCAATAATAAAATTACTCCTGCAGCAGCAGCTACTTATGGTATCTATTGTTTTTATACCAACAACTCCCTTGATATCAGCGGGAATAACATAGCCGGGCAGAATGCCAATTATGGCATACAGCTCAGGTATATTAGCGGGTCTGCCGCTGTAAGGGCCTTAATTGCCAATAACGCGATCACTGTGGGCAATGGCGCGGGCAACAGTTATGGCCTTTGGTGCAGGGATGCGAACTATGCCCGCTTTTACAACAATACTGTAAATGTGGCCTCAACAGGTACCAGTTCTGTTCCGGGGTATTTTTATTTTTCATCAGCTGCATACAGCAATAACGAGGTTAAAAATAATGTGCTGGCCAACAGTGGTGGAAATTATGCCATGTATAATTACCTGCCGGGTAATACCATTTGTAATTATAATAATTTATATACCACATCGGGATCCGGCTTTGTGCAAACATCGACCGGGAATTATGCCACGTTTGCCGCATGGAGATCAACAACCGGGCAAGACATGAGATCGGTTTCGTACCGTCCGGGTTTTACCAGCAACACTAATCTTGCTCCTAACCTCACCGATTCGGCCGTGTGGTCGCTGAACGGAAGGGCATTACACATTGCCCAGGTTACTTCATCTGTTAATCATATCACAAGGCCGGCCACGTACTCGGATGGTGCCCCCGATATCGGTGCGTTTGAATTCACACCCGCTTCCCTTCCCCCGGCTGCTATCGCAACGCCAGCAATTCCTTCTGCCGGAACCACACAAACGTTCATGTTCGCGGGTGATACAGTAGCAAGGATCAGATGGGAAGTGTCCAGTAATGTTCCTCCGCCTTTTTCCCTCAGGCAGGCATCCGGTGAAAAGGCTCCATTTGTGTTTTCGGAACCTTATTACACCAATTTCTATCTTCAATCGGATATGGCAGCAGGAAGTTATTTGTATACCATGGATATTTCTTATAAAGAAGGATGGAGGGGCACACAGGTAAATGAATATGATTCCCGTATTTATGTGCGGAACAGTTCTTCGCTGTATATGCTCAACGCATCTTCTACGGTCGACTCATCAGGCAATGCAATGAGCGGTATGTTTTACCAGGACTGGAAGTATTTTACAGGAACGGACCTGTACACCCCTATTCCGGTGAAGCTGGTTTCTTTTAGCGCAGCCCGTGATAAAAAAGACGTGGTACTAACGTGGAGCACTGCTTCAGAAATCAATAATAAAGGGTTTGAAATAGAGCGTTCATTTGACGGCATCTCTTTCGATGCAAGCGGTTTTGTTGGTGCCCGCAAAAACACTGCATCGGTTTCTGTTTATACATACACCGATCGCGGGGCATTTAAAGGGGATAACGCTGTATTATATTACAGGCTTAAGCAGGTTGATCTGAACGGAACGCACGCTTATTCTGATGTGGTAAGGCTGGTGAATAAACCAACCGTGCCGGAAAATATCAGTATATACCCTAATCCGTGTGAGGATGTATTTATGGTGAATATCGTTTCCCCTGTCTCTTCGGATGCAAAAGTTGAAGTATATGATGTGAGCGGAAAGCTTGTTCATCAAGCAACCGTAGAAGTAAGTGCCGGAGATAACCGTTTTCTTTTCGACCGGTTTCCACAAATGAATAACGGGCTGTATTTTGTTAAGGTAACCTCGGGTGAACAGGCTTCGGTTATCAGGCTGGTCAAAACAAAGTGATCAACAACCTGTGAGGGTAAAAAGAAGAAGCCCGGGGCCTTGGCCCCGGGCTTCTTCTTTTTGTAACAATTATTTCTAAGTAGTGAGTAATAACCTCGCTGTTATTAGGCCTCTAAAGTAGCTTCAGAAGTAATTTCGGTATTGAGCAACTTAGATATGGGACAGTTTTTCTCGGCATCGGTAACGAGTTCTTTAAACTTCGCTTCATCCAAGCCGCTTACTTTTGCATTAACCGTTAAATGGGAACCTACGATCGTACCGTTCTCAAAATTAATTTCACACCTGGTTTCAACCCGGTCGGGTGTAAAGCCTGCTGCAGTGATATTAAATGAAAGTTTCATGGTGAAACATCCTGCATGCGCAGCTGCAACAAGCTCTTCCGGGTTTGTGCCGATGCCATCCTCAAAGCGGGAGCTGAATGCATATTGTGTTTCTTTTAAAACGCCACTTTGCGTGCTAATATGGCCTTTGCCTTCTTTGCCCGTTCCTTTCCAAACGGCTGTTGAGTGTCTTTTCATAAATTGATTAATTAATATAGTTCCGACAATACTAAAGAAAAAAGAGTGTGCTTATGATAAGAGCATATATTGAGCCGAAGCTTTTAATGTTTCAAGGTGTTCGGTTGTTAATGGTTTTTCAATAAAATCGATCACCCGGCTGTATTTTTTAGCCTTCAAATGATCTTCACTATCAACCGAAGAAGTTAAAATAATGACCTTGATCGTGCAATGCAATTCCCTTTTTTGCAGTTCATCAAGCAATTGCCAGCCATTCATTTCAGGCATATTAATATCAAGCAGCAATAAGTATTTACCATTTTCCTGGCAATTATTAACCAGGTAATCAAGCGCCTGTTTCCCGTTTAAAAAAGAGCGGACAGGAAGTTTTATGCCCGATATTTTCAATAATGTCTCATGCATAAAATGCACGACATCATCGTCATCAATAATTAGAACGGTTGAACTCATTGGTGCATTGTTTCAGTTTTTTTTACAATATCTTTTATGATCTCGTCAAGTTGATAGGCCGATGATACAATGTAAGATAAAATTTTTGACAATTCAGCATAATCACTTGTAGCTACATCTTTATTTTCGACCAGTTTTATCAGCCCGATCAACTTTGCCAACGGTGCTCTTACCAGGTGAGACTGGGTCCATGCAATGTTTTTCAATTTTTTGTTCCTGGTTTCAATTTCCGAAATTTTCTCCTGCAATTCCGTTACATCGATCATCGCACCGATCGCTCTTATTGCAGTTCCTTCATCGTTCCTGATCAATATTCCACGGTGTTGCACATAAGCAATTTCCCCGTTGGCTTTAATATACCTGAAGGCAGCTTCAAAATTCCTGGTCAATGGATCTGCAAGTGCAATTGCAAGGTCGTTTAATACCTCTTCCCTGTCATCTTTATGGATGTTCCGCGACCATAAGTGATTATCATACACATTCAGGTCATACCCGAAGTTTTGACTAAATCCCTTGCCCCAAACCGTAGTATCATTCACGATATCCCAGTCGATTATGGATTCGTTGGTGGCTTCGAGCACGAGGTTGTAGCGGTCGTTCGATTCGATGAGCTGTTTTTCGAAAGCAAGGTCGGAAGTAATATCGCGCGCGATCACCACACGTGCATTTCTTCCGTTAATAATAACGTTCGCTGATTTGATGTCTACATTGATCAGCTCCCCGTTCTTCTTTTTATGAATGAAGGAACGGCTGCTGAAATCGTCCCGTGAATGAGCGATGCGCTGGCGCGTTTTGAGCAGCTGCGCCACATCATTAGAAGGCCTGATGTCTTCGATGGTCATTGACAGGAACTCTTCCTGTGAATACCCGTAATTGGCTATTGCTGCTGCATTTACATCAATAAATTCAAGGGTTATGGAATCGAACAGCCATTGGGGCAAGGGGCTTGAGTTAAACAGTTTCCTGAATTTTTCATCCGATTCTTTTAAGGCATTTTCCACCTTTCTTCGTTCGGTTGTATCCAGCACAATTCCATTGAGGGCAACAATAATCCCCGCTTCATTTTTCTCCAGCTCCATCCGCTGAAAAATGTGTTTGATGCTTCCATCCGCCATCTGTATCCTGTACTCAATTTCATGGTTGGCAAAACCAGCAAACAGCTTCAGCAAAAATTCCTCAACCCTTACTTTGTCCTCCTCATAAATGGTCTTTAAAAAATTATCCAGCGTTAAATTAAATAAACCTTCTTGCTGTTGCCAGATGTTGTACATTTCTTCCGACCAGAACGAACTTTCCCCGGCCAGGTCAAAATGCAGGTAGGCCAGTTTGGCGATCTCCTGTACCTGCTTTAACTCTTTCTGGTTTTTTATTAACGACTGCTCCGATCTTTTTCGCCATGTTACATCGCGCACACTTAAAACAATGCCTCCGATGGCTTCATCATCCAATAAATTTGTTATGGTTCCTTCCAGTGAAATATAATGGCCCTTGCGGTGCAGCATACGGGCACTAACCGGAATGGGCCTGGCCGGGTAATCCATCGCCATCTTGCGCCATTCATCAATTAAATGCAAGTCTTCCGCATGAATAAAGTTTTTCATGCTTGTGGAGTTCAATTCTTCAATGGTCCAGCCGGTATGTTTTTGTCCTGACGGGCTTCTGTAAATAAATTTAAGATCCTTATCTACAATTGAAATGATATCGATGCTATGTTCTGTAAGCGTTTTAAATTTGTGTTCGCTTATTAATAATTCATGCTCTGCCTGCTTACTTTCTGTAATATCAAGGGATAAGATGAATATGCCTTCGATGGATGGGTAAATATGAAGGTCGAACCATGCTTTATTCCCATCGGCATGGGTAAACTCCTGCTCTGTTTTTTGGATCTCCCTTTTTTCCATGCAGGTTTTTAGCACATCGTACAGTGGAGAACCTTTCGTTAGGGGAAAAAGGTCAAACACATTTTTTCCCAGGTATGCAGAAGGGTGCAATCTTCCCTGCTTTATTGCAGCATCATTAATATACACATAGTTCCATTCAAAATCAATCACCTGGCATCCTTCTATCATATTATCCAGAAAGTGGT
>JAZKGM010000058.1:0-5958 GCA_040385895.1 Bacteroidota bacterium
CCTATGAAACTTTTTAATGCATGTGTAGTTATAATATTTTTAAGCATCTCTTCCTGTAAATCAGCAAATCATGAGATACCTATCAGGATACTAGAATTTAAACCGTTTGCGCAACTTGAGTTCCCACTAGTACAAGGACAAAAGATATATTCCGGTCAACCGCGCTTATTTTCTTATGAAAATAAAAACTACTTTACATTGATGAGCTATGATCTGAAGCTTTTGTTTTTACATGAGATAAATAAAGATTTCAAAATCATCAAAACTGATACCATTGATATAACACCTCCTTTTAAATCATGGTTTGCTATAGAAGATTATTATGTGATAAATCCTGATAGCATTATCATTGCTATTAATCCATCTGGTAACCAATTTTACACGCATGATAGCTCATTGTTCTTAATTAACCGGAAAGGAGTATGTATTGGTATTGCCAATTTTAATGATGCCCCTGTGATTACTTGGTCTAAAGTCCCCCAATACACTGTTAGCTTCCGGCCACTATTACAGTCATACCCAAACTACAATCACTACAATTACTTTTCGCCTCTCGTTTACGATCATAACAGGCATGCCGTAGTTTCACTCTTAAAATGCATGAATGCCATTTCCATGACTTATTCAAACACGCATCCTAATTATTATGCCAGCGGCATGTTATACTTTAACAAACCATTTAGACCTTTTAAAGAAATACGCTTTGAAAGTGATAGTAGCCTGCATTATGGAATGAATAATGAACGAGCTAAAGCTGCATATAACAACCATACAGGTGATATTGTTTATGGTTTTGGTCATAACAACATATTAACTATTATAGATACAAACTACAATATCAGGGAAAAAAATATTGGATCGCATATTCTCGATACTATTTATCCATTTAAAGAATTTTATGATGAATTTGTAGACTACAACCAGGGTGAGTTTCTTACCTTGACTTATGATCCGGTTAAAAACGGGTATTACAGATTGATCCGCGTTGGCAATAATCGGTTTGGTAACAGGGTAGGTTTAAAAGGAAAACCATACGAGGGGCGCGAAGTATATGTTTACCAGTTTATTGATAGCAGCTTTAACCTGGTTGCAGAAGGCCTTGCACCTGCCATGTCAAAATTTATTGTGCCATTTAATGATAAACTAATCTTATACAATGAGGCTGAATCATTAAAAAAAGGAAAAATCGTTTATGATGTATGTGCTGTTTCTTACAAAACCATAACAAAAACTGAATATGAGAGCCAGGTAAGAAGATTGATCGAAACATATAGTGTAAGTCCCGAAAAAGCATACAGCAATTACATCACCGAGATCACAAAAGAAACCAAAGACAAGGACTACCTGGTGTTTAATGCCGAGAAATCTTGTTATACCTGCGTGGAGCATATGATGAAACTGTTGAAAGAACAGAAGGGCAACATAAACAGCGATAAACTGTCTGTAATTTTAGTTTGCACCAACAAAGAAAACATCCTGAAAAAGCTTGGCGCAAGCACGCTTCCACCTGGTATATACATTGACGATAAAGGCATTTACAAAAACTACGTAGGCGATGTTACACACCTTGACTGGGTAGAAATTAAAGACAATACCCCAACCATCACCAAATATGAGCCGCAGGAAATAGGAGACCTCGGAACAAAGCTGTCTGCTTATTTGAAATAGGCCTTACCAGGCATTTTTGACCTGCTCATGAAAAAAGTTGCCTTTCTTTTATTGTTAATCGCCCTTTTGCAAATCCATGGAAAGGCGCAGCAAATCAAAATACCCATCAGCCAGGTTAAAGCCAAAAACACCAGCTATTCTTCCTATTACATCAATTTCGAACGGATCTTGTTGCCATTAGGATATACCGATACCATTTTCCAACGCAATTGCCACGCTTATGTTTACCGCACCGATACAGCTGTATACTTTCGGGTGGTTACCCCGCGCAATTATACCTACATCGTGCACGACCCTTCCGGCATTTATTGCTATCAGGTAAGGAACCAAACCTTGCTCACCAATTGCAGTCATAGAGGTTATGAACAGGAATTATTCAGCCCCTTTTTTGCGTCCTTTTATGATTTTATAGAACAGGAATGCCGGTTTACTGCTTATACAGACGAAGGAACTTACTTTAAGTTAACATATATTCCTCTTAACACTGATACTACCAAAGAGTCTTTTACCAAAGAATTATTTGTACGAAAAAAAGATACGCTTGCATTTGCGCATACGTGGTACGGAACAGACTCGATATTTGGATCCTTTTATAACAAAATAAAAATAAATACGCTTACTGATTTTCCTAATGCGCTTGACTCCATCCTGATCCAAAACCAATCCATACAGACCGTGAAAACGATGAAAAAGAAGTCTGCATCACAAAGTCTTAAGGCTAAGGACAGCGTTTTCTTAAACAAGCAATTTGAAAACATCCAATTCAATACCCTTTCGGGCAAAGGCCTTAACCTGTATGATATGAAGGCAAAGCACTATATCGTAGATTTTTCATACTTAGGCTGCCCGCCCTGCCTCACTTTGCATCAAAAGCTGAGCAGCGTTAAAAACCAGCTCGACAGCAGCAATACGGAGATCATTACCTTAAACCCCATAGATAAAGATACCACACGGATCAACAATTACCTTAAAAATGCCGGGATCACCCATCCCATGTATCTATGCGGGAACGAAGTGGTCCGTTCATGCCAGGTGGATGCATACCCCAAGGTTTTTGTATTAGACAGCAACTTCAACATTAAATATGTGCTGTCGGGTTACGATGAAGAGCTGGTTAACCGCATCCTGAAACTGGTTAAGTAAATAAACATAGATTTGTTTATTTTCGGACCATGAAAATCCGCTTGTTATTTGCACTGTTTGTTACCACCTGCCTTTTTACAGCCTGCACCAAAGAAGACCTGGAAAAGATCCTCTCCAACCCCGCATTAAGCAATGAAGAAATTATTGCAGGCCTTAAAAGCGCCTTAAATGTGGGCACGGATACTTCTGTGAGTGTATTAAACAAACAAGACGGGTATTATAAAGACCTTGCCGTTAAAGTGTTGCTTCCGCCTGAAGCGCAGGCGGTTTACAGCAACATCAGTAAAGTACCTGGTGGTGATGTGCTGCTGGAAGAAACTGTTATAAAACTTAACCGGGCGGCTGAGGATGCTGCGGCTGAAGCCAGGCCCATCTTTATTGACGCCATTACCGGCATTACCATAGAAGACGGACTGGGGATATTAAATGGCGATGATACGGCCGCTACTTTTTACCTGAAGGGCAAAACATTTACCCCGCTTACCGGTGCATTTCAGCCAAAGATCCAAACGGCACTTGATAAGAAGATCATCGGAAATATTTCTGCAAGCTCCGCTTATGATAACCTCATCAAAACCTATAACACGGCCTCGTTAAACGGCATTCTGTTCGATAAGATCACAACCAATACCTTGAGCGAGCATGTAACCAGGAAAGCGCTTGACGGCTTATTTATAAAAGTAGCTGACGAGGAAAAGGCCATCAGGCACGACCCGATCGCAAGGGTTACCGATATTTTAAAAAAGGTTTTCGGTAGTAAAAATTAAGGGTGAGATACCTCTGCATCTTTATACTCACCTGGCTTACCTGCACCCATAAGCTCTTTGCCCAAAAGGCAGAACCTTTGTCGAAATTACATGTCCAGGCAAGTGTATCAAACCCTTTTTATGTTTCTTTCCCTTATACGTGGTTCTCAATAAACCCCGTTGCTTTTCGTTTACAGGCAGGGGCCAACCTTTACCAGGGCGAATTGTTTTTAGCAGTTGCACGGAACAGTTTCACCAGCGATTCTTTGCCTGATTTTACTTCTACCTTGTTCACCCTCGGCTATTGTCTGAATATCCCCCTGCATAAAACCGTGTGGATCAAACCGGCAATTGCCCTTGGCAATACTTATATGCAGTTCGGAAATATTCCCGATCTGATCGCATACCGTTTACACCGGAATGAATCGGAGCTTACCTTCGAAGCATCTTTGCATGTACAGGCTAAACTGTATAAAAAACTTCATGCATCACTGGGCGTAAGCGCACAACGCACCTTGTTGTATCACAATTTTGACGTAGCCAATGCCGCATTTGCCCTCACTTATTATTTCGACACCCCGAAAATCATTAAAAAGATCATTGATTGAAAACCATTTTACTCATATCAGGCTTGTTGGTGTATGTGCTCTCATTTGCACAAACAGACAGTGTATTGTACCAGAAGCAGCCTACTGCGAACAATGTGCTTGCCGCAAAGCTTCAACCTATTAAAGGAGAAAAGCAATACATTACTGCCGAGCTCATCCGCATACAGGGCATCACCCGCTTAAGCGAGTTGCTGGTGTGGATCGATAAAACAACGTATACGACCATAGACTGGAATAAACATGCATTGAACATAAACGGAACTTCTACCATGCAGCAGCAAAATTATTTATTGATGATCAACGGCATGAAAGTAGAATTGGAGCGTTGGGATGCCATTGGTATAAACGAGCTGGGCATAGCGGTTACAGACATTGCGTATGTGGAGATCAGCACCGTACCCCAGGTGATCAACGGGCTGTTTGCCGGAAAAGGCGCTATAAACATCGTTATGCGGAACGATTACAAAGGGCTTACCGTTTCGGGATACAACAATTACGGGAACCCCGTGAGTGATCCGGGGCCATTGCAGTACACCAATAAATATTCAAGCCCAAATATCCATAAAACAGGTTTGGTGTATGCTTATTCGGCCGGTTATTATGCAAAGAAGTGGCACATTAATATCAACCAAAATTACAGCGACTGGTACCTGCGTTCCCAGTCCATCATCAGGCGTTTGGGTGCTTTTGACCCGACCATAGAGATGAATACCTTAAGATCGACAAGACTTGAAGGAGCAGTACAGCTGGGGAAATTTTTAATAGAAGCCGGAGGGGCGGCTTCCGGCCAAAAAGGATACGTATACCGCAACTACCTTCAAACAGAAATCCCGGCCGGCAGTTATTACAGCGAAGGGCGGCTCAGGATAACACGTGTGTTGAAAAACAATCAGTACGTGAAGGGCAATTTTATACTGAACAGCCATCGTTTCGACCAGGTGTCAAACCTCTTTCCGGATTATAAATACCTTACTTCAACAACCAATATCGAATATGGAAAAACATACTATTGGAAAAAAGACCGCTTTATCAAACATGCCTCGGGTTATGCCGTAAATTATGCTTCCTATACCAACGGGAAAACTTACCAGCTTCAACACAAACCTTATTCCACCTTATCTTATAACCTGTCTAAAAAAATAAAACAACAACTGGATGTGGCACTGGCTGTATTTGAAAATACCGTTAATCCCTCCATTGCATTTAAGCACGAAAAATCAAGCAGCATTATTAACAGTTCAAGCGTGATTGTTTCGTACCAGCAAAACAGGGTGAATGAGCAATACAACCAATTCTGGCAGTTCTATTCCACGAATCAAACCCTTAAACCGCTTGCTTACCCTAAAACCATTAACAGCACACCCACTCATTTTTTTACTGCTGATTATTTCTATTACATCTCTTCATCCAGTAGTTTTAAGCTTACCCTTAATCCCGGCATCAGGTACCAGCATAATTATCATTTTATTCAACCCGATGGGGTGGCTGCCTATCCTTTGGTGAGCGCTAACAGCAGCGCACGAACAGCCGGTTTTTACACCATCACTTTCGGGGCTAACCTGCATTATGATGTGTTCAATAATTTCTGGTTTGATATTGATTATTTTTCGGCCAACGATAAAAGCGGCAATAAAGACCTGCAGCAGGTGCTGAACAGTGATGCCCGCAGAAAGATCATGGCTAGCATTTACTTCAAGCTTCCTGCACGGATCGATATCGGGCTTCGCTCGCAGGCCGTTTCCAAAACACAATGGAATTATTTTGATGCGGCCGGAAACCTGGTTAACCAGAAT
>JAZKGM010000059.1:0-4274 GCA_040385895.1 Bacteroidota bacterium
TATTGCACCACAACCTCCGCCTCCGCCTCCGCCTCTTGCAGATGCAGCAGCAGCACCAAATCCTGCTCCACCTCCCCCACCTGCACCAATTGCGAGAATTTGTATCATCCTTGCTCCGCGTGGTTTTGTACCCTTCATTAAACATCAGGTAAATAACCGTATGCACTGTCTTTATGCGCTCCTCCCATTGGGTGATCACATTCGTTTGCAGGATGTGGTCCAATTGCCGCAGTGAAGATTTGGTACGTGTTAAGGCTTTTTTTACCGCTTCTTCATTCATCAGCAAGGCATTGGCAATTTCGGGAACGCCAAAACCACAAAGGATGTGCAGGGTGATGATGATCTGGTTCTTTTGTGAAAAACCGGGGTGACAACAGGTGAACAATAAACGCAGCTGGCTGTCTTTAACCTCCCCGGGCGAAAGCAACAGGTCAAACTCATTTTCAAAACCTGCATCAAAATGGGCCAGGTAAACCGAGGGTGAAAAGGATTGTGTTTTGTTATCTCTTTTAAGCGCATTGAGCGACTTATTCTTTGCCACCTGCATCAGCCAGCCCGATGGATTATCGGGAACACCTGAGAAGCGCCATTTGGAAAGGGCCGTTTCAAAAGTATCCTGGATAATGTCTTCCACCAGGTCGATCTGTTTTAACCCGAACATGCGCGATAAAACAGCAATCATCTTTCCCGAATTCTCCCGGAAAAGATGCGCTGTAAGCTTGTTGATGTTGGTGTAATTATCCAACGCTGTTATTGTTACATGGCAAGGATCTCGCGGATCTCTACCGTTCCGCCAATAGAAAGCGAAGGGCAACCTTTGGCTATTTCCGTTGCTTCATCAAGCGAATTGGCAAGGAGGAAATAAAACCCGCTCACCCCTTCTTTTACTTCAATGTACGGCCCGTCCGTCACGATGCGGTCATTACCTTTAATGGATCTTCCCGTTGGGGTTAACGGATTTCCGCCTTTAAAGTTGCCGTTCTTCACCAGCTCTTCCACCCATTTCATGTGTTTTGCAATGTCTTCCTGCATTTGCTGCGGGGTCATTTTTCCGTAGTTGTTCAAGTCCTCACGGATCAGCATTAAATACTCTTTCATGTTGTTTGTTTTTAAAGTTAATAATCTGGTATCGACACAATGACAAACGGGTTCCGGGTTCAGGGACAAAATAGAGGAATTATTTTTAAATTAAATATCCGCTTATAGGAAACAAAACAGGTAGTCACTTCGAGTAGGCTTATGTATTTATGTTGTACAGACAAATGCATGATGCCGTATCGAGAAGCGAAAGTGGACCTTAGGTTCTCGATACACCATTCCGTACATAATCCCTGCAAACGGTACTCGAACTGACTGTGATTTCAAATCAGTTTCCTGTAAGCGGATAGCCTTTTTAAGTTTAAAACAAAAAAGGCCATACAAAATTGTATGGCCTTTGCTCTTATTAATGCGATATCGCTTAATTGGAAGCGCTTTGTTCGGTTTCTTCTCCTTTAACTTTCTCGAGCTTCATTTGCGGGAAGAACAACACATCCTGTATGGAAGGGTTATTCGTCATGATCATAGTTAAGCGGTCGATCCCAATCCCGATCCCGGCAGTTGGTGGCATCCCGTATTCCAAAGCACGCAAAAAGTCCTGGTCAATAAACATCGCTTCATCATCACCACGCTCCATCAGCCCGACCTGTTCTTCAAAACGTTCGCGCTGGTCAATAGGGTCGTTCAATTCCGAATACGCATTGGCCAGTTCTTTGCCATTCACCATCAGCTCAAAGCGCTCTACCAGGCCTGGTTTGCTGCGGTGTTTTTTGGTCAACGGGCTCATTTCTACCGGGTAGTCCGTTATAAAAGTGGGATTGATATAATTGCCTTCGCATTTTGCCCCGAAAATTTCATCGATCAGCTTCCCCTTCCCAATATTACCGGCTACTTCTATATGCAGTTGTTTACACACATCACGAAGACCTGCTTCGTCCATTGTGCTGATGTCTATGCCCGTGAACTCTTTAATGGAATCAAACATCGTTACCCGTTTAAACGGGCGCTGAAAGTCGATCACTTTATCGCCCATCTGCACTTTGGTGGAACCATTCAGCTCCATGGCAATTTTTTCGATCAGCTCTTCGGTAATGTCCATCATCCAGTTGTAGTCTTTATAGGCTACATACAATTCCATTACCGTGAACTCCGGGTTGTGTGTACGGTCCATGCCTTCGTTACGGAAATTGCGCGAAAACTCGTACACCCCGTCAAACCCGCCAACGATCAGGCGTTTCAGGTAAAGCTCGTTGGCGATCCGCATGTACATGGGCATATCCAATGTGTTGTGGTGCGTAACAAAAGGCCTTGCGGCAGCACCGCCCGGTATCGGCTGAAGCACCGGGGTATCCACTTCCAAATACCCTTTTGCATTATAAAAATCGCGGATGGTGTTGATCAGCTTGGTGCGTTTTACAAACGTTTCTTTCACATCCGGGTTAATGATCAGGTCGACATAACGCTGGCGGTAACGGAACTCAGGGTCTGTTACTTCATCAAATGTATTTCCTTCTTCATCGCGCTTAACGATAGGCAGCGGACGAAGCGATTTGCTCAGCATCACCAATGAAGTGGCATGAATGGATGTTTCACCAACCTTGGTTACGAACACGTAGCCTTTTATGCCAATGATGTCGCCAATATCGCTGTGTTTTTTAAACACCAGGTCGAACAGGCTTTTGTCTTCGCCCGGGCAAATATCATCCCTGCGGATATAAAGCTGGATACGGCCCGTGGCATCCTGCAGGCTCACAAAGCAGGCCTTGCCCATATCACGCACGCCCATAATACGCCCGGCAATGCTGATGTTCTTATACTCTTCTGCCTTTTCAGGCGTAAACTCTTCAATGATCTTTTTAGCCGTTGCGTTGATCTCAAACGTTTCGGCCGGGTAGGCATTAATGCCCATTTTTTCAAGCTCACTCAGCTTGTTCCTTCTCAAAATTTCCTGTTCGCTTAAATGCGCGGTGTTGCTCATACTAAATGGTTGATGTAATTTTTTAACGAGGCGCAAAAATAATAAAAGCTATCGCATTAATATACTTAAGTTTAAGTTTGTTGATTTAAGGATTATCTTTGCAGCTTATCATGGCATCAGCAGGTTCAAAAAAAGACATCCGTGCACTCACTTTACCCCAGTTGAAAGAGGCATTTACCCTAATGGGTGAAAAGGCTTTCAGGGGCGGACAGGTGTATGAATGGCTCTGGAAAAAAAGCGCGCATACGTTCGATGAAATGACGAACCTGGGCAAGGAGCTGCGCGAGAAGCTGGATAACGAATTTGTGATCAATGCCATACAGGTGGTTGATAAGCAGGTGAGCAAGGACCGCACCATTAAAAGCAGTTTCCGCCTGCATGACGGCCATTTGGTGGAAGGTGTTTTAATTCCCACAGAAGACCGCATGACGGCTTGTGTAAGCAGCCAGGTAGGTTGCAGCCTTACCTGCAAATTCTGCGCTACCGGTAAAATGGAACGCGTAAGGAATTTAACACCCGATGAAATTTACGACCAGGTGGTGCATATCCGCAACTGGGCCTTGCAGCATTACGGCATCCCGCTTACCAATATTGTTTATATGGGCATGGGCGAGCCATTGCTGAATTACTCAAATGTGCTTAAGTCGATAGATAAAATTACTGGCGAAGACGGCCTTCACATGGCGAGTGACCGAATAACAGTGAGTACGGCAGGTATTGCCAAGATGATCAGGAAACTGGCGGATGATAAAGTGAAGTTTAACCTGGCGCTTTCCCTACATGCAGCAAATGATACCAAGCGTAACGTGATCATGCCCATTAATGAAAGCAACAGCCTCGAAAGTGTGGTGGAAGCATTGCAATATTTTAAAGAACATGCACGGGGCAAACTTACTTTTGAATACATCGCTTTTAAAGATTTTAACGAAAGCATCCAGGATGCAAGGGAGCTGATCGCAATCTGCAAAAAAGTTCCGGCAAAGGTGAATATCATTGAATATAACCCCATTGGCGATGGTGTGTTCAGCAAAGCCGATTCGGATAAGATAGACCAGTTCCAGCGTTACCTGGAGCGAAATGGGGTGATCACCACCGTGCGCAGAAGCCGTGGTAAAGATATTGATGCGGCATGCGGCCAGCTTGCCAATAAAAAGCACGAAGAGGCTTTGATCGGGGATTGATCGGCTAAGCAGGATCATAGCAATTAATTAACTTTTAGCACACCTTTTTTTAGTAGGTTTGAACAAACAAGCCCGTT
>JAZKGM010000059.1:4284-7603 GCA_040385895.1 Bacteroidota bacterium
TGCTTGTTATTTATTTAAAACCTGCGTTATGATCAACAAAATTTTAATTCCGACAGATTTTTCAGATGTGGCAGAAAATGCATTGAACTATGCATTGAACGTTGCCGAAAAAAGCGGGGCTTCTTTACATATCCTTCATGTGAAGCAGGTGCCCATAATGGATGCTACTTACCCTGCAGATACCTACCAGCTTTATGCTGCCGAAATGGAGGAACTTGAAGAAGACAACATGAAAAAACTGGAAGCATCGCTGCTGGGCAAAACGGCTGTTGATCACACCTTTTTTTCAACCATGGGCTTCGTGGCCGATGAAGTGGTTGCGCATGCAGAAGAACATGGAATTGACCTGATCATCATGGGAACGACCGGTGCCAGCGGAATTGCCGAGCTGCTGGTGGGAAGCAATGCAGCTTCAGTGATCGGAAAAGCCCTTGTTCCGGTGTTGGTTATTCCACCAGGGCATTCGTATAAGAACATCAACCACATTTTATATTCAACAGACTTTAACGAACCGGAATTTCCTGCAGTTTCTCGCATGATGTACTTTGCAGAATTATATGATGCAAAAATTTCGGTGCTGCATGTTAAAACCGAGTCGGATAAATACTTTAATTCGGAGAACAACTTTTTTGCACGGAACAAAGAGCAGTTTGAAAAGCATGAAGTGAACATTATCAATGTAGCCGAAGGCGATGTATCTGAAACCATCGACAAGTATGTGGATGACCTGAACATTGATATGCTCGTGATGGCCAAACATAACCGCAGCTTCTTTGATCGTTTATTTCATCGCAGTCTTAGTAAAAAAATGGCCTATCATTCTAAAGTACCTTTGCTGGTGGTGAATAAGTAAGGGGAGGTGATTGGTGAAATAGCCATTGGCCTTTAGCTCTTGGCAGAAGGAAAATATATTTTCAAGAAACGCCCCTCATCCCCGCTTCGTACTCCGAACTTCCCACTTCATCAACTATGGTCTATGAACGATAAGCTTCCCCTACATATTTCTCCTGTACTGTCCTCCCACTTCAAACAAAGCATGGGTGATCTGGCCCAGTGAACAATACTTCACGGTTTCCATTAACGCTTCAAAAATATTCCCGTTATGAATGGCCACCTGTTGCAGCGTGTGCAGCATTTCTTTTCCCTTTTCTTCGTTGCTGGTCTTCAACTGGTTCAGCATGGTGATCTGGTATTCTTTTTCTTCCGTTGTTGAACGGATCACTTCTTTTGGCAACATGGTTGGTGAACCTTTGCTGGAAAGGAAGGTATTTACGCCAATGATCGGGAACTCCCCGGTATGTTTCTGCATTTCGTAATACATGCTTTCTTCCTGGATCTTGTTGCGCTGGTACATGGTTTCCATGGCTCCCAAAACGCCACCACGCTCGGTGATCTTATCAAATTCACTGAGCACAGCTTCTTCCACCAGGTCGGTTAACTGTTCGATGATGAACGAGCCTTGCAACGGGTTTTCGTTTTTAGCCAATCCAAGTTCGCGGTTAATGATCAGCTGGATAGCCATGGCACGCCTTACCGATTCTTCGGTCGGTGTGGTAATGGCTTCATCATACGCATTGGTGTGCAATGAATTACAGTTATCGTAAATGGCATACAATGCCTGCAATGTTGTGCGGATATCGTTAAAGTCAATTTCCTGCGCGTGCAGCGAACGGCCCGAAGTCTGGATGTGGTATTTGAGCATTTGCGAACGCTCGTTGCCCCCATATTTCAGCTTCATGGCCTTGGCCCAGATCCTGCGGCTTACACGGCCTATTACCGAATATTCAGGATCGATCCCGTTAGAGAAGAAGAAGGAAAGGTTAGGCGCAAAATCATCAATGTTCATTCCGCGGCTCAGGTAGTATTCAACAAAGGTAAACCCGTTCGATAAGGTTAACGCCAATTGCGTGATCGGGTTCGCACCCGCTTCGGCAATGTGGTACCCGCTGATGGAAACGGAATAGAAATTACGTACCGCATTATCGATAAAATATTGCTGCACATCACCCATTACCCGCAACGAAAATTCTGTTGAGAAGATACAGGTGTTCTGTGCCTGGTCTTCTTTTAAAATATCGGCCTGAACCGTTCCGCGAACCTGTTTTAAGGTATCTACTTTTATTTTTGCATATACATCGGCCGGCAATACCATATCACCTGTAACGCCAAGCAGCATCAAGCCCAGGCCATCATTGCTTTCCGGCATCGTTTCATTGTACTTGGGCCTGCTTATTCCTTTTGCTTTAAAGATGGCATCGATCTTTTTATTTACTTCATCTTCAAGCCCGTTCTGTTTGATATAAACTTCGCATTGCTGGTCGATGGCGGCATTCATAAAAAATGCACAAATGATAGCAGCCGGACCATTAATGGTCATGGAAACCGATGTTTTAGCATCGGCCAGGTTGAAGCCCGAGTATAATTTTTTTGCAGCATCCAGGCTCCATACGCTCACACCTGAGTTACCGATCTTACCATAAATATCAGGACGGTGATCAGGGTCATTTCCATACAGGGTAACCGAATCGAAAGCCGTGCTTAAACGCTTGGCCGGCATGCCTTGCGAAACATAATGGAAACGCCTGTTGGTGCGTTCCGGTCCGCCCTCTCCTGCAAACATCCTTGTGGGGTCTTCACCTTCGCGCTTGAACGGATAAATACCTGCCGTGTAAGGGAAATCGCCAGGAAAATTTTCCTGCAAAGCCCAGCGCAGCAAATCGCCCCAGGCTTTGAATTTAGGAACGGCTACTTTAGGTATTTGCGTGTGGGATAATGATTCCGTGTGCGTTTTGATCTTTAATTCTTTATCGCGCACCTTAAACACATAAAATTCGCTGGTGTATTGTGCTTTTTTCGCTTCCCAGTTTTCGAGAAACAATTTGTTCTTAGGGTCGAGGTTCAGTTCAATTTCTTTGTATGCATTTTGCAATGCAACAATGAGATCGTTATCCGGTTTTTTAGAATCAGAAAAAGCTGCAATGGATAAGTTCAATCCATATAGCTTATCTGCAATTTCGCCTTGCTGGTTCACCCACTTGTCGTAGTTGCGGTTGTTCTCGCTGATCTCCGATAAATAACGTGTGCGGGATGGCGGAATGATGTAGATCTTCTCGCTCATCTCATCGCTGATGTGGTAAGTTGACTGCAGGTCTGCGCCTGTTTTTTCAACGATCTTATCCATGATCGCTTTGTATAAGCTGTTCATGCCGGGGTCGTTAAACTGGCTGGCAATGGTTCCGTAAACAGGCATGCTGTCGGGATTCTTATCAAACAACTGGTGATTGCGCTGGTATTGTTTTTTTACATCGCGCAATGCATC
>JAZKGM010000060.1:0-2702 GCA_040385895.1 Bacteroidota bacterium
CGCAAAAACGCGGTATATGGTCGAATCTTTTATCTTGTATTCACCGGTTAAAAATTTATCGAACTTAAGCGTGGTTTCTTTGGTGGGGCTTTCGTAGGTAACGTATCCCTTTTTATCAAAATGCGCGTAGCTTCCGTCAAGTTCCCCTTTTTCGAAGCGGGCCTCTGTCTGCAAAAAGCCGCCCTCATCATAAAAGCGTTCGTATCCATGCTTTTTCCCTCCCTGGTAAACTTCTTCTACCCGGGTGCTGCAATTGGGATAGAACGTTACACTGGGTCCGTCAAGCATTCCATGCTTATACGTATTGCTGAACTCGATGCAATCCTGCGCATCGTAATAGCGCATTTCAAGGCCTTCCTTTTCATTGTTTTCATAAAACACTTCGTACTTCAAATCCCCGTTGGTCCAGAAATACCGCCAGAATCCCTGTTTCTTACCATTGGCATCAGTCACGTTAATGGTATCGCCATCAACCATCTCAAATGTTTGAGATTGCGAACGGAAGGAAGCAAAACAAATGAGTAAAAGGAAAAAAGATATCGGCTTCATGCACATTTACAGGGTCAAATATAAAGCTATTAGCCGAACAAACGAATTAATGATAAAATAACAAAGCCGCCCTTTTGAGGCAGCCTTATTACATTTTTATGAGGATTGAGATTCTTAGTTCATTAACTGGTTTTCTTTGAGCATATACCCCGAACCATGTATGTTTTCGAGAGAAATGGACTGGTCTTCACGGATGATCTTGCGCACTTTTGTTAAATACACATCCATGCTTTTTGATGCATAATAATCGCTGCTCTTCCAAACCTCGTTCAGGATAAATTCGCGGGTGACCAGCTTATTTTTATTAAAACACAAGAGTTTTAACAGCTCTGCTTCTTTTCTGCTTAAAGGGAGGCTCAGTTTATTGATGTTAAATAACCTGCGGCTGAAATCGATGGTAGAGTCGCCCACGTTACAAAAATCGTTACGTTGGATATCTGTGGTGTTTTTGTATACCGACTTAAGTAATGATTCTAACCTTATTTTAAGCTCCCTGGTTAATATGGGCTTAAAAATATATTCTGTACAACCCAATTCAAACGCCTTCAATTTGTCCTCGATCTGGTTGCCATCAACCAATAGTATGGTAGGAATGGTTTCGTCAATTAATTTTAATGCACTTAAAAATGATGCCCCGTCTGCATTCGAATGATCAATAATGCAGGCATCGATGCGTTGGTTACAAACAGTGTGAACCGAATCTTTAACGGTATTGCAAATAGTGAAACGAAACTGGTTATTTATAAATTCTGTTAACAGATTTTCAATAAGAGCAGCATTACTGCTAAAAAAAAGCACGTTCTTCATAGTTTTTACAATAGGTCGATTTAGTTAATAAGACAGGGGTATGACATCATTCGTTGCATGCACCCCTATGCATTAAGATAATTTTATGGAAATAACGCCCGAACACGCTATTATGTTGCCTGAACGTGCCTAGGTTTATGATGAACGGTTCGGTTCCTTTTTATTTAAAAAATAATAAACGGGTATTCCCAATACAACAATTCCTATTCCCGGTAAGGTATAAGCTGTTTTATAAATTAACAGGTTAATGCAGATAAAAACGGCCAGCAATATATAAACCGCAGGTACAACAGGATACCCCAAAACCTTGTAAGCCCTTGGCGCTTCGGGTTGTTTCTTCCGCAAAACAAAAACGGCACCCACTGTTAAGATATAAAAGATCAGCACGGCTATAACCACATAATCCAGCAGGTTACTGTAATTACCGCTCAGGGTTAAAGCGCTTGTCCATATAGCCTGGATAACGAGTGCATATTGCGGAGCACTATGCTTATTAAGGTTTGCTGCCCTCTTAAAAAACAGCCCGTCATGGGCCATGGCATAATAAACCCTTGCCCCGCTTAATGTGAGCCCATTGATACAACCAAAAGTGCTGATCATGATTAAAGCCGCCATTATCATCATACCACCCGGACCAAAGATGGTGTTTAATAATAAGGTGCCAACCCGCCCGTCTTTTGCATTTTGAATTTCATTAAAAGGCAGGGCGTATAAATACACATAGTTAATAAAGATGTATAAAGCAAGCACGCTGGCTGTTCCCGTAACCAATGATAAAGGCAGGTTACGCGAGGGCCTTTCAATTTCGCTGCCTGTGAAAGTAACATTGTTCCATGCATCGCTGCTAAAAATACTTCCAACCAGTGCACCACAAAAAATACCCCAATAACCATACGTGTTTATTTGCGAAGGCAAACCCCAGTCGATATTGGCTGATGGTTGGTTAATGATAAAATATACACCTGCCCCGATCATAAAGACCAATGCCCCGATCTTTGTAAAGGTGAACACATTCTGAACCAAAGCCCCTGTTTTTATTCCCCTGAAATTGCTGAATGTAAGTATCCATACTATGGAAATGGCCAACACCTGTTTTGTTGAAACGGTAACAGGGCCTAGGGTAAGCAATACATTTTTATCGTCAAAATAAGGAAAGAAAACACCGGTATAAATGGCAAATGCTACAGCAACTGCCGCTATAGTACCGGTTTGAATAACGGTAAAAAAGGTCCAGCCATATAAAAATCCGGTAAGCCGGTTGTATGCTTCTTTAAGGTATACATATTGCCCGCCTGCTTTAGGCATCATAGCTGCCAGCTCACCATAACACAGTGCAGCAAAAATGG
>JAZKGM010000061.1:0-8054 GCA_040385895.1 Bacteroidota bacterium
TTAAGCGATGCACGCAATTGTGTTCCTACCCTCAGGTCATCTTTGCTTAAACCCAGGGCCAGGAGGTTGGCACCGGCCAGGTTTATAAATACATCCACCTGCTCACTGTCTTTTTTCAGATCGCCACTGGCATCCAGGTTCAGTACTACGTTTTTATCATCGATGCTAAACGTGGCTTTCACCTTTCCCTTGTTCGCATCAGCAGCAAGCAGCATGTTCTGGTAAGTATAGCCCTGCAGGTAAACAGATTTTACATTTGCATCCACTTTAGCCACCATTTTTTCCTGGTCGAAGCTGGTGCCCCTGCCTTTTACGCTAGCAGTGGTTCTGCCCAAAGATGTGTTCTTTAAAATGTATCCAAGATCGAGTGAATGAAGGGCTGCGTCTATATTAAATCCTTCTGCGCCCTTGTTCATATTGAGCATGGCTTTTACCGTGGCGTTGCCCTGCGTACTTTCGAAGTCCACATCCGATACAAAACTTTTTATTCCCCCTTTGTACGTGGCTTTCAGCATCACGTGTTCAGGTATGCGCACCTGCTGCGGAAGGTATTGCTTACCCACTAAGTCATCCAGGTCCGCTGCTGTTGTTGTCAGTGTTTTAAGGTCAAGGTCAAACCATGCTTTTTCGGCATCCGGCAATCCTTTCACATGCCCGTTAAGCTGTATCGCTGTTTGCTCCCCGGCCGTCACAATAAAATTGTTGATGATAAGGTCGCTGAGCTTTCCGCTTAACTTACCATTGGCCGTGATCACTTTATTGGCGTTGCCGTTAAAAGGCGGCTGGTGGATGAGGTCCGGTGCGAAATACAGCACATCGGCCAGGTACACTTTTGTTTTTTTCAGGTTGGCGGTAATACCCAGCTCCCCTATTTTCTTCCCGATCTGCGAAACGGAAGGATAGGTGATCCGGATATAATTACTCACGCTTGTATGCGGTGTTTCCAGTTTAAGCGCAGCCAGTTCTGCCTGCTGGTCGTTGTAAACAAAACGTGCGCTTAAGTTTTTAAGCTGAAGCCCGCATTGCTCGTTAAGGCTTGCATGCTTTAAATACCCCTTGATCAGTTTGCTGCTGTAAAATGCATCGCGCAGGTCAACATTGATCTGCTGCCCGTGCAAATGGCTGTAATCCATTCCCGATCTGAGTTTAGGAACATTGGTCATATCCATTTTAAAATAACCGTCAGCCAGCTCCGCATGTTGAACCTTCACCTGCCAGCCTGTTGCCGTATCAGGTGCTTGTGCCGGTTCTTCTTTTTCATTCTCATTGTTGCCCGACCGCATGGCCATTAAGGCCACGGGCTTTTCTACCTTCATGCTTTTTATACCGATCAACATGTTGTTCAGGTCGATGGTTTCGGGCGAAGCTTCCAAAGCGGCAACACTAAAACTGAAGTTAGCGGTATCGGGACTGTTGAGGAACTGAAAGCTGCTTTGGCTTAGTTTGATGTGATTTACATTCACGTAAGGCAACCTGGTAACCAGTGTATCGTCCGGCTCTGTTTTTTTAACCGATGGTTTTGAAACAACAAATGCGGCATGGGTATTTTCAATGGTCACCTCGTCAATATGAAACAACATGCTGTCGAGGTTTATTTCATCCAGGGTTAAATGCAACAAACCCGCTTTGGTGCTAAAGCTGCTTCCTCCCACCGAATCATCAAATAAAAAGCTGATGTTGGTGAGGTTCAGCTCATCGGCCCTGATCTTAAATCCGCCCGATGAAGTGTCTTTCGGTTCTTCTGCCTTTGCTTTTTTCGAAGCAAAAGCATCAATAATGAACTGAAAATTAAACGTGCTGTCGGGAAGCGTACGCCTGAGCTTAACCGTTGCCCCGTCAAGCTCCAGGTTCCTTACATACAGGGTGCTGTTAAACAAGGCCATCATATCAACATCCACTTCCAGCCGCCTGATGCTGACAAGCGTATCATGGGTAAGATCTTCTGCAAATACCCCTTCCAAAACAACTGATTGGGGGAAATTAATTCCCAGGTAAGCGATCTCCACACGGGTATGGGTTTTGTTGGAAACGAAAGTGGTGGCTTTATGGACAACGAAGGTTTGAACCGCAGGAATGCGGATTAACACTGTGATAAGCAGCAATAAAATGATTACCGAAACGGCAATCCATAAAATGGTTTTTAAGCCTATTCTAAGGACCTTTTTGAACACAGGTTATTGATCTATAAATTCTGAGAACGAAAATAGGCAATTATACTGCCAGTGAACGAATAAGATATCAATGACAAGGTAGGCATGTGCATTAAATTAGATCGCTTCTCTCACACGATCTGATTATGTATCGTTTTATTCAAAAAAACCTGCCGCTCATGCTACCGTACAGGTTACTTAACAATTTTAAGAAAGAATAAAGAACGCGAAGCACCCTGTTAAATTTTTTAATCTTAATTTAGTAAAGCTTATACCCGTTTAAATCTCACTATTATGAAATCAGTTTACTTTCTGTTTCTTGTTTTAACCGCTTCTTTGCTGGCGGCACAAAATATCAGCAATTACACATTTACCGCAGGCAACTCGGCATATGTGAATGAACCCGGAACTGTTGTAACGCTTTCATCGGGTAACCAGAATGACGGCTATGTGAATTCGGTGGATATGGGATTTGATTTCTGGTTCATGGGCACCCGTTATACCCATGCAGGCATAACAACCAACGGGTGGATGACACTTGGAACAGGATCTACGGCCATAACGAATGCGGCACCGGCAAACAGCTTTAGCGTGGTGAACCCGAATGTTGCCCGGCCTATTATAGCGCCCTTGTGGGACGACCTTGATTTTACCGAGTCAATGGGCGCTATCAGCTACACCACTTCGGGGATTATGCCCAACAGGATATTCACCGTGGAATGGAAAAATGCAGAATGGGGTGCAAATACAGATGCATCCGTGATCAGCTTCAAGGTAAAGCTTTACGAAACATCAGGAAAAATTGCGTACCAATACCTGCAGGGCAATGCAGCGGTGAGCGGTGCAAGCGCATCGATAGGCATAGGAGGCAGCACAAACACCATATTTCAATCTATAAATAACAGCAGCGCCAGCCCTTCTGCCAGCACAAGCATCAGCACAAATAACATCAATACCTTACCGGCAAGCGGGCAAACCTATTCGTTCACGCCACCTGTGCTTCCTTCCCCGTCAAACATCACGTTTACAAACGTTACGATCAATTCCATGACCATCAACTGGGCGGATAATTCGTCAGCTGAAACCGGCTATGCCATCTACATGTCGCCAGATAATGTTAATTTTTACTTTGCCATACGTGTGAATGCAAACGTAACCAGCATGAACATAGGCGGGTTATTTACAGGCACACCCTATTATTACCGCATCTATACCATTAGTGAAGGCAGCTTCAGCGCTGCTGCATCTGCAAACCGTTCTACTTTAAACGGCACACTGAGCGGCACATACACCATACCCGGAAATTACCCAACCATTAATGCAGCAATCAATGCCGTGCTTGCCAACGGTGTATCATCGAAGGTGGTGTTTGAGCTGCAAGTCAATTATACCGGTGCGGGTGAGACTTATCCCATCAATATCCCCACGAACCTGGGCAATACCGCAGATAAGCCCATCACCCTGCGGCCTGCTGCTAACGTGAGCAGTGTTTCCATCAGCGGGAGCAGCACCTCTTCCGTCATCACGTTTAATGGCGCAAAATACTTTATCATCGATGGCAGGCCCGGAGGAACAGGAACCACAAAAGCGCTAAAGATCTATAACAGCTATATCCCTTCTACGCAGCCAAGCTCCAGTCTTGCACTTTCTTTTGTGAATGACGCCTGCAATGATACCGTAAGGTATTGCGATGTATTATCGGAAGGCTTTTCGGTGGTTTCCATCGGAGGCACAACGGCCGGTGTGGGGAACAGCAACAACAGCATTGACCATTGCTTATTGAGGGGCGGCCTAAGCAGCAATACTTCCGACATTTTTGTTTCTGCAGGAACGGCCGGAAAGCAGAACAGCTCTAATACCATTGCATTTAACGAGATTTACGACTTTGCCCCGCAAACAACAATGTCGGGTCCTGTTTCTCTTAGCGGAACGAATGTAATTAATATAGGATCATACTGCACCGACTACCGGATCATCAACAATCATATTTATCAGCCCCAGGCCGCATCCTCATTTTCAAGCAATTTCTTCCAGGTTGGCATCTCCTTTTCGAACAGCAGCGGAAAGGTAACGATCAGGAATAATTACATAGGAGGCTCAGCGCCTTTATGCGGTGGCAGCCCGTGGGAGTTCGGTCCCTCATCAACCTCCAATACGATTGTTCCGATCCGCGTGATAAGCAGCAGCACAGAACCTTCGCTGATCGAGGGCAATACCATCTCCAATTTCATCCTGGCTACTTCCGGAAGTGTCAATCCATTTCCCGGTTACGACATAGCCGGAATATCGGTTAGCGGATTGTGCAAGGTAAAAAATAACACCATCGGCTCGTCATCTGCTGCCGGCTCTTTTCTCATTTCCCTGTCTTCACAAGGCGGTGTTCTTTATGCCTCCGGCATCTCTGCAAGCTCTTCTTCTGATTCTATTATCAACAACAGCATTGGCGGCATTAAAATCACAAGCTCCGGTACAGCAAGAATAAATTATACCGGCATACAGGGGGCTGGCCAGGTAATAGCAGAAAACCTGGTAGGAAGCATGACGACAGCCAATAGCATCTGGATAAACAGCATTGCGCAACAACATACGCTTACCGGCATATCGGGATACGGCACCATTACAGGTAATATGATCGTAAACCTTAACAACCCTTCTGCTCAAAATGGAACCATATACGGGATCAATGCCAGCTATGGAACAATCTCAGGAAATACGATATCGAAACTGAAAAGTTCGTCCACAACAGCAAATGGATTAACAGGTGTGAACGTTCAGGTTTCCGGTTCTAATACGGCAAGGATAATCAAGAACACCATTCACAGTTTAAGCTCAGTTTCCGGTACTGATATCTGTGGCATTTTACTGACAAGCTTTAGCGCTGGAACTTTTGAGATCTCGCAAAACAGCATTCACAGTTTTGAGTATGCTGGTGCCGGTGGCCCTGCTTATATATTAAGCGGGATACGTGTAACAGGCAACAGCAGCATCAATAATAATATGATCCGGCTTGGATTGAACCCGGACGGAAGTTCGATCACTGCGCCTTGTTCAATTTATGGTATTTACAACCAGGGAGGCGGCTCGGGTGAAAAAAGGATCGTTCACAACAGCATTTATATCGGTGGAAATAATGTTGCCAGCGGAACGGCAGCTTCTGCCTGCTTTCAAAGTCCTTCCTCATCAGGTGCATCTGTGTCTTTTTATAACAATGTTATGTGCAATGCACGCAGCAATACCTCAACGGGCGGGGTACATTACCTGATGAACTATTTCGACATGGCATCCGACAACAACGTGTTTTATACCTATGGTGCCCCTTTTGCTATCGCAGCCTTCACCAACCAATACACCAGCTTTAATGCTTACAAAACCGGCCGATCAAAAGACCTGAACTCTTCGGAAAGCGATCCTAAGTTTATCAGCCCGGCCGGGAGTGCCATCACTGGTGATCTCCACATACAATCATCGGTTCCAACATGGGTGGAAGGACATGGCAATAACGCATACAGCACATTGCTTGATTTTGACGGGGAGTCAAGAAGCAGCCCGGCAGATATTGGCGCTGATGCAGGCAATTTTACAGGCATTCCTGTAAAATGGCTCAGCTTTGATGCAAAGCCAGCCAATAATAATGAGGTATTGTTAACCTGGCAAACCGCATCGGAAAAAAATAACAAACAGTTTGATGTGGAGCGTTCGTTTGACGGGGTTCATTTTGTATACCTGAACAGCGTAAAAGGAAATGGCAATACCAATGCCATCAGCCGCTATCAATATACAGATGTATTGAAAAACGCAGGCATAAGCTCAACAATATACTACAGGTTGAAGCAGATTGATTTTAACGGGGAATTTGAATACTCATGGATCAGGATAATGAATACGGATGTACAAAACAAAGGGGCTGCTATCGAGGCGTATCCAAACCCGTTCACTGATCATATTGCGATCAACCCCGGAAATTATCCAGGCGTCTGCATGGTGAAGATCACTGATTCGTTTGGCAGGTTAATGGGTGAGCATTCGTTCACAGCAAATGCACAAGGTGATAAGTTCCTTATTCATACCGCTGAATTTACCAGCGGACTTTATTTAATAAAAATTACTGATGAAAGCGGGGTTGAAAAGACCATTAAGCTGGTGAAGTGATCCGAGTAAACATTATTTAGTTCACAAACACTTCATCGCAGGCAAGCATTGGTTTGCGGTTTGGCCTGAAACGCCACTCCGGTACCGAGGGCCAGTTTTTAGCGGTAACCTTTATAAAACGGACCTGCCGGGGTTTTATCGTAAATTTATAATTAACCAGTGTGGTTTCGTAATGTTCTTCCATGGCAGCTTCCTTTTTCAGGTTGGTTGATACAGGATCTGCCGGGGTGTATGATTTTCCATCGGTAGAAACCATCACCTCGATATCGCTGGGAAGAAATATAAAATGCCGCGGGTCGTCCAGGAAATTCATGTTAATATTGGCTACCTCTTTTGTTGTTTCCATATCAATGGTTGCAGCCATGTCGTTTCCATAAAAACAAAGCCAGTTGTAGCTGAAATCTTTTTGGCCGAATACTTCGTCAATGAGCGTACGTTCTTTTTTTGCCGGGTATTCCGGTGAAGGAGGCGTTTGCAAAGTAACCACGGCTTCTGAAGCAAAGTTATGTTTCCATCCCCGTTCAAATATTTCATTCCATTCCTGTTCGTACTGGTCGGGCGACAGGCCGCCTTCGCTCAATTCGGTAACCTTGTATTTTTTAAGCGCATCAACAAATTTTTTCACCCGTTTCGGAAAGGCACCTTTCACCACGTAATTCAACGTTTCCTCATCCTGGATCATGTAGCCCTGTTTTTCCTTTCCGTAAAAACGGGCTTGTTGCAATACGGTATATTCAAGGCTTAAACGCAGGCGCTGCACCTTTTTAAGATGCACTTCATACTCTTCCACAGCGCCTTCTGCCTGGTCGAACAGCGCAGAATACTGTTCCAGCAACCCGGGCGTTAAATATGAGTTGTATTCATTAACCGGGTTCCCGTAAATATCAATGGCACGTTTTGTTTTGCGCGATTCAGCCTGCAGCAGGGTGATGTATTCCATAATAAATTTGCCTGCCCCCCTGTAATAGTTCTTGCAATACTCTTCAAGCAGCACATTGGGGTCACGGTCGGGGTTCCATAATAAGCGCGCAACAAGGTAACTTTTAAGCTCGGCAAATTCTCCGTAGGTTTCACCGCTGCCCTGGCTGAAAACACCTTTTACATGGTGTGCAGCAAAATACTTAATGTTATCGCCCAGCACAAAAAGATCGGGGAAAGGTGCCAGGTAATTGGTGAATTGCGTGGTGTAATCCCACACAAAAAGATTATGCGTAAGCTTTTCCCATCCTTCCAGCGAATTGCGGAAAGCTGCAGCGCTGGGCTCTGTTTTAAGTGCCTGCGTGCGGTATGCATCAATGGTGCTTAGCATGATGTAAACGTTTGGCAAGGGCTTTGTTTGCAGGGGTGGCTTGCTGGTGTAAGTGTAAGCCAGGGTGGTAAAGACCTTACCGGGAAATTGTTTGGCTATTTTATTGACAAAACGAAGATGAGCCCCGGTTGGTGTTCCTTCTTCCTTATTCACTGCATTGCATTGATCACAGGTGCAATAACCCAGGTCGTCTTCGGCACCAATGCTCCAATACATCGCATCCGGGTTATCCGCCATTTTAAGCTTTAAGGTGTTCACTGCAACAGCTACCACTTCATCATTGCTCATGCATAATTGGGTGGCATGCCGTTTGCCTTTTTGCATGGCATAATATTCCGGGTGGTCTTTAAAATAAGTACGGGGATCAACCAGCTTAAAATAAGAATGGCCCCAGATCCCCCAAAGGTCTTCAAAGTTATGCAACTTGTTCCAGTCCAGATACTCCG
>JAZKGM010000061.1:8064-16291 GCA_040385895.1 Bacteroidota bacterium
CTGGGGATAATAAGCCTGCCGGTATACCATCTTCGGAACAAACTCATGCCTTAACCTCACAGGAAGCTCCAGCGTTTTAAACTCCCCTATTTTGCCCGGTTCATCTGCATATTTATTCGCCTGCATGTAAAGCTCCAGGAAATCGTAAACGCCATATACCACCCCTTTTCCGCTGCCCCCGTAAATAACAATATCCCTGTCGTCTGCAGCCAGTAAATATCCTTCACCCTTTACAGCCGATGGATTAAACTTGTTGGCCTTTTCTGTTTTACCTACAAAAAAAGCCGGCTTGTCTTTCCAGGCATTTTCTTTTGTAATGGGTAAGGTGAGGCCGGTTGATAACCGGATATATTGCTGAAGGATGCGGGCGGCTTTGATCTCGTTGGGTGTAGCGCCAGCCGGTGTAACAATGGCATAATCGCTTTTACCGTTCACAATAACCGGGAAATCGCTGGCCCAGTTACATGATGTGCTAAGCAGGATGATGTAACTAAGGAGTAAGAAATTTTTCATGCAAATGAAATTAGAATTTCCGGAGGAACATAAAAAATATGTCGTACTGGTTGCGGAACGCCCCGCTCCGCAACTGCTGGTTATACCAGGAGCCGGTTAAGCTGAATGTATTCCTGTATTTATACACCTTGCTATAACCAACGCTGTAACTGTAGGTGGTTAAACCCAGGTTTTGTGCCAGTTGAAAATTACGGCTGAACTCATCGGGTGAATTACCTACACCCACCGCAGCGGTGATCCATTCGGTACCGGGGGTAATGAACTGGCGTGCCGTTAACACAGCGGTATGGAATATGTTACTTTGAAAAATGATCGGGTAATAACGGCCGGTTAACCAGAAATCATCGCAATAACGGGTTACCGAAGCCACTACGGCAAACAGCCGGACATCAATTGAATCGAACTGAAGATAACGGATACCCAGCTCGGCCGTATACTTTTTCCCGAAATTGTGGTTAATGGAATAACCTAAACGCAGGGAAGGAAACACGAGGTCGTTGGCAATACCAGCGGTTGCATACGAATACCATTTTTTGTTGTGAATGTAATTCAGGTCGCCTTCCAGTTGCAATCCTGTTCCGTTAGGCCTGCCTGCCATGTTTAAGCGGAAGCCGAATGAGCCACGTTTAATGTAACGCATGTACTGCAAGGTGGCAATACTGGCACGCGACAGCACGCTGTTTGAATCAAAGAGGGTATATAAGAACATCACCCCGAACTGATTTTTGAGGGATAAGGCTTTTATGCGGTCTGCAAAATCAATATTGTCGGGGGTGGGGTTCATTTTAGCCACGCTGTCTGCCGCCAGCGATGCGGAAGCATACTCTTTCATCTTTTCAAGGATAACCGCACGTTTAAAGGTAAAATGTTCGTTGGCCGGGTAATAACGTAAAGCGCGGTCGGTAACCTGCAAGGCAGAATCATCTTTATTGAGCGCCAGCAACGAGTTTGCCGAAAGCGATAATGCATTGCTATCGCGCGGGGCAATTTCAAGCACTTTATTAAACTCAAACAAAGCACTGTCGTATTTATCCTGCTTGTTATATTCCCTTCCGCTGGCCAGTAACAGGTCGATATGCGCCTGTTTGATCTTTGTGTTATACGGATAACGCTGGCGCAGGTTTCCTGTAATGGTGTAGGCAGGTATATACTGCTTTTTTGATTCGAGGATAGAAGACTTTTTTAACAACAGGTCACGGTCGGTTGAATCAGGTTCGAGCGCACGATTTACATAATACAGTGCGGTATCGTAATGGGCTGTTCCGCTTTCCAGGTTTATCAATCCGTTAAGGGCATCCACATTGGTTGGCTGAATTTCAAGCACGGTAAGAAACTCTTCGCGCGCGCCATCATAATCATCTATCTGCATCATCTTCCGGCCGTTTGCTGTTTTTATATCCACGGCCAGGCTCTTGTAACGTTCGTTCTGCGGATCGATCAGGTACAATTCATACGCTTGTTTTGAAGCAAGGTCGAGCTGGCCGGCATCGCTAAGCACAACGGCACGTTTAAACATCAGCGACTCGTCATTTGGTTTTACCGACAGGCCTTCATCGATCATATCTAATGCCTCATCATATTTTTTCTGCTGGATCAGGATGTCGGCCGAATAGCTGATGGCCTCAAAATTTCCGGGCGATACGGCAAGCACGCGCTGATAATCTGCGAGGGCGCTATCGTTCTCCATTGTTTTCATGTTCTGGCGTCCGCTCAGCAAGTGCATATCCACATACATTTGCCGGTATTCCCTGTTGCCGGGATGCTGGCGCACCAGCTGACGGGTAACAACGGCTGCTTCCGAATAACGCTTGGTGGTTTCCAGCGTCCCTACTTTTTTCTGCAATATTTCTTCATCGTTCGGGTAAACCTTGAGGGCCTGGTTCTCATACGAAAGTGCATCGATATAAAGACCGCGTGCTGTTGCCAGGTTGATCAGGTAATTCAGCGCTTCCTTGTCTTCGGGTTTTCTTTCAAGCACACCCTGGTAAACCAGGTACGGATCCTGCTTCATATAAAAACGACCGGCTGCCATCTGGGTTTCGTAGTTAAGGTTTTGCGCACGGGCATCACCCGGGTATTTTGTAACCAAACGGCCTGTTACTTCCAGTGCTTCATTATAGCGATACATCTCGCTTAACAGGTTGGCCTTTTTGGTTAAGAATTCATACGAATCGGGGTTCTTATCAAGTGCAGTATTGATCATGTCCATAGATGCCTGCTTGTTTCCCCTTTTGTTCTGCACCATTACAATGGCATCGGTTGCTTCTTTCCAGTTCGGGCGTTCATCCAATACCCGCGAATAACAATCCAAAGCACGCTGGTAATTTCCTTCGCGTGCATAAATGCGCCCGTATTCCATCATAAACGAAACGAAGTAGTTGATGGCCACACTGTCTGTAAAATGAACGGCCAGCAGTTTATCGGCATATCTTTCGGCTGCCCTTCTGTCGCGGCTAAAATCAAGCACTTCCAGCTTCTTGATCATAAAATCGCGTTCATACGGAAAGTAATATAACCCGTCATTAATGATACAGGTAGCTTCTTCCGGATTTTTCATCTGCATTTCGAGGTTGGTGCCCAAAATGTATGCATCACGGTAACGTGGCGCTTCATTCATTACATATTTAAACTTGATGCGTGCGCTATCCATTTGCCCGTTGAGGTAAAAGGCACGGCCCTGCATAAAATGAAGGTCAATATAATCAGGCCTTTTATCAAGCCCCAGGTAACTCAGATGAATGGCCTTGCGGTAATCTTTTTCCCTGATCTTTTGCTGAACCATGGCGAGGTAATCATCAGCGCTTAATTTTTTTTCGCCCCATGGCAATTGTGCATGGGTTTCATAGCTCATCAACAAGAGGTTTGATAAGGTAATGAGCATAAGGAAGTAAAAACGCATCATATTTATACAGGTGTAATTAGGTAGTTTGAGGAACAACGGTTGATATGGTGGCTGTAGGGTTCTTTTGTCCGAAACCCTGCCTTTGCATATTTCCCCAGCTGTGTTTTTTACCGGTTATAAAGTTGTAATACCCGCGAAGGGCGAAGAAAACGATCATGGGGTGATAAATAATGGGCTCTAAAAATGCCATCATGCATAAACCAAAAACTTCACCCCAGTTCTTATAATACCTGAATGTTAGCTGGTCCCACAGGATCGCAATCGTGGTGATCATCACCGAATAAAAATACACGAACACGATCAGGATCTTGGCAAAAGGCCAGTTGATCTGGTTGGTGGCGATAATGTAGATGTAGTATAAGATACCGGTGAACTCGATAATGGGCGCTAAAAACTCGAACAAAAAGGTATAAGGAAACACAACAAGTCCCAAACGCCCGTAACTCGGGTTGAAGAGGATCTTGCGGTGCATGGTCATGATCTCGAACAAACCGCGGCCCCAGCGCGTGCGCTGGCGGCTGAATACCTTTAAATTTGGCGGCCCTTCGGTCCAGCACTGGGTGGAAGGGATATATTTTATGAGGTAATCTTTATTGTTATTGCGCATGTAACTGATCATGCGCGTGATCATATCCATGTCTTCGGCAAACGACTTTCCATCGTACCCGCCTGCTTCAATGGCAATTTCCTTATCAAACAAACCCAAACCGCCCGATACGTTCGGCACGCAGTTGATGTAGCTCCAGCCCATTTTACCCAATACATAAGAGCGGATGTATTCCATTTCCTGGAAACGGGGAATAAGGCTTTTTGGAGGACGCACACGTGTGATAACCCCGGCTTCCACATCGCATGAGTTTACGATACGAAGCGTAGCACCTGTTGCTATAACCCGTTTGTATTCTTCTTTTACATGCACATATCCGCAATCGGGGCAGGCCTCGCCCACTTCCTTTATTTTTTTCTCTTCTTCGTCAAGGAACGGCTTGATCATTTTAAGCAGCGTATCCTTCTCGATGATGCAATCCACATCCGTACATAAAAAGTAAGGAAATGCCGCACAGTTTATACCGGCATTGGACGCATCAGCCTTACTTTTTCCATTGATCTTATCAACCACCACAAGCTTTTCATAAGCCTTATCGGTTGATTTAAAGATCCGTTTTACGGGCATCGAAAAGATCTTTTCGCTGTATGCAAAATCAACTTCTACCAGCGAAAATTCGTAGCACATCTTTTCCAATGTATCATCCGTACTTCCGTCATTAATAATAATTACTTCAAACTTGGGGTAATTAAGCGTTAACAGGGAGCGTACGTTGGTAATGATGGTTACGCTTTCGTTAAATGCCGGAGCTATAATAGAGATGCCGGGTGCATGAAGCGATTCAACGATCTTATCGTAATCAACGTATCTCTCGGCACCGATAAACCTGCGTACCGCAATAAATGAAAGCACGGCTAAAACGGCATAAACCATCAGCATGGTGATGCCATAAACAAACACCGAATTTTCGTAAAAATAGGTGATGGTCTGCCATATTGTATCGTGCTGGTTCATGCGGTTTAATTAAGTGGGTTGAATAACAGGTCGTGGCCCTCCAAATCCCTGGCGCTGCATATTTCCCCATGTATGCTTGCGGTTGGCCAAAAAGTTGTAGTACCCTTTTATGGCATAAAAAACGATCAGGGGGTGATACACCAGCATTTCAAAAAAAGCTGTGATACACAGTATCGCCACTTCGCGCCATGTTTTATAAGTATGATGCGTAAGCTGGTCCCAAAGGATAGAAAGCGTACTGATCATGATGGCATAGGTGTAAACAAACACCAGCAAAATGATGGCATAAGGCCAGTTCACCTGGTTCATAAAAATAATATAGATGTAATACAGGATCCCCAAGAACTCGATGATGGGCGCCAGTAGTTCAAACAAAAAGTTATATGGCATTACGATAAGGCCAAGCCTGCCGTAACTAGGGTTGAACAACAGCTTACGGTGGCTGAACATGAGCTGGGCAAGGCCGCGTGCCCAACGTGTGCGTTGCCTGCCGAATACCTTAAGCGTGGAAGGACCTTCCGTCCAGCAAAGCGTTACCGGGATATATTCAATGGCATATTCAATCTTATAGTTGATGCAAAACGTCATCATCCGGATAACCAGCTCCATGTCTTCCCCGAACGATTGCGGATCGTAACCACCGGCATTAATGGCAATGTCTTTATCAAATAAGCCTAATCCACCCGATACATTGGGTACACAATTGATCACGCTCCAGCCCATTTTACCCATAACGAACGAACGGATGTATTCAACTTCCTGGAAGCGTGGAAGCGTTTGCCTGGGCACAACAACACGCTGCATAAAGCCCTGCTCGATGATGCATGAGTTGGCCATGCGAAGTGTAGCTCCCGTGGCGATAACACGCTTACGGCCTTGTTCCATAATGGGCTTAACCAGCTTCATTAATGTATCCCGGTCGAGGATAGAATCCACATCGGTACATAAAAAATGATCGAATGAAGAAACATTGATACCCGCATTGGAGGCATCGGCCTTGGCTTTGCCATTTTCTTTATCAACCACCACCAGCTTGGAATAAGCCTGGTTTGTTGAACGGAAAATGCGTTTTACAGGTTTTGTTTTTAACAATTCATTGTAGGCAAAATCAACCTCGGCCAGGTCAAACTCCCTGATCATCTTATCCAGGGTATCGTCTGTACTTCCGTCATTAATAATAATTACCTCATACTTGGGGTAATTAAGGTTGAGCAGGGAGTGTACATTTTCGATAATAGTAAGGGCCTCGTTAAATGCAGGGGCAATTACCGAAATGCCCGGGGTTAATTTTGATGTAAGCAAAAGCTTATAATCAATGTGTTTATCCTGCTTATAAAATTTCTGGATGGCGCTTAATGAAAGCATGGCCAGTATGGCATAGATAATAAGCAACGTGGTGCCGTATATAAATACAGCGCCTTCGTAGAACTGGCCGATAATTTCTATGTATGACTGCTTATTCACTAATATTTGATCAATGGGTTCATGCAATGTTTTAAAATAATTGCATTCTCCGGGCTTGCTGTTTCTAACAATAACTGCACAACTTCTTTTGTTTCACGGCCATGGTTAATGAGCGAACGTGCCGCATTCTTTTTCAGATCGAAATCTGTTGATCGTAAAAACTCATTTCGCAAAAAATTAACCTGGTTGCCTGAGCTGAAACGTCCCAGTGATTTTAAGATCTCGATCTGGCAGCGAGTAGGCTGGTGATTATAAATAGATACCAAGCGGTCTTCTACCTCTTCTGCTTTAAGCTTCCCCAATGCATTAATGGCATCCACACGCAGGTAATGGTCTTTATTATCGAGCAAACGGATAATTGCAGGGATGGCCTCATGCTGGTTATAATGGATCACAAGTTTGAGGCAGAAAGAGATAATGCTCTTGTTGGGCGAATAGGTGATCCAACGCGCAAAGTTCGGAATATTTAACCCTTCGGTGGTGGTGATGATCTTATACAATTCAAGCTGGTCCCACAAAAGCAAAGGCTCGGTAGCGTCATCAAAAAATTTGAACGGATCGTTTTTACTTAACTTGATGTAGGCAATGCGCGCTTCAGAGCGCAGCTTACGGTTACGGCTGTTTGTGAGCGGAAGGATAATTACGTCAGCCACAGCAACACCCATGGTGGTAAGCTCTACGAGGCCCACAATTTTTGTGCTCAGAAAAAATGATTTGATCTTTTTAAAGGAAAGTTTTTCAAGCTCCAGTTCCAGGAAAAGCCTGCGAAACAGCACATTCCGGTCGCCCGAAAAGCTGCTGGTGAAATACATTAAACGGCTGATAAGCGCCTGGCGCACCCATTTCTGTTTAAACACCGGCTTTTTAAACGGGGCACTTTCGATCTGGACATCGGCCAGTGGTACACCGTTCATTACATCCTCATTAAAAATGATGTGATCGGTAATCAGGTTATCGAGAAAAGTGTTGATCTTTTTGGTACGCACCTCCACCAGGTACCCACGGCCCCTTCTGAAAAGAATAGACGAATAAGCCAGCACAGTGGTTACGATGGCAACACCCGTTAAAAAAATAGCGATCTGTATTACAACAGGATAGCTGTCGTAATAATAAAAATACTTCCTGAAAAATGGCCCGAATAAACTATCTGCAAGCATGGTTGCTAACATAAGATCTGGTTGAGCTTTTTATCTTTTTAAAAATCGTTTTACACGGATAAGCAATTCGTCCGGCATGATCGGTTTGCGTAAATAATCATCGGCACCAATGCTCAGGCCTTCACGCACGGCATTTTCTGTACCCACAGATGAAATAACAATAATAGGAACACCTTCTGCATTCGGGTGTTGCTTGAAGCGGCTGATCACTTCGAACCCGTTTGAATACGGCATCATCAGGTCTGTGATCAAAAGATCGTATTTTTCCTTTTCAATAAATTCCAGGGCTTCTTTGCCATTTGCCGCGGTTTGTACAATATACCCTTCTTTTGAAAGGATCCTGTTAATCACCTTTAAAATCAATTCATCATCATCTACGAGTAAAATCTTACTATCGCTCATTTTTTTATATTTATATTATTAACCCTGTTCAATACTGAATAAAATAGCCAGTCGCTGTACGTACAATATTATGGTTTTCGTTAACCCCAAAATCCACAATAGTTCCAACGGCTGTTACAGTATGAAATTCGGGGGTAATATGCGTATAATAAGTGTAAATCGGAAGGGCTAAATATTAATTTCATTCTTTAATTATTTAATAATGTACGGGCTGTCTTCATTGGTTTC
>JAZKGM010000061.1:16301-20079 GCA_040385895.1 Bacteroidota bacterium
GCAGCAATCCCTCACCAAACCGGTGAACGTTAACTCATGCAAACGGGTGCCATAGGTATTTGTTTCTACAGTAAGCGATTTTCTTACTGCGTCTGCCTGGGTTTTACTGTCGAAAGTTACCTGGATGGTGCCCTGTTTGCCCGGTTGAATGGGGTCTGTATTAAACTCTGTTAAAGAACAGTTGCACGCTTCCGTTACGTTGATCACAAACAGTGGTTTTTCGCCTACGTTTTTAAACCGGTAAATCAGCTTTACCTTATCCCCGCATTTTACGGTACCAAAATTGATTGAACTTTCGAGCCATTTAATATAGGTATAGTTTAAAGAGTCGCGTGCGATCAGCGCCCTTTCTTCTTTGGTTACACCTCTTAACTGATCGGGTTTATCGCTGCATGCACTGCCCAATAAAGCCATTGCATAAAGGAAAAACACTGCGTACTTCCATTTCATGAATTCAAAAATAAAGGCTAAGCGGGTAACTTCACTGTAATTTTATGCCATGCGTTCAATAAAGGAGACAAACGGGGCACAATACAGGTTTAAATGCAGGGCGCATCATTATTTTAAACACCTTTTATACAACTGCACCGTATTTTCAAGGCCATGGTATAACGCATCACTTATTAATGCATGCCCTATGCTTACTTCCAATAGATCAGGAACCTGCTGATGGAAATAAGCAAGGTTTTCCAGGGAAAGATCATGACCCGCGTTGACGCCTATATGCAATTCCCGGGCTTTTAAAGCACTCTCAATAAAAGGCCTGGTCGCATGCTCCCTGTCTTTGGCGTATTGATGCGCATAACTTTCCGTATACAGTTCGATGCGATCGGTTCCGGTTGCTTTTGCAGCTTCTACCATCGCAATATCTGCATCAATAAAAATGCTGGTGCGGATGCCGTGCGCATGAAACAGCGCGATGGTTTCAACCAGGTAGTTTTTGTATTTTAAGGTGTCCCAGCCATGGTCGCTGGTCAGTTGCCCGCCCGCATCCGGAACCAGCGTTACCTGCGTGGGTTTAACGGCCAGTACAAGGTCAATAAATTTTTGCTCCCGCGGATTGCCTTCGATGTTAAACTCTGTGGCGACTGCTTTTTTAAGCTCATACACATCCGCATACCGGATATGCCTTTCGTCAGGGCGCGGGTGCACAGTGATGCCATCTGCACCAAAACGCTCACAATCTTTTGCAACCTGAACCAGGTCAGGATTATTTCCTCCGCGCGAATTGCGGAGCGTAGCTATTTTATTGATATTAACAGAAAGTTTGGTCATGGATCAGCCCTTAAGGATAAAACGCAGCCAAAAATACAGTTAAAAGCTTGGAAGGTAAATTTTATTATTACATCAATATACCCCACATTTGCACCTGTTCATGAAAGGGATAGCCATTTTATTTCTGCTTTGTTTTGCCATAGTTTTTTACACCTATGCAGGCTATGCGCTTATTGCCGGTGTTCTTGCCGCACTCAAACGTTTGTCAAAAGTTGGTTTTCATAAACCAGACCGTGCATTCCAGCCGGAAGTTTCATTGGTGATCCCTTGTTACAATGAAGCGTATTATTTAGCCGAAAAGGTAAAAAACTGCCAGGAACTGAACTACCCCAAACAGAAACTTGATATTGTTTTCATAACAGACGGAAGCCGCGACAATAGCCCTGAGATCCTTAGCAAGATTAGCGGGATACGCGTGTTACACGAGCCTGAACGCAGGGGAAAAGCGGCAGCCGAGAACCGAGCCATGCAACACATCAGGTCACCCTTTGTTGTTTTTTGCGATGCCAATACCCTGCTCAACAAAGATGCGGTCAAAAATATCGTACAACATTTTGCCGATGAAAAAGTGGGTGCGGTTTCGGGTGAAAAAAGGGTGATCACAACAGCAAAAAATGCCGCGTCATCGGCAGGCGAAGGATTTTACTGGAAATATGAATCGTGGCTGAAAAAACAGGATAGTATCTTACACACCGCTGCAGGCGGGGCCGGTGAGCTGATCGCATTTCGTACAGCTTGTTTTGAGCCGCTTGAGGACGATACCATACTTGATGATTTTGTAGCCAGCATGCGCATTGCCATCAACGGATTTAAAGTGGTGTACGAACCCGATGCCTATGCCGAAGAACATGCTTCGTTGAACATTAACGAAGAAATGAAGCGCAAAACAAGGATTGCAGCCGGGGCATGGCAGGCCTTATTCCGTTTACCCAAAGCATTGAACCCTTTTCGCGATGTGCTGCTAACATTCATTTATGTTTCGCATAAAGTGATGCGCTGGAGCCTGGCACCTCTGGCACTGCTCATCATGCTGCCTACCGGGTACCTGTTGCATGTGGAACTGGGCGGCTGGTTCAGCCTATTCTGGATCGGGCAGCAATTGTTTTATTTCCTTGCATTGCTGGGTAAAATTTTAGAGCACAGGAAACTTAAGGTGAAACTATTCTTTATCCCATACTATTTTGTAATGACCAACTGGTGCATGATAGCCGGGTTTGTGCGCTTTGTAAAAGGCGACCAAAGCGTGAAATGGGAAAAATCGAAGCGGATTTAAAATAGCAGGAAATAAAAACAGGAAACAATTTGATAAACTGTTTCCTGCCCGGATCTATTTGCTTTCCGACTTATTTTTGAGTTTGTCTTTAAACACTTTTCTGAACTTCTCCACTTTGGGTTTCACCACAAACTGGCAATAGCTTTCTCCGCTGTTCTGGTTATAGTAGTTCTGGTGATAATCCTCGGCTTTAAAAAAGGTTTGCGCGGGCACCACCTGTGTTACAATAGGGGCATCATAAACCTTTGCGTCCGTAAGTTGTTTGATCACTTTTTCCGCTTCAGCCTTTTGTGTATCGTTGTGGTAAAAAACAGCCGAACGGTATTGGGTTCCCACATCATTTCCCTGCCGGTTTAAAGTAGTCGGGTCGTGCGCCATGAACAATGCCTGTAACAGGTCGTTGTAAGTAAGCTTTTTAGGGTTGTAAACGATGCGGCACACTTCGGCATGTCCTGTGCGGCCCCCGCAAACCTCGCGGTAAGTCGGGTTAGGCACATCGCCACCCATGTATCCGCTGATTACGGTATCTACGCCTTCCAATTGTTGAAAAACGGCTTCTACACACCAGAAGCATCCGGCCCCAAAAGTGGCCGTTGCGGTATCTGCATTATTAATTCCTGTATCCATAATCTGTTTTAGTGCTGCGGGTTTATTTTTTACGTCCTTATTCTGGGCGCAGGCAGCCAGTGCAAATAACATGCAAGCCTGCAAAGTCATGGCAATATTTCTCCAATTCATCATATAATAACAATCATTAATTTAGGAATGTTCTGTATACGTACGTAAATCTAATTGTTTAAGTTTGTAATGGTGCTAAAATTAACCCCTGTTATATCGCTCGTTCTTGTGGTCATGCTCACCGCATTTACCTTGCCGGATAAGCAGATCGGCCAGATCAGCCTGCTTGATCTCAAAGGAAAGAAAGTAAGCCTTTCGGAAATAAAAGACCACCAGGCCATGGTACTGCTCTTTCTTTCGCCTGAATGCCCTTTATGCCAAAGCTATACATTAACGATCAATAAGCTGCTTAAAGAATACGGGGCCAAAGGCATTTCCTTCATCGGCATTGTTCCTTCCAAAGACTTCACCTTACAAAGCATAAACGATTACCGTGTTACCTATAAGTCGTCCCTGAGAATTTTACGGGATGAGAACAATGAGCTGGTCAGGTTCCTCAACGCCTCTGTTACACCGGAAGTTTTCCTGTTGAACAGGCAGGCTAAGATCATT
>JAZKGM010000062.1:0-2245 GCA_040385895.1 Bacteroidota bacterium
TATTGGAAACGCCAAGGCCTTTTAAAGGCGCTTTTACCGAAGTGGAGATCACATTGATAATGCGGCCATATCCGCTTCCGCGCATGCCATCGATAACCGCCTGAACCAATACCTGGTTGCATAATAAATGATTGGTAAAAGCGGTGGTATATTCATGCAACTGTGCATCTATGGCCAACCCGGCAGGCGGACCTCCTGTGTTATTAACCAGGATATGAAACACCTTAGGCTCATGTACTTTTTGTTGCAGCTTTTCTTTAAGTTCTTCCGGGTTGTTAAAATCAGCAGCAATATAATCGTGCTTCTGCCCCAATGAAGTATCCAGGTCTCTCACCATCCGGCTAAGCAAACTTTCGTTGCGCGAGATCATGGTAACATTGGCACCCAATTTTGCCATTAATAATGCAGTGGCATTGCCGATACCTTTTGTGGCTCCGCAAACCAATGCGTTTTTTCCGGTTAAGTTTATATTCATATCTGGTGAGGCTCCAAAGCCTTCTATTCTTCTTTATTTTTAAGCGAACTGAACAAGGTATTCAGCTTTTCTTTTTTTAAGATCTTCTGCCCTGTTTGTCCGGTTGCGATCAAACGATCACCAACCCTTGCTTCAAAGTCGCAAATTAGAGTATTACCATCAATTTTATGAATTGTTGCGGTAAACTTAACAGTACTTCCTAATAATGCAGCACTTATATGTTTCACGTTTAAAAAAGTACCGATACCCTCTTCATCTTCTTTTTTCATATCGAGCACAAACAAGCGGCAAACCCACTCTGCATCCCTGCCCAGTGCAAACGTAGCATATACGGGATGCACCTGCCCGGCATCGAAGGTGGCGGTGTCAGTTACTTCAACAATCTTATTATAGGATTTAAAACCGTTGTTGGTCATTGGTGATTAGTGGTTGATATTTCCGGCTTAAAACCACATTCCATATTTCATCAGAAACCGCATCTGCCATTTTGTATGTTTCAAGTTCATCTAAAATCATATTCTGTATTAACTAATGACTAATTTCCAATGACATGATATCAACTAAACGTCTGCATATCACTTAAGCGCTTATAGATCCCGTTCTTCGCGATAAGCTCCTGGTGTTTTCCGGTTTCAATGATTTCGCCTTGCTGCATCACCACGATTTTATCGGCATGCTGTATGGTCGACAAACGATGCGCGATCACAATGCTGGTCCTGTTCTTCATCAGGTTTTGTATGGCATCCTGAACCAGGCGTTCGCTTTCTGTATCCAATGCCGAAGTGGCTTCATCCAGGATCAGGATCGGTGGGTTCTTAAGCACGGCACGCGCAATGCTTAAGCGCTGACGCTGACCTCCGCTAAGCTTTCCGCCCCTGTCGCCAATGTTGGTGTGGTAGCCTTTTTCCATTTTAACAATAAACTCATGCGCATTGGCAATCTTTGCGGCTTCGGTAACGGCTTCTTCACTCACATCGGTCATTCCAAAGGCAATGTTATTTAACACGGTATCATTAAACAGGATACTTTCCTGTGTAACTATTCCAAGCAGGCCGTTCAGGCTTTGCAGCTTTGCGTTACGGATATCAATGCCGTCAATCAGGATTTCTCCGGCAGTAACATCATAAAACCGCGGAAGCAGATCGGCCAGGGTGCTTTTGCCGGCTCCCGATTGCCCGACAAGTGCGATCATCTGCCCTTTGGGAATGGTTAGGCTTACATTTTTGATGACATCGTGATCGGCATAACGGAAGCTTACATTTTTATATTCAATGGCATGATTGAGCTGAACGGCTACAGCGTCTTCCTTTTCTTTTACAGTGATATCAGTATCAAGAATAACAAAAATACGTTCTCCGGCAGCAAGTCCACGCTGAATATTGGTAACAGCCGATGAAATGGCTTTGGCCGGCACCAGGATCTGTGAGAACAGTACGATGTATGTAATAAATTCACTGGCATTGAGGTCAGAACGGTTTTCCAATACCAGCTGGCCACCATATAATAAAACGGCTACTACCACACTTACACCTAAAAACTCGGACAGCGGAGAAGCAAGCTCTCTTTTATTCCACATCGACTTGAGGATGTTCCTGTAGATGTTGTTCTGTACTTCAAACTTTTTCTTTACATAATGCTGCGCATTGAACGCTTTCACAATGCGTATCCCGCCAATTGTTTCGTCAATGATACTGAGTATATTTCCCAACAGGTTCTGTCCTTCCTTGGCCTGCTTTTTCAACTGCTTGGCCACCGTACTGATAATGATGC
>JAZKGM010000062.1:2255-3263 GCA_040385895.1 Bacteroidota bacterium
GGAGGATGAACAAGGTGAGCTTCACGCTCATGGTAAACAACAGGATAATATACCCGGCTATCATCTAAGGATCGCGAAAGATAACCTGCACAGAACTTACCACCGAGTTCTCTATCTCGCTCACATCATTGCTCAGGCTGCTCATCAGGTCGCCTTTACGCTGGTCCTGGAAATACCCCACATGCATGTCGGTTATTTTATCGAACAGGGTTTTGCGGATGTTTTTGATCACATTGGTGCGCATCCTGGTTAAAACCCGCTGCGACCAGTATTTAAAAAAGTTGGAAAGAAAAACAGATACCACAATGATGATGCATACGAACCTCAATGCAGAAGAAGGCCCGCTGGCATTATAAGTGTGGGCAAAATAATAATTGAAGCTGTTCTTTGCCCAATCAAGCGTTAAGCTGAATTCAGGCCTTACCGGTACTTCCATTAATTCCACCTTCTCGAAAATTACGTTGAGCAAGGGAATAAGAAGTGTAAAGTTCATCAGCCCGAAAATAACAGCGAATATCGCAAGGGCAGCATATTTTGGTATGAAAGACGAAAACGGCTTTGCAAACGAAAGGATCTTAAAGTATGTTTTCATTGATAAGGCGCGCAAGTTAGCTTTTTTGAAATTAATCCCATTATTTCAATCAGGTACCCGAACAGGAGAACCATGTTTAGCCGGTAACCGATCTTCTTTTGGATATGTAATTTCCAATGCTGTTAAAAACAACAGCCATTGCCATAAACAGGATGGTGATCACGATGCAGTTGCTCAGCACGGAATTGAAACCCAGTTTTGTAACATCCAGAAAAGGATACGGGTAAAAATCGGACAGGTTCCCGCGCACCAGTACAAAAAAGATGTACACCAGCGGAAAGATCAGCCAGGGCCAAAACGCATTCCGCGGTAGTTGCTTTTTGTTGCTGTATAAAATCCAATATATAATAAATAAAAGCGGGTTAATAAGATGTTGCAGCTCATCAAGCACCATTTGTAAACCCTGCGGACTCCAT
>JAZKGM010000063.1:0-18163 GCA_040385895.1 Bacteroidota bacterium
TTTACACTTCGGGGACTACAGACAAACCGAAAGGTGCCATGCTGAGCCATGGTAATTTCATGAGCAATGTTCAGATGGCTGTAGACCTGATGCCGATCGTTAAAAGCGATTACCGTTTTCTTTCTTTTCTTCCCTTGTGCCACGTGTATGAACGAACGGCAACCTATTACCTGAGCACATACGTGGGCAGTGAAATTGCATTTGCCCAGAGCCTGGAGGCCTTATCGAGCAACATCTTGGAGGCGCAGCCTACTGCTATTTTAACGGTGCCCCGTTTATTGGAGCGCATTGAAGAAAAAGTGCGTAAAACCACCGCGACAGCAGGCGGCATTAAACTTAAGATCTTTAACCGGGCGCTTAAGGTTGGCGAAAAAAGAAGGCATAACAAGGAAGAAGGCCGATCGAACGGGTTGTTATTAAGCCTTGAATTATTGATCGCTGAAGCATTGGTGTTTAAAAAGATCAAACAAAAGCTGGGCGGCAACATGAGTATCATGATCTCGGGTGGCGGGGCATTGCCACAGCATGTTGGCGAATTTTTTGGCAACATTGGTGTACTGGTTTGCGAAGGCTACGGGTTAACAGAAACCTCGCCACTGGTTTGTGTGAATGAACCGCACCGGCAGGTATTCGGAACGGTTGGCCGGATCGGGAGAGGCTGCACAGTGGCCATTCAGAACCCCGATACCAAAGAGATCTATACGCAGCAAACCTACGAAAGTTTTACCCCCGATTTTGAAAGTGCAGAAGGAGAAATACTCGTAAAGGGGCCTAATGTGATGAAGGGCTATTATAACCGCCCGCAACTTACCGCTGAAGCCATTGATGCTGACGGGTGGCTGCACACCGGTGATGTAGGCAAGTTCTATAAGGGGTATCTGAAAATAACCGACCGCATCAAAAATATCATTGTCAATTCATTTGGCAAAAATGTGTACCCCACCCCTATCGAAAATGCCTATTTAAAATCACCACGCATTGAGCAGCTTTTTTTAATTGGCGATAAGCAGGAATACCTCACGGCCATTATTGTTCCTTCGAAAGAAGAGATGAAAGACCGCTTTAAATTTAAAGAGGACTATTTTAACGGCCCCGAAGAATTTATTACTGATAAAGAGGTAAAAGACTGGGTGGAAGAAGACATGAAACAGCTGGAAAAAGAGCTTGGCAAATTTGAGCGTGTAAAAGAATTTATAGTAAAGCGCAGGCCGTTTAGCCTGGAAGCCGGTGAAATGACCCCCACCCAAAAAATAAAAAGAAAGATCGTAGAAGGAAAATACGCCAAAGAAATTAAAGGCATGTATGTGAATATTGTGGATTGATCCTACATTAAGCTAGTTAAATGCCGGTTTGGAAACGAACTGGCATTTTTTATGCTGTGATCATTACAAAAACACGATCATGAAAACGCAAAAAGAAGACAACAAGCAGGAACAGGAAGTACCTGATGCATTGGGAAATGATAAGCTGCAGGGAAAAGACATGGCTAAAACAGGCCACGGGGAACGGGTTCATGTAAAAGATAAAAAAGAAGAAGACAATAAAAAAGATAACAAGGAAGACACATTGGGCATTCCCTAACCCATCGTGAGCAGTTTTACACCACCTGTTATTCCTCAATAATTTCCTGCACACGCCCTACCTGACCATCTTCCAGTCTTACCTTTATTCCACGGTGGTGTTTTGGTGCGCTGGTCAACAGGTCTTTTACAATGCCTTCTGTCAGATCACCCGTACGCTGGTCTTTTTTAAGAATGATATGCACCAGCATTCCCGGTTTTACGTTTGCGCGAATTGTTCCGTTCATGCCGCAAAGATACCAGGGATATTTTCCTTACAAACATTTGCCCGTCAAAAGATCAGGATTCATCTTTAGTGGTGCGGATCAGCCCTATTCCCGAACTAAAGAAAATAACACCCAGGATCCCGTAAGTGATCAATGCTTTGGTATTACTGCCACCCGCTCCGTTCACAAAAAGGATGGCGGCATAAATTAACCCGATAATTCCGAGTATGGTAAGTATTGTTCCGAAAAGTCTTTTGATGTTCATGATCGTTTTGCCATTCAGGCTTAAGTATTATTTAATAACCCCGTAAAAGGTAAATTGTTTACTTTGGTGTTTCAATTTATTCAAAACTTATGGCATCAATCACTCCTTACTTAACATTCACGGATACGTGTGAAGCAGCATTTAACTTTTACCGCTCTGTTTTCGGGGGCGAATTTGTACAGGTGGTGCGGTTTAAAGACATGCCTTCGGAGCATACACCTGCAAGTGCAGCCAACCTCATCGCTCATATTTCTTTGCCCATCGGTGGCGGAACTTTATTATTGGGCAGTGACGCGCCTGAAGGGTTCGGGCCTCCCATCAACGCAGGCAATAATTTTTCGCTTTCGCTTAATGCACAGTCGAAAGAAGAAGCTACTATGCTGTTTAACGGGCTTTCTGCAGGTGGAAATGTGATTATGCCGCTTGATATATCGCCATGGGGTTCGTTCTTTGGAATGTGGCAGGACCAATTCGGGATCAACTGGATGGTGAGCTATGAAATGGAAAACAAGTAAGGTTGTACTCCTGAACAATGCAGTTAAAAGCCACACATTAAACAGATAGAGAATTTATATTGTTTATGCGACTACCGTGATAAAGACCTTTCTTATTCCCGTAGTTTTCGACCCCGCTCAAACTGACAGGAACTTAATTAATTAACCTGGCTGTAAAGGGCAGTTGCTTTACAACACTGAAAATCTGTGGCCGATCGTTCAATCTTTGCATTAAATTCATCAGCGCTATTTTGATGTATCGCTGATCAAACCCTTAAGCAGGTTTTCTGCAGCACGATCGTATCTATCCATTGCTTTTGTTTTTCATGGCTGAAATGCCGGGCAGGTGTATCTAATTTACAAAAGCGGATGTTCTTGTTTATGCAATGTTTGGCAAGCTCATTCACCTTTGTTTTGATCCCCGGGATCCCGTTAAATGTTTTACGCGTAAAATAAACTGCTTTCAGGTTTGGCAATGAATCGACCAGTGCAACCAGGTCGTTGTATTCATGTGCATGCGAGTCAATAAAATCATCTTCCGTAATTTCTTCGTCACCCCACTCCACTTCCAGCGAGCGGATCACATCTGCAAAATCAATTTTATGCTTGTTTATAAAAGCCTGCTTCTGCTGCAATGAAGCTTCTTTTAAGGGTTCTTCCTTAAAACACACAGGCAACAAATGCCACAAAAAATTACGCGGACGTCCGAAGAAAAAATCGCCAGAGTGGGCATGATCATGGGTAAATGTTCCCAGCAACAGGATCTCTGTTTGCGGGTTTACTTCGTGCGAGTTAAATTTATTGGTGATAACCGACATACTGAATGCTTACTTATTAATGATAAGCACGAATTTAACCTGCGCGGGCAAACTAAAAAATGATGTTGCCTTTTAATGCAATAAAGCCCGGATGTGGAAGCGCTTAACTTTTATCCGAACCCGAACAATGGATTATTCAAACTGAGGTTTAATCTTTGAAAAAAGCCACGACCGTGATTAACATTACCGGGGCGACCGGCAAAGAAGTATTTACTGAAAACCCAAAGCGTTTAGCGGTGTTAATCCTGCTCCCTGCAAAGCATGCCACGGTATTTATAAGCGGCTTATTGCATTGTCCCTTTTCTGAAAAGCAGCACGCATTTTTAAATTATGTTTCCTGTTTCATACCATAAAGCACAATGTATGCGTTCCTAACATACTAATCCTTACAATTATGCAGTACAGAGTTTGTTTTCTGGTGTTGCTGATCACAGTTCTTATTGGCAACCTACAGGCCCAACACCGGGCCACTCCTTTCAAAATTAATTTTAATACCGATGAACATGTGCTCGACAAGAATGACGAGCTTGTGCTTAACCAGCTGATCGCGGCCACGCAAAACGCCCCTTACTACGAAATAGCCATTACCGCACACACCGATAGCGATGCAGATGCCTTGTATAATGTAAAGCTATCGGAACGCAGGGCACAATCTGTTAAAGATTATTTACTGGCCAATAAGATCAAACCCAAATTTATGGTGAGCAGCTCGTTTGGCGAGCGAAAGCCCGAAGCGGATAATGGAAGTGATGACGGAAAAGCCATTAACCGCAGGGTCGACATTACACTAAACACCTATGCATTCCATTCCACCAGCGACCTCATCAAACAGGTTTCGCCTGAGTATAAACAAACCTTTACCATTGATGCCGGTAAACAAAATACCATTAAGGGCTCGAACGGAACAAGCATAGTCATTCCTGCCAATGCGCTCCTCACAAAAAGCGGCAAGCCGGTTAAGGGCAATGTAAAGGTGGTGTTGCAGGAGTTTTTAAAACCGGCAGATGCCGCTTTCAACCAGCTGTCAACGGTAAGCAACGGCCGTATGCTGGAAAGCGGGGGCATGTTTTCCATAAATGCATATGCAGACGGTGAAGAGCTCCGCTTAAAAAAAGGCAATAACATGAGCGTGAACATGCCCACCATTAATATGAAAAATGAAATGAGCCTGTTTACTGCGGTTACCAATAAAGATGGCATTACCGAGTGGAAACCTACGGACATTCCCTTTCGCCCGGCAGGGATAGATGCACCGGGATCCATTGCATTTGTTAACCTCAATACCAAATACCTGCAATCGCTGATGATCGATTGTGGTGCTGTGCCTGCAAACGCAGCTTACGAATACGAGCTGCCTGCCGCGCTTAAGCGCCCTGCCAATCTCCCTGAAAAACCGGAATACCTGGCCCCGGTTTATAAAAAGATCTTTCCATGGCACCAGCGCCTGTTCTCTTCTACAAAAACATTGCAGAAAAAATTCATCGTCATTACCGCGCGCAGGGAAAAAGCATTTGAGCGCAGGTTAAACAATTACTATAAAGTGATGGAACAACTGGAACCGCTGTGGACACAATACAGAATTGATTCGGCCCGTTTCGAGCACGAAGAGCTGGACAAATTCCGCGGATGGCTCGATGAACAGGCTTTGCTTCATGCTGCCAATGCGGAATATAAAGAACAGAACCAATGGAACAATGCCTTGTCACAGCTCATCAGCCAGAGTAACAGCAACGCCATTACACGCACCGATGTGAAAGACCTCTTTGTAAGATCGGTAGGGCCGTTTTCGCAATACTTTTTTGATGCATACGCCCACCGCAATGCACTTAAAATTATTGACCACCTGAAACAAAAAAGCATGAAAGCGCTGGTGGATCAATACGGAAAAAAATATGTAAGCCTGCATTATGCCGGCTACCGCAATTCGCATTTTATGACCACGCTTGCCAGGCAAACCTTTGCGCAGGAAAAGCTCAGTGAAACCCAGCCATTAATGGCCATGCTTGATATTGCTGCGGCCGACCTGGTGAAAAAACAAAGCAATGCCCGTGCTTTTGACGAAAGCAAAGTAGGTAATGTATATGCCACTTCGTTAAGCACGTTCGGTACCTTTAACTGCGACAGGTTTACACAAACCCCACCCGACCGCATGGCCACCATCACTGTTCCGGGTACAGACGAAGCACGTGTGGCCTTTTTTGTTCCTTCTTTAAACAGTTATATGTATGCCAGCAGAAACGAGTTCGGGTATTATGCTAGCCTGCCAAAAGGAACAGATGTGAAGGTGATCTATGTGTCGTTCAATAAAGACAAAGGACCGGTGATGCAGATCGAGCGAAAACGATTTACCGAAAATACCACCCTTGATCTGAAGCCTAAATCGGTTACCTTAAAAGAAATGGAAAAAGCGCTGGCAGCCATTTAGCATACACATTGCTGTGGCTGATGCGCTAATGTTAATTAACCGATCGCAGCTTTCACTGCATCCATTAATTGTGCTTTGCTGTGCATACCCGACTGGCGGTAAACAAGCTTCCCGCTCTTAAACACGGCCAGTGTGGGCACGCCCTGCACCTGGTAAGCACCGGCCACCTGCGGGTTCTTATCTACATCTATTTTTATGATCCGGATCTTATCCGAAAGCTCGCGCGCCACTTCCAGCAGGATTGGCGCCTGTGCTTTGCAGGGGCCGCACCATTCTGCATAAAAATCAACAAGCACTGGCGTGGCTGCATTAATAAGAGAATTAAAGTCTGATCTCATGCAGGGATCATTACAATAACTAATCCACTTGTGGTGCAACATATTCACAGGCACATGGGGGATTTTCTCCTCATTTATTGCGCAGGTAAAAACACATTCCCCCGTCAATAAAGGAAGTCTGCCACTGGCATCTTTTTTTCTCAGCACTTATTCCTCAATAAAAAATGTGATGAAAAAAACTGACTTTATTTTATGCATCGTATCAACGATCATCGCCATGCTGTTGCTCGGCTCCTGTGTGTCGAAAAAGAAATACAAGGCACTGAACAGCCGTTATAACGACCTCAGTGTTTCTTACAACAGGCTTGATTCATCGCTCAAAGGACTTGATGCCCGCTATAAAGACCTTGACCAGAGCAAGCAGCAAAGCGAGCAGATGAGCGAAGCCGAAGTGCGCGCGCTCAATGAAAAGCTTAAACAGCAATTGAGCGACCTTGAGAACAGCAATAAACGCGTTGCCGAAATGCAGGCCACCATCCAGCGCCAGAAACAGGCACAGCAGGTTTTGCTGGATAAGATCCGCAAAGCCCTCATTGATTTTAACAATACGGAGCTCACGGCCGAGATCCGCAAAGATGGAAAAGTATATGTTTCCCTTTCGGAAAAGCTCTTATTTAAATCGGGTAAATATGATGTGGACCCCAAAGGAAAAACCGCTTTGCAAAAGCTGGGCGAAGTGCTTTCCAAACAACCGGATATTGATATTGAAGTGGAAGGGCATACCGATAATGTTCCGTTTAAACGGGGTGAGCTTCGCGATAACATGGACCTGAGCGTGATGCGGGCCACCACCATCATGAACCTGCTTTCGCAGCAATACGGGGTAAACCCGAAACAGATCACCGCATCGGGCCGCGGGGAGTATTTCCCTGTAGCTGATAATGCAAAGCCCGAAGGCCGTGCCACCAACAGGCGCACCGAGATCATTCTTTCACCGAAGATATCCGAGCTGTTCGAGCTGCTGGGGAACAATTAAACAGGATAAACGGCATCACATACAGCCCGTCTCTCCATAAAGAAGAGGCGGGCTTTTTATGTATGAATGAAACAGGCGTGCAGCACTTCCGCCCTATCAAACAGCCCTGCAATTTCTGCCAGGCAAACCACCACGTCCACTTTAATATAGAAAATGTGTTACTTAAAATTAATCTGCCTGCTGCTTAAATATTAACAGGCCGTTGGTGTTACCGGATTTATAAAGTAATTATTTTTTTACAGCATCTTTGGTTTGCACTAATGAAATCAAATTTATGAACCTCTACTTTATCAGCCTGAAAGCGCTTGCATTTTTCTTTTTGTCTTTTTTTTCCACTCCTTTTTTACCTCCTTCACCGGCTACCTCTGGTTTAAAGACAGTGGCGGGAAAGATCAACGGCAATTTCTCTGTTGACAACAGCGGCCAGGCAAACTATTCTATTCCGATCATCATACCCCCGGGAACAAACGGCATGCAACCCGAATTGTCCATAAACTACAATAGTGCAGGAGGCGATGGGTTGCTGGGCCTGGGGTGGACCTTAAACGGCCTGTCTGCAATTACCAGGGGTGGATGCAGTAAGCTGGTGGATGGACAGGTTACTTCGGTAGCATATAATGCCAACGACCGTTTTTACCTGGATGGTAAAGAGCTGATCCTGCTCCCCGGCTCCGCTCAATATGGCCAGCTAAACAGCAAATACACCACCAATGTGAAGAGCAACACAACCATTGTTGTAAGCAGTGTATTGGGCCCGGCCAGCGGCCCTGAGTTTTTTACCGTTTATACAGATGATGGAAAAAAAACGGAATATGGAAGCACAAGCAATTCAAGGGTTATTGCCAATCCCAACCTGCAAACAGCTGCACGCGTGTGGGCCATTACAAAGGTAACCGACCTCAACGGAAATTACATGACCTTTAATTACATACACAATAATGGCACGATCTATATCAACCAGATCAGCTATACAGGTAATATGTACGGGCTCGAACTTTCACGTTACATCAGCTTCCGTTATACTTCACGAACCAACCCCATCATGTCGTATGAAGCAGGCTCGAAGCTGGTGGTGAACTACCTGCTTGACTCCATCATTACAGGAGTGAACCCCAAACCCATGGCGCATGCATCAGCCTATCACATTGTAAAAAGCTATAACCTTGATTACAGGAGCAGCTTGCAAACGGGCCAGGACCAGTTAAGCAGCATTGCAGAAGCGGATGCCAATGGCAATCGCCTGCCCTTAACATCATTTGGATGGGGTGCGCAAACAGCCGGCAGGCAGGTATTCCCGGATAGCCCGGCAACAGGCGTGGGAGCGCTTACTGTGGCACACGGATGGAAACGGCAGAATACGATAACCACCGGTGATATTAACGGGGACGGAATGCAGGATATGGTAGGGTTTGCCGACAATAATACAAGCATTTACCTGGGAAGCCCCAGGGGGTTCCAGTCGCCTCCGCTCCTTTCCGGTATATTCAATGTAAACAGCGGGTGGAACGATCCTTCAGCCAAGCCTATCATGGTTGCCGACATCAATGGTGACGGCATGGCGGATATCCTGGGCTTTAAAGACACAAGCACCTACTATTCACTGAGCAACGGCAATAACATGGGGCCAATTACAAAGGCAACTGATGACTTCAGCATCATGGCAGGATATCAAAGCCAGGGGGGACACCCCAGGATGCTTGGTGATATCAATGGTGACGGCTTAGCCGATATTGTAGGGTTCAAAGACAACGCAGTTTATTACTCATTAAATACAGGCAATTTCAGCGGTTCAGTCCCTCCTTTTGCAACGGCCGTCAGGTCTGTTGCAGCATTCACCATCGGCCAGGGATACAGCGACCAGGATAGCTTCCCACGGCAGTTGATAGACATAAACCACGATGGCAAAATGGATATCGCGGGTTTTGGACGGACGGGCGCATATTATGCATTAAGCAACGGAAGCGGATTTGATGCAACAGTGAACATATTGGCCCGTTTCCGATCGGGTGCGGCCAACGGGTTCATTTGCGAAACGTTAACCCCGCGGATGTTTGGCGACATCAATGGCGATGGTTATCCCGATATTATCTCCTTTAATAACGACAGCGTTTTTTACAGCTTTAACCACGGCAATTCAACCTTATTGGGGCCTTTCGCCTTCACCCAGCCGGGGCCTGCGGGCTTTACCGTGTCCACCGGGTTTCCCGACCAGAGAACAACACCAAGAATGCTTGCCGATATTAACGGTGACGGAAGGTGCGACATCATCGGGTTTGGAACCAACGGTGTTTCCTATTCGTTAAGCAACGGACTGGGCTTCGATGCGATCAGCAACAGCACATCAGGTTTTGGCACGGCAGCCAACTACAGGAATGCTTCCCTTTATCCGAGGTTCCTTGCAGATTACAGTGGTGACGGGTTTCCCGATATCGTAGGATGCGGGGCTGCCACCATGCAATATGCCCTTAACTTATGCCTGCCTGTCAACCAGATCAGCCTGCTCACCGATCTCTCCACTTCCACAAGCATCAGCTATAAGCCGCTCACCGATCCAGGCGTGTATACGCCAGGCACAAGACCGGCATTGCCCGCAGCATTGGTGCAATCGCCATTTCATGTTGTTTCCGGCTACAGCTATTCTGCACAAAACCCATCCACTTTCAACACAGCGGACTTTAATTACACGTATACTTTGAACTACGGCAATGCCACTTCCAACCGCACCGATGGTTTCCTGGGATTTGGCTGGAAATCGGAGTCTGATTATGCCAAAACCGTTACAAGCTACTTTCATAAAGGATACCCCATCACCGGTTCAATTGACTCCATCAGGAGCCTGTCGGGAAATATCCTTACAAGAGAGATCACCAGGTATATTGTTACTCCCGGAGCCATATCCGGGAAATTTCCTTACAAAATAAAGGTGGCAGGAGCTACAAAATATACCCATTGCAGATCGGGCAGCAACTGGGTTACCACACAGTTTGATTACACCAGGAACCAATACGACACTTCGGGAAACCTTATCCTTTCAGCCAGTGTTAATGCGGCATCACCGCAGGCAGTACGTTCTTCAGATACGCTTTACCGGATCTTCACATACTGGCATATGACACCTAACCAGGGCAACACCCATATGTACCTGCGGGCCACCGAAAAGCACAGCAAGTCCCCGTCATCTTCCATCAGGTGGGACCCGGTGAACGATCTCGACTTAAAAATGATGCGGTATTTTTCTGCGGGCCTTCAGTTATCTATGGCCGGCCATTGGGATGATGTGAACAACACGTGGGTAACCAATAACTACGATTATGATATCTACGGAAATATTATAAGCTCGGTAAATCCCGATGGCAGCACCACCGGGTTTGAATATGAAACAACATTCTACACATTTATACAACGCAAAACCTCCGCGCCAGATGAAAACGGGAAAAGGCTGGTGAACTCCTTTACCTTTAATCCTGATTTCGGGGTAGAGCTTTCGGAAACCAACCCCGCAGGTTTTCCCGATTCAACCGCCTATGACGGCTTCGGGAGAGAAGTGGCACATTACGGACCCGATCCGGCCAGCCCATCCCGCCTTATCATGCTCGATACGGTTATCCTCGAAAGCATGCCGGGTGCACCACTGGTGGTTTATGTGAAGAAAAGATGCGACTGGACCAATAATGACCAGGCACAATGGTATTGGAACAAGTCGTACAATGACGGCTTCGGCAGGAATTATAAAACGGAATCAAAAGGACCGCTGGGCCAGGTAAAAGTAAAAGAGAAAATATACCACACCAGCATTCCGGGGCAGATTACAAAGGAAGCTTTACCCCGGTACACCAGCGGGCCCGGTTCAGGTTCCGCACCTGCATGGGTTAACTTTATTTACTACCCCGATGGCTTATTAAAATACCAGGTGATCGATGGCGACTCTACTTTAACCGTATACGACCAGCTTAATAATGCGATAGCCGTTACAACCGCAGCCGGCACAAACAGGGCTTCAACCACTACTTCTTATTCCAATTCATCAGGACTTCTTGTAAAAAGAATTGATCCCAACGGGGGCGTTACCTCGTACAAATACCTTCCGAACAGGCTAATTGACAGCATCATTGATCCGAACAACGTGGTGAATGTAACGAATTATAACTCGCTGGGTATGGTTACGCAAATAAGCAACCCCGATAACGGAACGAGCTATTACACTTACCATAACGGCCTGCTGGTTAATAAAAAGAAACTGTTACGCAACGGCCTCCGGGCCAGCTGCGAAAGCTACACATACGACCAGCTGGGAAGACTGCTTACCCGCACGCAATACATGGCAAACGATTCTGCGGGCGCCCGGGATAAATTTTTTTATGACGGAACATATACCATGGGCATGCTCGACAGCGTGGTAAGGACCATTTCGGCACAGGCAACAGGCACTGCTGCAGGCCAGGCAGCGCACCTGTACGGGCCGTCAACGCCTTTTGCCTATAAATACGGTTACGACTGTTACGGCCGGCTCAACATGACAAAAGCGTATCTTCCTGCTCCCCTCCGGTACTGGAATAACATCGGCTGCACAGTGTCGCAGGCGGCAGATGCACCTGCTGCTGCATGCTACACCACCCTGCTGTGCTACAATGCGAAAGGCGACCTTACAAAGGAAACCCTTCCTGACGGATCGGTGCAAAGCTACACCTACCTGGGTAACGGGTCGGTGAAAGCGATCAACCTTAAAGACAATAACCTCGACAGCGCCAATGCCCTTACCATGGTGCAATACGACCAGGTAAACCCATTTGGCCAGGCAGCAGCAATCCGGTTCAGGAACGGCATGAACTCGCAGTACACGTACGACTCATCATATGGTATTATGAGCAGCCATTTGCTTACCAGCAGCATTTCGAACGATACGGTGGTGAGCAACGGCTATCACTGGAGCGCCACCATGCACCTCGACAGTATCATTGACAGGCGCAGCAGGTCAGCCGGCCGGCTTAACGAATCGGAATATTACACCTATAACAACATGGGCTGGCTTACAGGCGCTGCCTCCCCGGTGTACAATACCATCAGCTATTCATATAACAAGGGCGGAGACATGATGACCCGGAACAATGAAGTATACCGGCTGGGCCAGGGACACCGGCTTGCCGCAAGCACCCTTGCCATACGCGATACCACATTTGCCGCAACTTATGATGAGGCAGGAAACATGCGCACAAGCAGCTCGACACACATGCAGCTGCAAAGCACGACCCTTGCCCTCCGGTTTATTTCGCAGGTAACAGTTCCGGGGGCACATATTTTGCCCATCAGCCCGGGCAAACCTTCCATTATGAAAACGGGTGCTGCCACAAAAGCCGTTCCTGCAAAAAAGCCCGGCACAGGCAGCACATATACCTGTAACAATTATTATTCACTGGTGATCCCTGCCGGGAACACACTAACAGGAAAAGGATTCACCAACGGAACAAGCACCTGCCTTGACCCCGGCAAACAGTTCTCGTTCATCATCAATGTACCTGCTGGCGGAACCACCCTTGTGTTTACCAAGCAGGCGAACCTCAAAGACTGCGATACCTCTAAACTGGGCGTATGGACCTCCGATCCTTCAAGCTCGGCACCGAAGCTGGTGCTGTGGGCGCGCAACCGCAAACCAGCAGCAGGCTCCTTAACCCTCAACCCGGGCACATATACCCTCACCATAGGCATGATCGCACCGGCTGAAGCCCCTGGCAGAAATGCAACCTGCAATGTTCAATATCAATATACCGAAACAAACTTAATGCGCCCGCAGGGCACCAACAGGTACACCTTTTCTTCTGCCGACCTGCTGCAGGCCATCAGCAGGAGCTATACCGACCCGGCAACGGGCAGCAGTGCATCCGAATACCTGAACCTCTATTACGACCATACCGGGAACAAGCTTGCACAAACAGATGCTTATATCATGGCAGGTGCATCTGCCCTGTCGGTGCAATCGAAAGCAAATCTCTACATATCGGATCATTCATCCATCGTGTGCAACATAGCAGGCGGCATAAATGGCCCGGTAGCGTCCTATACTTTTAACAAAAGCATTAAGGGCCCGGGCGGAAAAATGGCCATGGTAAAAACCCCCTGGAACCTGGTAAGCTTAATGGTTTTCGACCAGGCCCATTATACGGGTTACGACAGCACCGTTTCCACTTCCGACATGCCGGGTACCGCTTTTACACCTGGTGCTGCTAACGACTCATTCCATTTCCCACAAGACCTCCGGTCGGTCAAGATCTCCATCATTCTTTTCTTCCTCCTTGCCCTGGCCGGCTGGCTGATGCATATGGGCTACCAGCAGCTAAGATCAGGCATAAAAGGCTTATACCGTAAACCGGCATGGCTCTCTTATACTTATCCGTTTGCTTCAGTGCCTGTATTCCTTTATATCATGTTCGGAAGCCTTCTTACCGCGCATGAATCGCATGCACAGGCCCCGGTGCCTGCTGCACCCGGTGTGCAGGTGTTCTATTTCCATCACAACCACATTTCGAGCCTCAGCGCTGTTACCGATTCCGGTGGCCGTGTAATCGAACGCCTGCATTACGATCCTTATGGAAGAAGCCTGGATAATAATACTGCTGCTGTTCCGGTATCGGCCTCATTTACCGGGAAAGCGGCAGAAACGGGCGTGGGATTATATAATTACGGCCCAAGGATGTATAATGCCTACACAGGCCGTTTCATTTCTGCAGATTCAGAGATCGGCAAACAGCATGGAAACAGCCCGCTTGCTTTTAACAGGTACGCTTATGCAGGTGATAATCCCATAGAATATACCGACCCCAGCGGGCACTGGGCATGGCTCATATCGGGCTTGGTAGGCGCCATTGTGAGCGTGGTGGCCGTTCTTATTGTAAAAGCCATACTCCATGAAAAAGTTACCGGCCTTGATATAGGTCTTGCAGCACTCAGCGGTTTTATTACGGGGGCCACTGGTGTGGCAATTGGCGCTGGAGTCGGCAGGGTCGCATCATTCCTGGGTTCACGCACCCTCGGAAGAGCAACAGCTACCATCGGAGAACGGATCACTAAATTTGCAGCAGACCGGGCAGCCGGCATGGCGCTTGGTGAAACCGGGGAAGCATTTGTTGCTAATCTTCCCAGCAGCATCATGAAAACGGTGATCAGCCCGTTTTTTGAGAACACCGGGGGAAATGCAATTGCCGGGGCTGTGGAAACCGGGATAAAAATGGCCCTTCACGACAAAGACGCAGGCTTTAGCGGAATGGCCAAGGAAACTTTTTACTCGGCTGCACTTGCAACAGCTGGCGGAATAATTGGAAAAGGCGCCAAAAGCGCACTGGGTTATTTTGCAAGAAAAGGCACCTTATTCGAAACCAGGTTTACCAAAACATTTGCTGCGAACGTGAAGACAAGGGTAGATAACCGCAGTGCGGAGCTCACAGCCCTTGAAAGAAGCGTAGGACCTGTGGTGTTCAGCAGAGACGCGGTGAGGCTGGCATGGTACAAGGCCTGGCCCGAAATTCCATTCGAGTTTGTTTCTTCCAAAACAGAAAATGCCATCAAGATCGCCTTCGATTCGCTTAACCCCAAACAGGAAGAAGAATCAACGGATACTGATGTTGCAGGCGGGGGAGGCAATTAAGTGCTGCTGACCTTATAAAAGCAAAAGCGATCAGTGTAAGCCGGGGCCATAGGAATATAATGTATGGCCCCGGTTCACCTCATTCCAATAAAGCAGGTAACATAAGTAAGACCCGTGATTTATGTTCGGATCATTGCAAGTTGAAATGGCCAGGCAGAAAGCTTTTTCTCATTGACAAAAGCTTTTTCGAAGCATGCGGGAAAATTTACTGTTCGGAAATAAGCCGGTGCTGTTAAGGTCCCGGTTTAAGGATCCACCACAAGCACTTTTCCTTTCATGCCCATGAGCCTGTGCGGGCGGCAAAAATAATTCCAGGTGCCTGCTTTGGAAAAAGTGAATTCAAAGACCCTGGTTTTGTCTCCCAGCATGGCGCTTGCAAAACTTCCGTCTGCGGCAATCACGTTGTGCAGTCCCTTGCTTTCGTTGATCCAGCGCACCGTTTCTCCCGGTTTTACCTGGATGGTTTCGGGGATAAAACGCATGCCCTCGATCTTTACGGTATGCACCGTTGCGTTTTCTTTACCGGGCATGCTGGCGAAAAAAAAGTATAAAAAGCAGAGCAGTATCTTCATTTTTTGAGAACGGCTAAAATGGTACAGCACAATGAAGCAACAGCGGCAATGGTGCGCACAAGGTGATACTTGTTCCAGGGCATTTCGAAAGAGGTCCTTTTTTGCGTGATCTCCACAGCGGTGGCCGATGAAAGATCGAAGCTTTCCAGCGAATTGTTTAAAGGCACATTGCAGGCCATGGTGATGCCGAACGAACCTATAATATAAAACAAAGCGGCTGCCAGCATAAGGTAAAAGCAGGTGATGCTGCTGTGCGAATAGCTGTAGTAACAGGCCAGGGGCAAAACGATGAGTGCGCCCATAAAGCTCAACATAAAAACGGGGTTGATGATGGCTTTGTTCATGCTTTGCATGGCGCTGATGTATTCGCGGTCGGTGATCCTGCCCAGGCCCGGCACTACCGAACAGGCCCAGCCATAAAACAAGCCTGCAATAAGTGCAGTGAGCAGGACCGAAGCAAAAAGCAAATTATTTTGTACTGAAAACATACTGTTGATGATTGAACAGCACAAAATTAAGCGGCCCGCAGGAACAGGGATAGAACAAAACCGGCAAAATAAGCTTCAGCTGTTGTGGCGGAGCAGGCCACTGCAATGCTACCTGGCCGCTTGTCTCCTGAAATCACCGGGTGTTTTTCCCGCAAATTTTTTAAAGGTGCGGATAAAATGCGACTGGTCGGCAAAGCCGTTCTTGTAAACGATGTCGGAGAGCTGCTGCCTATCCTCGTTGGTGAGCTGGTGCAGCGATGACTGGAATTTGACGATCTGCGCAAACAGCTTGGGCGAAATGCCGATGGTGGAAAAAAACTGTCTTTCGAAAGTACGTTCGGTCATGTGCACCGCATCACGGATCTGTTTCATAGAGCTGTTCCCGTTGCTGTCGATAATGGTGTGGATCGCCTTGCGCACGGCCGCGTTAATGCTGCCTCCGTTAGCTCCGCTCAATGCCTGCAAAAATGCGCCCAGGATGTTCACCTGCCCTGCCGCTGTTTTTGCATTTTTAAGCATAGCCAATACTTCACCCCATTTCAATGAAAGATCGAGACAGCTGTCGGTAATGTCTTCGGGGTTCACGTCAAAAAACGGCTTGGTGACATAAGGATACAGCGTAAAAACAAGCAGGCGGTAATCTCCTTTGATATGCAGGCTGATGGGGTGAACAGTTTGCCCGTATAAAATGAATTCATCCAGCACCTGGTTTTGCGGATGCAGCACCACGCCTTCCCGGCTTTGCGCGAACATGAGGCCCGGGCATCCATCGGCATAAAAGGGAAGATCGGCTGCGGTTTCACCCGCTTCGCTTTCGAGCACCACAATGCTGCTCACATAAGGCAGGAGCGCAGGGCCGGGCTGAAGCATCTGGGTTTTCATCGTCCGCTAAGTTAATGCTTCAATAAGAAAAAACCTTTGCGATGCAATTGTAATGCGCAATAAGCTACCTGGTAATATGAACCTTGCGAACATAGGTATTATGCTTTTCGGAAACAGTAAGCAGGTAAATACCATTCTCCAAAGCAGAAGCATCCAGTTTACCACCTTGTGATATGGTTTGGGGTTTCAAAACCTCTTGTCCTAATAAATTGCTTATAGTAACCTGCGCTTGTTTGAACTCGCCTGTAATAGTAAAAAAACCCTCGGAAGGATTGGGCATCACCTGTGCTTTCAGTCTTTGCTTATTGATTGGAATTAAACCTGTGTGGATGTCTCCCTCAGGTGTGGTCTTAAACACATACATGTTATGGTCGCTGCTTTCATCATAATCTAATGCACAACCATAAAAACCGCCATCCGATGCTTGTTTTACGCTTACCATCTCCGCAGCTTCTGATTGGTATGAACGTTTACTCCATAACATAGTCCCATTGGAATCCACCCTGTAAAACATTTTGCCGGCAATAAAATACCCCTTGTCGCTGGTTGCTGTGATCGTATTGACATATTCTGAATCAAGGGGCGCCAGCTTTCCCAGGAATTTATCAAACAAGCCATATTCGTTGTGCTTTCGCAAATAGTAGCCCTTAAAAGTGTCACTGAGTATTCTGCTTAGGCTCGTAAAGGTACCATCCTCGTTCTGGGTAATTTCATAAATGCTGCGGTCGCCCCCCCGATAAGCTTCAATTATGCTTCGCACACTGTCTATCTGGTTGCCCGCGCTGTCGAACCTGATCACCGCACTTTTGCTAAACAGAAGGTATTCCTCCTTGCCTTTTACTTTAAAAAATTTCTTGAGCTGGAAATAAGCAGGAAGATTGCTGAGCTTATAAAGGAGTGCTTTACCATCATAATTTGCTTTATGGAACATAATGTAAGATGTATTAAATTTTCCAGCAACACCAATACTTGTGATTTCTCTATTATGATCGTTTTGGAGGGACCTAAAAATGGTTCCTCCATTGCCACCCTGAGGTATTAATATCGTGTCAAATATAATTGTGCCATCAGCCTTTAGTTTAATGATGTATGGTGTACCATCATTAATTTGTGACTCACCTGTAATGTAAATATCTCCATTTTGGGTTTCAAATCCATCGTAACTTGTTGCTGAATATGGATCCGTAGCGTACTTTTCCCAAAGCAGGTTGCCATACTTATCAATACACCCGATGTAATTATAACCAGATGTATTTCCACTGTAGTAACCATGAAATACAAAGTTCCCATTACTCAATTGAAACATCCCATAAGGTCGGTCATCACTACTTCCGCCATATACTTTAGAAAAAGAGTATTGCGCCCTTGCGGGAGCAATACTCAATATGGTCAGTATACTACTTAATAATGTTAACTTTTTGAACATAACTGTTGTGTTGATCAGTAACCGTTAAAATGTAAATTCCGGCTTCTAATCCTGATG
>JAZKGM010000064.1:0-7639 GCA_040385895.1 Bacteroidota bacterium
GGTTGCTCAATGCATGAATGATCTTGCTGAAAGCTTCCTTACCCACACCGCTTTCTCCATTAATCAAAACAGAAATGTCGGTGGGGGCAACTTTAACGGCTGTTTCCAATGCGATGTTCAGCAAGGGAGAGTTACCTATTATCTCAAAACGTTGTTTTATATCCTGGATGTTCATTCAATACAATTTTACGGGTGTTTTACCACCTCAATTACTTTACCTATTAAGCTGGTTTGTGTGCTGCTTTCGATCAGCACTTTTACATAACTGCCTTTTCCGTAGCCTTCGCCCACCGGGAAAATAACAGACTTATTCTGGTCGTTCCGGCCCACATAATCATTCACGCTCTTTTTACTGGTGTTCTCGATCAACACTGTGCTTACGGTTCCGATATCGGCCTTGTTCTTATCCTTGCTCACCTGGCTCTGCACCGCAATGATCTCCTGTAACCTTCTTAATTTAACGTCTTCAGGAATATCGTCCGTATACTTACGGGCAGCCAGTGTGCCGGGTCTTTCGCTATACTGGTACATATACGCAAAATCGAATTGTGCGTACCTGAACATGTTCACCGTATCGGTATGTTCATCTTCCGTCTCGCTGCAAAAACCGGTGATCACATCGGTGCTGATCCCGCAACCCGGAAGGATCTCGCGAATGGTATCCAGCCTGCTTCTAAACCAGCCGGCATCATAGGTGCGGTTCATCATTTTGAGCACGCGGCTGTTGCCGCTTTGCATCGGGTAATGAATGTGCTTGCACACGTTATTGTGCTTTTTCATCGTGTAAAGCACTTCATCGGTAATATCTTTCGGGTGCGAAGAGGAGAAGCGGATACGCAGGTCAGGCGCAATGGATGCCACCTTTTCAAGCAGCTGGGCAAAGTTAAATGCTGGTTCCCCTTCCACACTTTCAAATTTATAGGAGTCTACATTCTGGCCCAAAAGGATCACTTCTTTATAGCCTTGTTTGTAAAGTTCCGTGGCTTCATTGTAAATGCTCTCCGGGTCGCGGCTTCTTTCCCGTCCGCGTGTAAAAGGTACTACGCAAAATGCGCACATGTTATCGCATCCGCGCATAATGCTCACAAACGAACTTACGCCATTGCTGCTCAGGCGTACCGGGGTAATTTCTGCATAGGTTTCTTCGCGGCTCAACAACACATTTACGGCCTTTTGCCCGTCTTCCACCTGTTCGATCAGCTTTGGAATATCGCGGTAAGCATCCGGTCCAACCACAATATCCACGATCTTCTCTTCTTCAAACAATTGTTTTTTTAAGCGCTCGGCCATGCAGCCCAATACCCCTACGATCATTCCCGGCTTGCGTTTTTTGGTCTGGCGCATCTCGCGCAAACGCCCCCAGATGCGGGCCTCCGCATTATCACGGATGGCGCAGGTATTGATAAAAACAACATCAGCATCTTCAATATCGCTGGTTGTTTTAAACCCGTTACCCCCCATTATGCTGGCCACAACCTCACTGTCTGCAGTGTTCATGGCGCAGCCGTAGGTTTCAATATATAAATTACGTGTTGCTGTTTCGGTTGCCTGTTCGGGCAGGTCAGCTACTAATCCTCTCATGTATGCGCTATAATTTCAGGGCGCAAATATAAACTATTTTATGACAGACTGGCAGGGATAAATTTCATGCCCCCGCAGATTTTGTATTCAAATTGAACAGAATGATTTTAATTGATAAAAGTATATTATTCATTGATTAATAATAAATTATTGTTGTTAAATATATTTTTATTCATACATTTGTTGCCGTTAAGCAATTTAATTAACCATGAAAATAATAAACTCCAAAATCATCCATGCGCTTTACAGGTGCTTTCAAATCGGCTTCGTGCTTCACCTGCTGGCTGTAGGCTGCAATTTATATTATCATTTTTATAACGATGGATTTATGATTGCCTCCCAGGTGCGGGTGTCAACCGGCAATTTCCGCGACCAGGTAAATTTCGATAGCATTATTCGCCAGGAACCGGGCGCCAGGGCAACACTGTTCCGCATCAACGAAACGCATGCTGCGATCAGGTATGACGGTGTTTCATCTCTTAACGGAGGAGCTTTAACCGTACTCTTCATCAGCATGCTGAATGATGTATTGTGGCTGGCATTTACCTGGCTTTTGCTGCTTGTTTTTAAATCGCTGAAATACAATGGCATTTTTGAAAACAGCAACATCATCAGGTTGCGGTTAATTGCATTAATTGTTGGAGCCTCCCCGCTGCTTCAATTAACAAAAAACATACTTTTTGCAGAGGTATTAAAGAACCAGGTTTCGCTCAAGCACCATTACATCAGCTTTTCTTATAATTATTCCCTGTTTTCCGGATGTTTGTATATGGTACTGATCCTGGTGCTTGTTGAAATATTCCGGTATGGAATGGGTATTAAAAGTGAAAACGACCTAACTGTTTAAAGCCATGGCAATAGTTGTAAACTTAGATGTAATGATGGCCAAACGGAAGATGAGCTTAAACGAGCTCTCGGAAAAAGTGGATATCAGCTTATCAAACCTTTCTATCCTGAAAACAGGAAAGGCAAAAGCCATTCGCTTCAGCACGCTTGAGTCGATCTGTAAAGCTTTAAACTGCCAGCCGGGAGATATCCTGGAATATGCAGAATGATCTGGCTTATTCGAAAATAGCCATCACCAGTTTTGCGATCACTTTATGCATGGGCTTCACGGTATCGAGCGAAGGATTAATTTCAGTGATCTCGTAACCCGCCAGGTTTGGGATCTGTTTGAAGATTCTGAGCAAAGCCACGGCCTGTTCGAAGCTCAGCCCGTTTTCAACCGGTGTGCCGGTCCCCATGCTGATGCCGTTGTCGAGGCTATCCACATCAAAGCTGATGTAAATGTAATCGCAACCTTTAAGGTGTTCAAGTGCCATGTGAGCGATGTGAGCTATTCCGTGTTCCCGGATATCGTCTGGCCGGTATGCCTTAATCCCTTCCTTGGCAATAATGTGTTCTTCTTCTTTTTCCGTACTTCTTAACGCAATAAAAACAATATCAGGTCCTTGCAGCTTAGGCGATATCTTTCTCCGTCCCAGGCGTTTCAGGTTGTTCCATAATTGCTTGGTAATTTCCCGTGGCTCGTTGTGGGCCATTTCCCGGTGGTCATCGCCCATGAGTGCGGCAAGGGGCATGCCGTGTATATTTCCCGATGGGGTGGTGTAAGGACTGTGCAGATCGGCATGGGCATCGATCCAGATCACACCGATGCGTTGGTTGGCGTAAAAATCTTTAACACCCGAGATCAGGGCATTGGCATTGCTGTGGTCGCCACTGAAGATGAACGGGATCTTATTGAGCTTTAAGGTATCCACCACGTTATCGCACACCTTTTGCTGGAATTCAGAGATCACTTCAATGTTCTTACCAAAAGGGGTATCGTCTGTGGCCTTAAAGGCGCGCGGGATTAATCGGGTATAATTATAAATATCTGTTTTTTCAAAATTCAGGGCTTTCAGCTCATCGATCAGGGCTTGCGGGCCTTCTGCCGCGCCCTGCTTTCCTGCACCAAAATCACTCTCTACGGTTATTAATTTAAATCGCTCATCGCGCATAAAAAACATGAATGGGTAAGGGGCAATAATAAGCAAAATAAGCCAAACCAATTTTTCGCACAGGTGTTCCGTTTTTTTATGTTGTTTTGAACACACATTCAAATAATGGCCCAGAACACGAAACACATATTAATGATAAGGCCGGTGGCTTTTGAGTTCAACCAGGAAACAGCTGTAAATAATGCCTTTCAGCAAAGCGAGCCCGGTAAGCAGATCCAAACAAGCGCGTTGTCAGAATTTAACGCAATGGTGCATTTACTCCAGGAAAATGGTGTAAACGTACTGGTGGTTGATGATACACCCGAACCGCATACGCCCGACAGCATTTTTCCGAACAACTGGTTCAGCACGCATGAAGAGGGCATCATGGCGCTTTATCCGATGTTCGCACCAAACCGCAGGCACGAACGCAGGGCCGATATAGCCCAGATGCTCAGCGATTCATTTAAGATGAATGATATTGTTGATTACACCGCTTCGGAGGCCAACGAAATATACCTGGAAGGTACAGGCAGCATGGTGCTCGACCGCGACCTGAGGATCTGCTACGCGTGCATTTCTCCCCGCACCGATAAAACTTTGCTTCATGCATTCTGCAATAAATTCGGGTATGAATTGCTGGCGTTCACGGCTGTTGATCAGAACGGACATGCCGTTTATCACACCAATGTGGTGATGAGCGTTGGCGATAAATTTATGATCGTATGTATGGAATCGGTTCCGAACGAAACAGAGCGTGACCTCATCCGCCAATCCACCTCAAAGCAGATCATAACAATAAGCCTCGGCCAGATGGGCCGTTTTGCTGGCAACATGCTGGAAGTGGTGAATGATAAGAACGAACATTTGCTGGTAATGAGCAGGCAGGCCTACGAAAGCCTTTCCGCGCTCCAGGTCACCCAGATCGAAAAACACGCCCGCATCCTTCATCCCGACCTGAAAACAATTGAAACCAACGGGGGAGGAAGCGCCCGGTGCATGATGGCAGAGATCTTTTTGCCGGAAAAGGACAAAAGGAACTGATCGGGTAAAATGTATAGCCACAGATTACACAGAGGAATTTTAGCAGGCATTATTAAGCTTCGTGATGTTTAAAATAGTGTTGACGCTTTTATACAAGAATTGAGGAAGTGCCACACATTACACAGGTTAAGCTAAAGAGTTGCAAGACAACTTTCCTTGCATCCGATTAATCTTTCGCTAAGTGGAACAAGTAGTGGCTGCGGATTTAATTTTTGCCTTAAACGCCTTCGCTGTTTGATAATATCCCGGATGAATTTACCCCATTCTGTAAGTGCCATACTTTGCGATCATTAACTTAATAAAAAAACAACCATTAATTAATCCTGTTTAACTAAAATTGCATCACATAAAATATTACATCACACTTTAACTACTACCAGGTTGTCAGCAGGAATCAAAAACAAGTACATCGATCTTATCAATCAAACCTTTTATTTTCCCCGTCACGGGTTTGAAGTGAAAAACAACCAACTGCACTTTCATGGGGTGGATTTAATGGAGCTTATTAAAGAATACGGCACTCCGTTCAAATTTACTTACCTGCCTAAAATAGGTGCGCAGATCAATAAGTCTCGGTCTTTATTCAACCAGGCCATTAATAAATATAATTACCCCGGGCAATATAAATATTGCTATTGCACCAAAAGTTCCCACTTTAGTTTTGTGCTGGACGAGGTGCTGAAAAACGATGCCGACATCGAAACCTCATCGGCATTCGACCTGGATATTATTAAAAAACTGAACTCCGCAGGTAAATTCGATAAGCAAAAGCACATTATTTGCAACGGTTACAAGACAGACGCATATGCCAAAGGAATGGCTGATTTTGCGGCAGCTGGTTTTGATAACCTGGTATGCGTGCTGGATAACCCCTCCGAGTTTGAGCTGATCGAAAAATATGCGCAAACCCCGATGAACCTCGGTATCCGTATTGCAACCGAGGAAGAGCCGGGTTACCTGGTGTATACCTCGCGTTTGGGCACAAGCTATAAGGTAGTGAACGATCTGTACCTGAACAAGATCAAAGACAACCCGAACTTTAAGCTCAAAATGCTCCATTTCTTTGTAAACTCAGGCATCCGCGATACCACCTATTACTGGAGCGAGTTAACCCGTTTGGTAAATGTATACTGCGACCTGAAAGAAGTGTGTGCCGATCTGGAGACCATTGACATCGGGGGAGGAATGCCCATTTACACTTCATTGGGCATTGAGCATGATTATCCTTATATGATCGACCAGATCGTATATTATATTAAAACCATTTGCGAAAGCAGGGGAGTGGATGCCCCGAATATTTTCACCGAGTTCGGGTCGTTCACAGTAGGGGAGAGTGGTGGTGCCATTTATAATATAATGGGCGAAAAGCAGCAGAACGATAAGGAATCGTGGTATATGATAGACAGTTCGTTCATTACCACCCTGCCCGATACCTGGGGCATTGGACAGAAATTTATCTTACTGGCCATTAACCAATGGGATGAAGAGTTTAAGCGCATCAACCTGGGTGGCCTTACCTGCGACAGCCAGGATTTTTACAACAGCGATACCCACACCAACCAGGTGTTTATGCCAAAGCTCAATGATGAGCCTTTATACATGGGCTTTTTCCATACAGGCGCCTACCAGGAAAGCCTGGGAGGCTATGGCGGGATACAACATTGTTTGATCCCGGCACCCAAACATTTGATCATTGACAGGAAAGAAGACGGATCGCTTGAAGTAAAAGTATTTGCCCAGGAGCAGAATGCAGAACAAATGATGAACCTGCTGGGGTATTAACAAGTGGGTTTAAATTTTTTTTCCGGAAATGCTTGCATCGTAAAACTAAAATCAATACTTTCGCGCACCTAAAAATACAGTTATGGCATTCACAAGGTATAAAAGAAAAGAAAAAAAGAACAGGACGGTATCGAGATTACGTACCCAGGGAATTAAGTTGAACAACGCAGTTGTTAAGGTAATTTCGCCAAATAAAGATAAAGTAGTAGTTATTGAAGAATAACTGATCAAAGCATTGCTTTTATATAAGAGCCCCCCGTTTTCGGGGGGCTTTTTCTGTTTAATTTAAGTTAAACTGTTTTTGGTTTAATTTTGTTGAAACCTGTCTCGTAGGTTTCCTGAAAATACAGGCAACCCCCTTTATTAATAGGTAGCTAAGAGGAAAATTTCGTTTTTAATTGGGCCTTTTCCTTTGTTCGCTTTTTTGTCAATAGCATTTTTTATATTAAAAAATGATTATTATTGATTACATAAATATGTAGTTATGACAAAAATTTACCTGTCTGTTTTATTCTTATTTTTTAATCTAATACTTACAGCCCAGCCGCAATTTTCGAAAAGCGCTGTTACTCCTGTTAGCTTTGAGCTGTTAACGTTTCGAACAGCTAATCCGCCAACTGCAAGTTTTTCTGATACAACCAGGTCACAACACATTTATGTTCCAAGTGATTTAAATGCGAATTCGGGTTTAATAAAAAAGATATACCTTAAAAAAACCACTGCGGGCACAAATACCATTGATAATTTTACGATTAAGCTTGGGCAAACATCTTTAATCAATCATAACACGGTTAATACAGGTGCTGATATTATTTTATTTAACGTACCATTTATCAATACAGGACTTACTACCTGCTTCAGTGCCACGAGTTTTAACTTTTCAGGCACCGGGTGGATAGCAATTACTTTAAATATCCCTTATGCTTACGATAATACATTATCGTTGATCCTGGATATCAGTACCGGAAAAAGCACCAATTTTAATGGTGCTGCGGCTCCTTTAACCTGTTCTGAACTTCCTGTATCACCAGTATCTAATGTTAAATCTATATTGAGTGAGGCAAGCCAAGGTAGTTTTCCTAATCTCTCAAATGTAGCATATCGTTATCCCACTACACCGCTTCCAACATCTGTAGTGCCCTGGCCTGATTTTGGGATAGATGTTGATCCGTTTCCACCACCGGTTTTATTCAATTCCCCCCCCATTGCGAACTATGCGTATGATGAGGGTATCGATACGGTATGGGTGAACA
>JAZKGM010000065.1:0-1794 GCA_040385895.1 Bacteroidota bacterium
CTTACGCGAGATATCCTGGTTGGCAGTAAAAAAGGGCTTTGGATCTTCCGCAACGGTTTCTTTGATAAGAAGCACCTGGAACTTGCGCTGGGCAACAAGTTTGTAATGGATATATTCCGTTCATCGGAAGGCATGTACCTGTTTCCCACCCACGACCACGGACTTTTTCTCAGCACACTCCGTTCGCTTAACTATAACAAGGAAGAAGGCCTGAAGCAGCCCAACATTCAACACATCAATACGAATGGAAATACGGTCTACGCTTTTTCAGAGCATGCAACTGTTTATACGCTCCGCAACGGAAAAGTAAACCCTTTTAACACGAAAGGGCTTTTTATGCAGCCCAACAAGATCGAATACACCAGTTCGGAACATGACGGATTGTTGTTTGGGCTGACCTTAGACAAAAGAAAAATATTGCGCATCAGCAATGGAAACATCAAGGTTATAGAAACAGATGTGGGGTATCCTGCTTACCAGCTTTATTTTGAAGATTCGCTGGTTACTATTTATATGGAAAAGAACCAGTCAAAAGGGTTTCGTTGCAAACTGGATGAAGAAAATCATTCGAAAGCGCTTACCGGCACCAAGCGGTACACCAACCCTACTAATTTCCGTTTAGCTTGCTGGTTATTGATCGACCGCAAAAAGGCCGAATATTATTACAGCACAGATAAAGGATATTTAATACAGAATTATGCACAGCCTGATTCTCTGCGGTTGTACAACATAGGAAGCGACCTGGAGTTTATGATGAAGGTGAATGATTCATTGATCGCAGGGGGAACAACACGCAATGGACTGCTATTGATACGTGGTGATCAGCAAACTTTTTTAGACCGGCAGCAGGGCTTATCCGGGAATCATTGCGCCAAGGGTTTAAAAGTTGGCGATCAATTATGGATCATGACCGATAAGGGGATCTCCAGGTTAACGCTTTGTAAAAACGAAGTAACCGACATCACGAATTTTAACACCAACAATGTACTGAACAGTGCCGTGATCAATGACTTCTGCATCCTAAACGATACGGTTTATGTGGCGGGGGAACAAGGCATCAATGCATTCAGCAGGCATCTTTTTTTTCCACGTAACCACCAGCAGGTCAATATTTCCAGCGTGAGCATTAATGCATCGGATACGCCTGTGCAGCGATCTTATCGCCTGCCTTATGACCTGAATAATATTACCATTCAATATAAATACCCGTCACTGCTTCATGCAGAACAGGGGCTTTACAAGTATGCAGTGGTAAAAGGATCAGATACCATAATCAGCAACTTTACACCGGATGAAAAGCTGCAGTTGTTTTCTCTCGCATCCGGCAACTACAGGTTGTTGGTGAACGCAATGAATGTGAATGGGGTATGGAGCAATGCTCCGGCACAGATCGACTTTGATATTTCACCTGTATTCTGGCGCACATGGTGGTTCATTACCCTGCTTTCTCTGCTCACGGCAGGTGTTGTGTTCCTGTTCTTTCAATACAGGCAGAAAGCCAGCCTCATGAAGAGCAGGATCATCCATAGCGAACTTAAGGCACTGAGGCTACACATGAACCCTCATTTTATTTTCAACACCCTTAATTCGTTGCAGCGTTTTGTTTTAAAGAATAAGCCTTTAATGGCTAACGATTATATTGCCAAGCTTTCACGCCTTATCCGCTGGATCATGGAATATTCGGATAAGCAGGAAGTAAGCCTGCAGGAAGAGATCGATTTCCTGAAATTGTATATAGAACTGGAACAGCTTCGTTTCGACCAGGCATTTTTTTCGAACGTGGAAATAGCCCAC
>JAZKGM010000066.1:0-1660 GCA_040385895.1 Bacteroidota bacterium
CCACCGACCAGATGGGTGCATTTGTAGTGAATGAATCCGCTGTAAAAGCTTATGGCTGGGACGACCCGTTAAATTACAGCCTCGAAAACGGCTTCGGGTACAAAGGCAAAATTATAGGCGTTGTAAAAGATTTTAATTACCAATCGTTGCATGAACCGGTGCAGCCATTGGTGCTTGTTTTAGGAGGTAAGCTGCAGGGACAATTATTAATTAAGATACAGGCCGGGCAGGAAAAAGAAGTGACCGATTTTGTTGAACAGGTATGGAGCAGGTATTCAAAAAGATACCCGTTCGAATATTTTTTCATGCATGATCATTTCGAAAAGCTTTACCGTGCCGAAGAGAAGATGATGAAACTTTTTACAGCTTTTTCCGTGATCAGCCTGGTGATCTCCTGCTTAGGATTGTATGCGCTTGTAACCTACAGCCTGGAGCAAAAAGTAAAAGAGATCGGGATCAGGAAAGTGATGGGCGCTTCTGTTTCTACCATTGTGATCACTGTTCTTAAAGAATATGGCTTGCTTGTTATCATCTCCTTATGCTGCGCGGTTCCCCTGTCAGCTTATTTTATGCAGAAGTGGCTGGCAGACTTTGCCTACCGTACCCATCTTTCGGCATGGATGTTTGTTTTAGCGGGAGCGCTGTCTATGGGTATTGCTGCAATAACCATTTGTTTTCAAACCATTAAAGCAGCTTCCGTTAACCCGGTAAAAAGTTTACGGTACGAATAACCCGGTATGTATAAGTTCATATCCATATGGCTGGTGTTTTTTTATGGTGTTGAATGCCGTGCACAACAGCTTTTTCAACAACAATATGCCGTTAACGGGTATAACTGCTCGGGCCCGTTCCTTGCAGCAAAAAGCAGGGACCGGAAGCTTGTTCTTGCATCAACCATAATCGGACCTTCAGGCTGGCAAACCCCGGTATTGTTTAAGATCAACCCGGAAGACGGAAGTTTATTATGGGCCAGGAAACCCGTTACGGATAATATGCATGCCCAGGTTACTTCCCTTATTGTTGGAGCAAGCGGTGAATTACTCATAAGCGGGGTTTATCGCACAAGCGCCTTTGCCGAAAACTTTTGCTTTGTGATGCTGTTCAACCAGGATGGAACCATTAAATGGGGCAACCTCATTAACAGGCCCGCATCTGCAGAACGCATCAAAGCTGTTTTCCTGAACGACAACAGTGTTGTGCTTGGTTTTTCACCTGCAGATAATCCCGACCTGGTGAGCGTATGCAAATTCGGCAATAACGGATCCAGGGAATGGATCAGGAACATGCGTTCAGGGGCAGGGGCATTGAATCAGCCGGGTAATTATTTCAGGGACATTGTACCCGCGCCTTCCGGTGGTTTTGTGCTTTGCACAGAAAACCATTCGGGCACAGAGAACCGCAAAGTAGGTTTGGCAGCATGCAGCGTTTCCGGTGATATCATAGAAAGCTTCAACTTAAAAACAGTGACCGAAAACGACCTCAGCTCCTCTTCCTTTATCATGAACGACCAGCATGAGTATATCGTTGCCTTAAGGTTACAACATGCGTTATGTGCAGTAAAGCTGCTCAGCAATAAAGAAATTGCCTGGCAAAGCAACCCGGTGAGCATTGGGTTTTCGTTGCTGAACCATACCATTATTGAAGGTACACCCGGCCGCTA
>JAZKGM010000066.1:1670-5972 GCA_040385895.1 Bacteroidota bacterium
CGCTATTTTTTATACGGAGTGAATGAAACAGACGATGAAGGATTCACCGGGCTCACGATTTTACAACTGGACTCTATGGTAACGGGCCGGTCGGCTACGAGGCAGATCCCGGAGCATGTGCTCAACAACTGGAATGCCCCTGCAGTGTTATTAGATAACCAGCTCTTTTTAGCTGCCACGAACAGCAACGGGCCAAAACCACTCATGATGGAACTCGTTAAAGCAGACACGGAATTTAACAGTTGCTGCACCCTTTCGCCTTCCCTGTTTCAGCAATCGTTTCCTTCCTTACAGGTTGTGCCTTATTGGGTGAACATGGGTCCGGATGATCATTCGCCCGACATCACTTATTTAATTTTGCTGACAGAAGATGTGCAGGTGGATACCAGCCTGGTCTGCACCACAAAACCGATCCGCTGTAAAAAAGCATTAAACCTTGGTGCCGATACCGTGTTATGTACAGACACCTTTTTCAGAATAGAAGCCCCGCGTTACGGTGGCTACAGGTATCTTTGGTCAACTTCCGATACTGCCACACATATTACAGTGAACAAAAGCGGAATGGTAAGTGTGATCGTTTTCCCTCCCGATAGCTCCGGTTGTGATACCCTTTACGACAGCATCCGCATTACATTTCATAAACCGGCCGACCCCGAGATCATAACAGGGGAACTCTTTTTGTGGCCGGGAGAAATAAGTTCTTTTGCACTTGAAGCAGGCAGCTATGATTCGTTAAAATGGTATATTAACAATGTGGAGCAAATCCCATCAACACCATTCAGCTATATGTTTCCCCACAATGGAATTTACCACATAAAAGTGCAGGCATGGAGTGAACAATGCATGGTGAGTGATTCATTAACCATTACCGTTGACGGGTATTCATTATATATCCCGGATATTTTTACGCCAAACAATGACGGCATCAATGAACTGTTTGAACCGAGAGGCAAAGGGCTGGAATCATATACACTATCGATTTATAATATGTGGGGCGGGCTTGTTCACGCTTCCCGCAACAGTGGCTGGAATGGAAAAGGATGTGCTGACGGTTCTTATGTATACCTGCTCGAGGCTCTCGATGGCAAAGGCCGTCCACGGTTTGTAAACGGCAAAGTTACCCTGGTGCGGTAAGCACAATAAATAAAGCATAGCACATGAAAATAAAACGATTACCCCAACTCTTCCCCTTATTCATCCTGTCCTTTTTTTCATTTACAGCGGCCAATAACAAGCTCATCGTGATCCGCAATGTCAATGTCATTCCTATGGACAAGGATACTGTATTGATGAATTACGACATCACGATCAGAAATGAGGTGATCGTTAAGCTCGAACCTTCAGGCGGGCATCAACAAGCTGCCGGACAACATACAATTGACGGTACCGGAAAGTATGTGATCCCGGGATTAACAGACATGCATGCGCATTTTTTTTATGAACAGGGCAACAACATTAATACCTGCGAAGCCGAGTTGAAACTGATGCTGGCAAACGGGCTCACCACTGCACGCATCCAGTGCGGGGACTCCGTATACCTGGCAGCAAAAGAACGGGTTAAAAAAGGCACATGGGCAGGCCCGCAGTTGTTTGTTTCTTCACCCCAGTTGGTTGGCAAATGGCCCTGGAAAGGAAAAATGTTTGCAGGCATTGTTACCACTCCGCACGAAGCAGAGCAGCTTGTTAAGCAATATAAACTGGCCGGTTACGATGAGATCAAGATCACGTTTATGGTTAAAGCAGAAGTATTTGATGCCATTATCAAAGCTGCCCGTAAAGAGGGGATAAAAGTAACCGGGCATGTTGGACCCTTAGCAGGTTTATCCAGGGCGTTGGCGGCAAAACAGCAGATCGAACACATGGATGAGTTTATCGAAGCATTGTTGCCGGATACTTCTTATAACCATGGGGTCAGTGTGAGCGACATGGGCATCTGGAAAAAAGCGAGTTGGGAAACCGTAGACCACCTGGATGAAGGAAGGATCCCTTTACTGGTACACAGGGTAAAAGAAGCGGGCATATATGTTACCCCGACCAACTTCTTTTTTGTTTCATGTTTTGGCTATGGCGAAAGCGAAGATGAAATTAAAACGAAACCAGGCTATTCATACATTCCTTCCGATCTTCAAAAAGAGCGTTGGGAGATCAGGGAGCATTATTTAAAAGACCGCCCTACCGGGGAGCGGAGGAACAAATACGTTTACCTGAGAAGAAAAATGGTTTATGAGCTATGGAAAGCAGGTGTGAAATTGATGGCAGGTTCTGATTCTCCCGAATGGTTCCTGGTACAGGGATTTGCCATTCATGATGAGCTTGCCGAACTGGTGCGGTGTGGCCTTACTCCTTATGCCGCATTGGAAACGGCAACCAGAAACCCTGCGCAATATTCAGGCAGCATCAAACAATGGGGAACCGTTGAAGAAGGGAAAAAGGCCAGCCTTGTTTTGCTGAATGCAAACCCGCTTTCCGATATCAACAACACCCGGGATATTTTTGCCGTGGTTAATAAAGGCAAAGTGTACGATCAAACCAGCCTGCTGCGCCTGCTTGATGAAGCCCGGACTGCGCTCCGCAGGTAAACAGGTAATTTTTCTTATCCTGAAAAACGGAAACAGTGTATATTTGATCAGCAGATCCTGGAAACGGATATCATTGCTAAATAAACATGAAAAAAATTATATACCTGGCATTGGCCATGATGGCTGGTGTGATGATGCTCGAATCATTTGGTGAAATAAAGCTGGGGAAACGTGACGGCACAGAGCCCGGGCATACCGGTTCGCCAGGCGACACCTTAAAGAACTGTACCATTTGCCATGGTGGCCTCGCCTACCAGATTGACGGCTGGATCACTTCCGATGTTCCTGAAACAGGTTATGTTCCGGGCGAAACATACACCGTTACCGCCACCAATACGGAACATGGCGCCACCCGTTTCGGTTTCCAGGTTTCGCCCCAGGACATTGACGGAACGCTGCTTGGCACGCTGCTGATCACCGATACAACAACCACGCAGCTGGTGGGCAACAAAAAATACGTAACCTATCGCGCTGCCGGGGTTGACGGCATCGACTCCAGGTCGTGGAGCTTTGACTGGACCGCACCGGCAAAAGGAACAGGTGAAGTGGTGTTTTATGGCGCGTTCAATTCAAACCCGGGCCATAAAAGCGAGGATTACACCTACCTCTCGAAATTAACCGTTAAAGAAAATAATAATACGGGATTATCTTCCATTGGCGGATCGGTACACATTGTTACCCTTTATCCAAACCCGGTGAGCAATAGCGCCACCCTTTACCTTGACCTTAAAAAACCTGCCTATGTAAAAGCCGACCTGTTTGATATGAACGGTAAGCTTATTGCTCCCATCATCAATGGTGTGTTTAATGGTGCTGTTCATAAAAACATCAACACAGCTTCCCTGGCTCCCGGTAATTATTTTGTCCGCTTAGCTGCCGGAAACAAAACAGCCACAGAAAAATTAATTATCTCTCATTAATCAATACAATATGAAAAGAGTGATCGGCATTGGTGGTATTTTTTTTAAATCGAAAGACCCTAAAGCATTAAGCGAATGGTACAACAAACACCTTGGTGTGGCCAACGAAGGCTGGGGAGCACAGTTCTTTTTCGACAAGGTAGCCCCGCAACTTAAAGATGGTTACCAGTTATGGAGCCCTTTCAGCGATACGACCAACTATTTTGAACCATCAGACCAAACCTTCATGATCAACTTTATCGTGGATGACCTGGATGCGCTGCTGGATGCATTGAAAGAAGAAGGCGTTAACGTGGTTGACAAAAAAGAAGCAGGGGATTTTGGCAAATTCGGCTGGTGCTTCGACCCGGATGGCAACAAAGTTGAACTTTGGGAAACGCCTAAATAAAAAACAGCGCTGCATATTTCAATCCAGGTAAGCTTTATTCCTTTATTTTTCTAATTCGTTCTTTGTTATCCAAAGTTCGTGGCCTGTTGTATCGCTCATGCTTTTATACCTAACCAGGTGAAAGCTGCTCAGGGAGGAACGCTTAACCAGTGCAAACTCATAAAACAGGCCTGGTTCAACATCTTCAAAAAAGAGGGTATCGTTCACCCACCTGTAATGCCCTTTTATTTCGCTTGGCCCAAAGCAAAAAGAACGTTCTGTAAACTTATTACCTTCTTTCAGTTTAAAAGTTGTCATGCAGTTGGCAGCCCCTTCTCTTTCTGCAATCAAAACATCGCGGCCTTCCAGTTCATCAAAGTTGATAATACCGTATGGCTTATACAACGCAAGAAATAATACGATCAAAAGCAGTGCG
>JAZKGM010000067.1:0-1227 GCA_040385895.1 Bacteroidota bacterium
CTTGCAGTATGCTGCATTGGCTTTAGCGCATCAGCCAAAACCAATCTTACCTTTGTTTCCGGCTCTGTTCCTCCAATTCCTTTAGAAAGCGAAAGCAAAGATGTGGTTACTGCATTTCAATTCATCGAACATATTCACGACCGCAAAGGGTTTATCAAAGATGTGTACCGCGTTTTAAAACCGGGCGGCACATTTATGTGCAGCACACCGAACATAAAAATGAGCATTGCACGCAATCCGTTCCATGTGCATGAATATACCTTTGATGAATTGAGAAAAGAAATGGAGCAGGTGTTTGATTCGGTGGAAGTAAAAGGTGTGCAGGGCAATGAGAAGGTGAACAAATACTACGAGGATAATGCTAAATGGGCAAAAAAGATCCTTCGTTTAGACCCGCTTGGTATCCATAAGATCATTCCTGCAAGCTGGCTGGTTGCGCCCTATAATTTCCTCACCACCCTTATGCGTAAAGACCTTAAAAAGGAAAACAACGATACGCTTGATATCAGCACCAAAGATTTCTTTTTAACCAAAGATAACCTGGACACTACCTGGGATATTTTTATTGTGGCAAAGAAGAAATAACCCGCAATGAATAAGGAATTTGTTACAGTATTAACGGGAAACCAGGTTAGCGATGTGATTGTAGCCGGGTCGTTATTGGAAGATGCCGGAATCGAGATCCGCCTGGCAGATGAACTGATCAATCAGTTAAATCCGCTATATGCTACAGCGGTTGGCGGAGTTAAGCTCCAGGTTTTAAAAGAAGAACGTGAATTAGCCGTTCAATTATTGACAGAAGGTAATTTTCTTAATTACCAGGAAGAAACTGGTGAAGATGTGACAGAAACTGGTGACGGATCGGGCGTTAAAATGTGTCCGTATTGTGGTTCCGAAAATATTTCAAAACCTGAAATTTCAAGGCAGGCGTTTGGCCTGAGTGTTTTACTATTGGGATTTCAGTTGCCTTTTTTAAGTAAAAAGCTGTTTTGTTTCGATTGCCGCAAAAATTTCAGGGCCAAAACCACAAAACCATAATTCCGGTTAACACAAATAGATATACCGGTGCCAGGAACCAATACAGGATGAACAGCACCGAATCATAGAACACGGTATCGTGCGTGAGTTTTTTTGCAATAAATTTACTGAACAGATAATGTGGGGCGGTAATGATGGTGGAATAGATCTTATGAAGGCTGCGATCGCTTTTTTCTTTATTACCGGGTA
>JAZKGM010000067.1:1237-7282 GCA_040385895.1 Bacteroidota bacterium
ATCTGCAATAGCACATTTAAATGTCATCCAGGCTGCTAATGCTTTTACATCATTTTGTTCAGCCCCTTTCCAATGGGTTTTAAACTGCCGCTGCGCCTCGCGGTTTTCACTTAATGAAGCATTGAAACAAGCCAGCTCATTAAGCTGTGCGGAGATCTGTCCATTAAGCCAGGGTGTGAAATTGGCGGTGTTTAGACCATCTTGAAAATCAGCTTTTGTGATGGGTGTTCCATAATTAATGATCACCGATTTACCTGCTCCTTCATAATGGCTGTATGTTAAGCCAACAGGAATAATAACAAGGTTTTGTGCCGGTCCGTTGCTTTCCCAGGCCCGCTTAGTAATGCGTGCCGGTCCTTTTTTCAAAGGCCTTAGCTCCCAATTATTCACGCTCAATCCTTCTCCGAAGATCAGCATACATTCCTGCTTGTTGATCACCTCAAAGCTCGCATCAAACGTTTCGAAGTTCTTTTCCATGTTCTCTTTGCCTTCACTGGCCCGGTAAACAGGCAACATGCGGAAAGCCTTGAAGATGCTGCCAAGGATACGGTTCTTAAACGCATCGCCCCTGGCTAAAAAGTGAGTGGGTCTTGGCAGGTATGCACCAATAAGCAGTGCATCCATAAAAGAATTGGGGTGATTGGCAACCAGCAACACCGGTCCTTTTGCAGGAACGCCTTGTTGGTTCTGAATATGAATGTTACGGTAAAACAGGGCAAACCCTGCCTTTATAAATTGCTGTGTTGATGCATATAAACCCATCAACAGCGCTCTTAATTGCCCAGCTTATTTTCGAGCGAAGTGTTGTACGTTGTTTTAAATTCTTCCACGTTTCCGAAGCTTACCGCATCCACTTTCAGCTCACCGCTGGTAACGTTTCCGAGCTTTTCGAATTTCACGCCCAGGTCGCGCAGCAATGCTTCTGCCTTTTCCACTTCACCGGGTTTAACAGAAACAACCACGCGGCTTTGTGCTTCACCAAACAGGAACGCATCGTTACGCAAAGTCGTGTTCACTTTACTGATGCTGAAACCTAAGTTGTTTACCATGGCGCTTTCGAGCAAAGCAATAAATAATCCGCCTTCGCTGGTATCGTGTGCGGATTGTACCAGGTTGGTGGAGATCAGCTTGCTGATGGCTTGCTGCACATTGTATTCTTCATCCAGGTTGAATGCCGGAGCCGGGGATAACTGCACGTTATGATGCGAAACCAGGTATTGCGAAGAGGCGATGTCATTTTTTGATTCACCCACCAAGATGATCACGTCCCCTTCGTTTTTGAAGTCAAGTGTCATGTGCTTTTTGCCGCGGATGAGGCCTACCATGCCAATGGTTGGTGTAGGGAACACCGCATCGTTATCGCTGCTCTGGTTGTAAAAGCTCACATTTCCGCCCGTTACAGGCGTATCGAATTTTAAGCACGCTTCGCCCATGCCCTTTATGGCATGCACGAACTGGTAATATACTTCAGGGTTATACGGGTTACCAAAATTCAGGCAATTGGTTACGGCAGCCGGCTCAGCCCCGCTGCAAACCAGGTTACGGGCAGCTTCACTCACAGCGATCATGGCACCTACAAAAGGGTTTGCATGAACATAGCGGCTGTTGCAATCGGTGGTCATGGCAATGGATTTATCTGTACCCTTAACCTTAACAACCGCAGCATCGCTTGGTGCGTTGGTGGTTTGATTAATAGTTCCCACCATGCTGTCGTATTGGTTATAAACCCAGCGTTTGCTGGCAATATTCGGATGAGCAGCTAACTGCGTGGCCACAGATTTTACAGACGCTGCCGTCACATCTGTGATCGTGCTCATATCGAATTTCTCAATTTCTTTAAAGTATTTCGGTTCGGTGTATTCGCGGTGATAAACAGGGGCGCCACCTCCTAAAACAAGGCTTTCGCCCGGGATATCAGCCACCAGCTCATTGTTCATGTAATACTGAACATGACCGGTATCGGTTACTTCGCCAATTTGTGCATAGGTAAGGTCCCATTTTTCAAAGATCTGCTCAAATTGTTTTTCAAAGCCTTTGTTCACAATTACCAGCATGCGCTCCTGCGATTCGCTGAGTAAGATCTCCCAATCTTTCATATCGGCCTGGCGCATCGGAACTTTATCCAGCCACACTTTCATTCCTGTTCCGCTCTTTGCGCTCATCTCGCTGGTTGAGCAGGTAATGCCTGCGGCACCCATATCCTGCATGCCAATTACCCCACCGGTTTCGATCAGCTCCATGGTGGCTTCCAGGATCAGTTTTTCCCAGAAAGGATCGCCTACCTGCACCGAAGGAAGGTCTTTTGCCGAATCTTCTGTAATATCTTTTGATGCGAAAGCCGCACCGTGGATCCCGTCTTTTCCTGTTGATGAACCATAGATATAAACCGGGTTCCCGATGCCTTCTGCTATTGCACTCACGGTGGTTCCTACCTTGGCAATCCCCACGCTCATGGCATTTACAAGCGGGTTGATCTGGTAACAATCATCAAAATAAACCTCACCGCCAACGGTTGGAATGCCAAATGCATTTCCGTAGCTGCTGATGCCTTTCACCACCCCGCGAACCAGCCACCTGGTTCGCTCGTTCTCAATGTTGCCGAAACGCAGGCTGTTCAGCTGTGCAATAGGGCGTGCGCCCATCGAAAATATATCGCGGTTAATGCCGCCCACACCCGTTGCTGCTCCCTGGAAAGGTTCCAGCGCACTCGGATGGTTATGGCTTTCTATTTTAAAAGCACAGGCCAGCCCGTCACCAATATCAATTAAGCCGGCATTTTCCTCACCTGCTTTTGCCAGCATATTTTTGCCTTCGCGTGGCAGGGTTTTAAGCCATACAATGCTGTTTTTATAGGAACAATGTTCGCTCCACATCACCGAATAAATGCTGAGTTCGGTAAAGTTAGGTGTGCGGCCCAGGATGGTTTTTATTTTTTCGAACTCTTCAGGACGAAGTCCCAATTGCTGTGCCTGCTCAATGGTGGCTAATTGCTTGGTGCTAACTTGTTCGGTCACGGTAGTGGAAGATTGATTTTGTGGAGCGCAAATTTGCCGATTATTTGGCAGTAAACATAACAAAGAAGATAATAAAAATTTAACACACATTTAGCCTACGGGTCAAGGTTTTATGGGTTTAATCGTTTTATCTTGCGGGGCTTTTTGAGTTTAAAACTACAAATGAAAAAATTACTTTTATCAATGTGCATGATGCCTGTACTGGCATTTTCACAGGCAGTACTGCCAACGCTCTGGAATTTTTCAGTTCCCGGAATTTCAACCCCGCCCAACGGGTGGACCCCGGGTTTGGGAACGAACGGAAACTTAACCTATTCGGGTGCTGCCAATTCGGTTGGTGGCGATAACACCGCCTGCCGCCTGGATGCAACAGGTGAGTATTTAACCATCTGGTTTGCCGATAAACCCGGTCCTGTAAGCTATTGGGCAAAAGGAACGGCAATTTCGCCTAACCCTGCATTCACAGGAACGTTTTCTGTTCAGCAATCAATTGACGGAACAAGCTGGACAGACATGAGGGTGTTTACCACTCCGGCCCCGTTAACCGGAACCATGACGAGGTTCGTGGATAATCCCAACCAGGCTTCGAGGTATGTGCGTTTTTTTTATACCGCTAAAGAAAACGGAAGCAATGTTGCTTTAGATAGCGTTGTAATTAAACAGGCTCCTGCATCATCGGTTGGCTTTGCATTAAAGCAAGGAAGCAATACCATGGTTAACGGAACAACATATGTGTTCGGTAATTCCCCTGCAAAGCTTTTTACCATTCAGAACACCGGTAATGCGGACGACCTGAAAACCAACAGCATTGTTGTTTCAGGAGCCAATGCCTCTGATTTTACAATAGGGGCGTTCGACAGCACCACGAACTTCGGTGGTACGGATACGTTCTCGGTGTATTTTAACCCGGGAGCCAGCGGAACACGTCAGGCGACTATGACGATTAATAACTCCGATCCCGAAAAAAGTCCTTTTACCATTAACCTGTATGCCGTTGGCGGAACCCTGGCCACTGAACCTGCCAATGCTGTTCCGGCACTGACGCTATCTGCTGTTAAAACATACGGGCTTACCGTTTCATTTAATAAAACAACCACCGAAAAATACCTTGTGCTGCGTAAGCAGGCCACCTCCATTACAGAAGTTCCTGTAGATGGCGTAACCTACCAGCGTGGTGATTATATAGGAGGTGCACAGGTTGCATACATTGGCGATGATACGGCAGTACTTAAGCCTAACTATATCCTGGCAAACACCAATTATACCTTCGCTGCATTTCCGTTTAACGGACCTGAGGGGTTTGAGAACTATAAAATTACGAATGCGGCAAGCGCGTCAACCACTTCATTAAATGCACAGCCGGGAACATATTATAATGCAGTTAACCCATTGGTATCAACATTTATTACCGACCTGCAAAACAAGATAAAACAAGCGGATACGATCTTCTATGGCAATTATGCCCCCGTGGTGGTAAACAATTATTTAGCCCGTGATACAACGGCCGCAAAAAAAGCAGTTACCTGCGTGTACACCGGTCTTCAATATGTATATGCCGATCCTTTTACCTGGTGGACAGGACAAGGAAACAACCCGGGCATTTTAACCCGTGAACATACATTTGCGCAAAGCTGGATGCCTTCTAACGATGGTTCAACAGACTGGGAAAGACGTTTTGGTGGTGAGCTGCCTGAGTATAACGACCTTCACCATCTTTTTCCTGCCGATCAAACCAATGCAAATGGGGTGAGAAGTAACCTGCCTTTTGGCGTAGTAGTGAATGTAACCACTGTTTCACCTACAGGATTTGGTAAAAAGGGAACGGATGCTGGCGGAAAAACGGTTTACGAACCAAAAGATGACCAGAAAGGAAATCTGGCCCGCGCTTTATTTTATATGCTGGTGAGGTATAACGGCCTGCGCGGTTTCACGTGGCGCCTTCCGGCCAGCCAGGATGTTGCGGTATTGTTGCAATGGCATCAGCAGGATCCACCTGATGCGTTGGAAATTGCCCGTAACGAATACATTTATTCGGTACAGAAGAACCGCAACCCTTTCATCGATAATCCGCAATGGGTGAACCGTGTTAACTTTAACACCATGACCTATATTACTGATCCCAATGCGCCTTTAATAACAGTAACAGCACCTGCTGCCAATGCAACCATTATTGCCGGAAGAACAACGCCTATAAGCTGGGCTTCGGTTAACGTTGATTCTGTACTGGTTGAACTGCAAACGGCAGCTTCAGGCCCATTCAAAACCATTGGTAAATACCTGGCATCTTCAGGTACGGCTTCATACCCGTTTAATGAAGCTGCCACAAACAATGCGATCATCCGCATTAGCAAGGTTTCAGATGCTTTGGTGAATGCAGTTTCAGGAACGTTTAAGATCGTGGTGCCTGCTCTTACTATTACCAGCCCCATAGGCGGAGAAACATGGTACTACGATATGCTGAAGAGTTGGGTTAAATGGACAAGCACGGGCGTTGATTCTGTTGTAATTGACCTCCTTATTGAAGATACGCTGTATATGAACCTTGGCAGATCAAAAGCGGCAGATTCCCTGACCGTTGAACGCATCACATTACCAGAAACACAAAAAGCCAGGATCAGGCTTACAGCAACAAATACTGCGCTAACATCAATAAGCCCTAATTATTTTATCATTGCCAAAGGAGTGGGATTGAATGAAAATACAATGCTTAACGATAAAGTAACGGTGTACCCGGTTCCAAGCAACGGCATTGTTCACGTAAGTGTTTCAGGTGATATCAATATTCAAACCATCCGGGTGTATGATATAGCAGGTCGTTTGGTTGAAACCTCAACACAAAGCAAGCTTATCATGAACACCAAAGGAATGTACTTTTTGCATGTGACGACCGATAAAGGAATGGCGGTGAAAAAAGTAGTGATCGAATAGAGAACCGCATAAATTATTTAAGAAGAAGTTCGCAGGGCAGTTACGCTTTGCGAACTTTTTCGTTTTAAATTGCGGCTATGATTAAAGCAGGGCCGATAGGCGT
>JAZKGM010000067.1:7292-7567 GCA_040385895.1 Bacteroidota bacterium
TGCCTCAATACGATTACCTCTACCTGGGCGATAATGCCCGCGCACCTTATGGCACACGCAGCTTTGAAACCGTGTATGAATACACCTTACAATGCGTGAAAGAGTTGTTTAAGCGGGATTGCCGCCTGGTGATCCTGGCCTGCAACACGGCTTCTGCAAAAGCACTCAGAACCATTCAGCAAAAAGACCTGCCGCAGATCGACCCTTCTTTGAGGGTATTGGGCGTGATCAGGCCAACCACAGAGCTGGTTGGGGAATACACCAAGAGTAAAAAA
>JAZKGM010000068.1:0-2411 GCA_040385895.1 Bacteroidota bacterium
AAAAAGCTCAACCAACCGCTGGTACTGGGGTATATTATAGCGGGTTTATTGGTAAGCCCTCATTTTCATTTATTTCCAACAGTTATTGAGATCGAAAGCATTAAAATATGGGCCGAGATCGGGGTTATATTCTTACTGTTCAGCCTCGGGCTCGAATTCAGCTTTAAAAAGCTGGTAAAAGTGGGGAGCACTGCGGCCATAACCGGGTTGTTTGAAGTGAGCCTGATGTTTACGGTAGGTTACTTTGCCGGGCAACTGATGGGTTGGGGCAAAATGGACAGTATTTTCCTGGGAGGAATTATCGCTATTTCGTCAACCACTATTATTTTCAGGGCATTTGATGAGCTTAACCTGAAATCGAAGAAGTTTGCAGGCATTGTGATCGGGGTACTGGTTATTGAAGACCTTGTTGCCGTTCTGCTCATGGTGTTATTGTCTACACTTGCTGTAAGCCAGAAGTTCCAGGGCGCTGAAATGCTGGCTTCTGTTTTTAAACTGGCATTTTTTCTTGTGCTGTGGTTCCTGGCCGGTATCTTTATTTTACCCGACCTGCTCAAACGATTGGGCAAACACATCAGCGATGAAACCCTGATGATCATCTCCATTGCACTATGTTTAATGATGGTGCTTGTGGCTGCCAATGTAGGATTTTCAGCTGCTTTAGGTGCTTTTATTATGGGAAGCATCCTGGCAGAAACCACACAGGCCGAACGCATAGAACATGTTGTTAAACCAGTGAAAGACCTTTTTGGTGCCGTATTCTTTGTATCGGTAGGTATGCTGATCGACCCGGCCATATTGGTTCAATATGCGTGGCCCGTTATTATATTAACGCTTTGTGTAGTGATCGGAAAAACTTTATTTGTTAGCGGGGGCGCATTGCTGGCAGGACAACCATTAAAACAAAGCGTACAGGCAGGAACAAGCTTATCGCAGATTGGCGAGTTCTCTTTTATTATTGCCACGCTTGGGGTAACACTTAATGTAACCAGTAACTTTTTATATCCGATTGCTGTAGGTGTTTCTGTGATCACCACGTTTACAACACCCTACATGATCAAATTTGCAGAACCCTTATTGCGCTTCCTGGAAAGGGTTTTACCTGTGCATTGGCAGGAATCAATAAACCGGTACAGCACCGGGGCACAGCACATCAGTGCTGAAAGTGACTGGAAAAATGTGCTTCAATCATTTACCCAGATCGTGTTGTTCAATACCGTGATCTGTATTGCCATCATTTTGTTCTTTGTAAAATTCGTTGATTCGTTCTTTATACTCTGGGGCTTGTGGGGCACGCTGCTCACTACCGTTATGGCCCTTGCCTGCTTATCGCCTTTTTTATATACGCTTACCACGCGAAGGATCAACAAGCCATCCTACACGCAATTATGGATCAACCGCAATAACCGCGGACCGATCATCGGTCTTGAAATTTTACGTGTAGCTATAGGTGTGCTGTTGGTTGGATTTTTATTCAACCATTTGTTTTCAACCCGCATTGCTTTAATGATCGGAATGGGTGTGATCGTTGTTTCATCGGTCATTTTCAGGAGAAAGCTAAAGGCCTTTTCTGCACGGATAGAAAACCGGTTCATCACCAACCTGAACATACGCGAAAACATGGAGGTGAAATCTCCCGCCAATCACCTTTTGCCATGGGATGCGCATCTTGCTTATTTTGATATTGACATCGACAGTACGCTCATCGGAAAACCACTGATAGAGCTTGGTCTTCGCGAAAAATATGGCGTGAACCTGGCCCTGATCGAACGGGGCGACCGGATGATCATGGTTCCTGATAAAGACCAGAAGCTCTATCCTTTCGATCGCATTGCTGTGATAGGAACAGATGAGCAGCTTGTGACCTTTAAAAGCACCATTGAAGCCGCCAACCGCGCGCAGGTATTTGATGAAACGACCGGAGATGTTTCACTTACACAGGTTACTGTACATCCCGGCTTTCCATTTCTCGGGCAAACCATACGCGAATCGAATATAAGGGTAGAAGTAAGCGGGCTGATTGTAGGAATAGAGCGCAATGGCGAACGCATCCTTAACCCCGAATCGACCGAAATATTTGAACTGAATGATACTTTATGGATCGTTGGCGACAAAACCAAAGTGAAAAAACTGAGGGCCTGATCTTTTCAACGCTGAAACCTAAAATTCAATAATTACGAATAAACATTTATTTTGCGCCACTTATTAATGTTAGAACTTATGAATTACGATGTAATAGTTATAGGCAGCGGACCAGGCGGTTACGTAGCTGCAATACGCGCCAGCCAATTGGGTTTAAAAACCGCCATTATCGAGCGTGAAAGCCTTGGTGGCATTTGCCTCAACTGGGGTTGCATCCCTACCAAAGCCTTGTTAAAATCGGCACAGGTATTCGAGTACATCAAACATGC
>JAZKGM010000069.1:0-10107 GCA_040385895.1 Bacteroidota bacterium
ATCAACCCCGCATACACCATCACCACCACATTTAATGTTTCGGTATCCGTAATTCTTCTGCCTTCCACCAACTTCGGTTGAATGCCGAGTGTTTCACTCATTGAAGTAGCTACTTTCCCCCCACCATGTACCAGGATAAACGGCTCATTGCGTTTGGAAAGCTGTGCTAAAAATTCCTGTAATGCCACCTCATCGTCAACAATGTTGCCGCCAATTTTTATGATGTGTAAGGCTTGTTTGTTCATAGCTGTTGCAGGATATTTTTCAACACGGTTTGTGCAGCAAACAACCTGTTATTGGCTTGTTGAAGCACTAACGAACGCGTACCATCCAGCAGCTCGTCACTCAGCTCCACATTTCTCCGTACCGGCAGGCAATGCATGATCTTCGCCTGGTTGGTGATCTTTAAGCGTTCCTCATCCAGTAACCAGCCTGATCCATTCATAAAAGGCTTTCCATAATCATGGTACGAAGACCAGTTCTTTACATAAATAAAATCGGCATCTTTTAATGCTTCATCCTGGTGATGGGTGATGATTGCGCCTTGCGTAAAACGTTCGTGCAGTTCCAATCCTTCCGGGTGTGTGACCACAAAGTTTACATCGGCTTTGCACATCCATTCCGAAAACGAATTGGGAACAGCCTGCGGCAATGCTTTAATATGGGGCGCCCAGGTCAATACCACTTTTGGTTGACGGGCGTGCTTCCAGTTCTCTTTAATGGTGATGAGGTCGGCAAAACTTTGCAAAGGATGTCGCGTGGCCGACTCAAGGCTCACTACGGGTACTTTAGCATATTCGATGAACTTGTTCAGCAAGGTTTCATTGTCGTCTTCCACGCGGTTGGTGAGCGAAGGAAAACAGCGGATGCCGATGATATCGCAATACTGACCCATTACTGCCGCAGCATCTTTGATGTGCTCCACGCTTGTGCCGTTCATTACCGCACCATCATTAAACTCCAGCGCCCAGCCTTCTTTATCCATGTTCATCACCATCACATTCATTCCCAGGTTCAAGGCTGCTTTTTGTGTGCTTAAACGCGTGCGCAGGCTCGGGTTTAAAAACACCAGTCCTAAGGTTTTGTGTTGCCCCAGCTTGCTCCATTGATAAGGATCAGCCTTAACCACTAAGGCCTGCTCCACTAAATGGGCTATGTTATTGCTATCGTGTACAGAGGTAAACTGTTTCATCGTAAAATTAATTAAGCGGTGATCACTTGTTTAAAAGCGGTAAGGAATGTATCCGCATCGCGCTTATGAAGGTTCAAAGCCGGTAAAATGCGTAAGGTGTTCTTATCAGATGAAGCACCGGTAAAGATCTGGTGTTCATGTAACAGTTTATTACGAATGGCTGCACAAGGTTCATTCAATTCAATACCGATCATCAGTCCCATTCCCCGCACTTCTTTTACCTGCGGTATTGTTTTTAATTCATTGACCAGGTAAGCACCGATCTGGGAAGCATGTGTAATGAGCTGCTCGGATGCGATCACATCAAGCACTGCAATAGCAGCCGCACAAGCCAGGTAATTGCCCCCGAAAGTGGTGCCCAGCATGCCATGTTTTGCTTCAAACCTGGGAGCGATCAATACTCCGCCAACCGGGAAACCGTTTCCCATTCCTTTGGCAACCGTGATCAGGTCGGGTTGAACACCTGCATGCTGGTGCGCAAAGAAATAGCCGGAACGTCCGTAACCCGATTGCACCTCATCCAGGATCATGATGGCCCCGGTTTGGTCGCACAATGCCCGCATAAGCTGCAAAAACGAGGCATTGGCCACATGCACCCCGCCAACACCCTGGATGCCTTCCACGATCACCGCACAAACCTCATCCGTGAGGTGTTGTGTTAACGCTTCTTCATCATTGAGGGGAAGGAATACAATATCAGATGTCTCATTGATCGGTGCAATGATCTTTGCATCATCGGTAGCTGCCACAGCTAAAGATGTACGCCCATGAAACGACTTGCTGAACGCAATGATCTTTTTACGCTTATTGTGAAAAGAAGCCAGCTTCAATGCATTTTCATTGGCCTCGGCACCCGAGTTGCATAAGAACAATCCGTATGCGCTGTAGCCCGACAGTGCGCCAAGTTTATCCGCCAGCTCTTCCTGCAACGGAATTTTCACCGAGTTGGAATAAAAGGCCATTTTGTTCAGTTGCCCGCCCAGCTTTTCTACATAATGCGGATGCGTGTGGCCTATAGAGATCACCGCATGGCCACCATACAGGTCAAGGTACTTCGTGTTATTCTTGTCCCACACATAAGAGCCTTCTGCCCTTACCGGTTCTATGTCAAATAGAGGATATACGTCAAATGTTTTCATGTACTAAAATGAGTTCGCTTTTAATTTCAACCCGGTGTCTTCTTTTAAACCAAACAAGAGGTTCATGTTTTGAACAGCTTGTCCTGATGCACCTTTCAGCAGGTTATCAATGGCAGAATGAACGACCAGTTTGTTGCCTTGCTTTTCTAAATGGATAAGGCATTTGTTCGTATTCACCACCTGCTTCAGGTCTATCATGTCATTGCTTACATGTGTAAATACAGCATCTGCATAAAAAGATTGATAGCATTCCATCGCTTCATCAAGGTGCCACGCACAGTTCAGCACCGAGCTTATATAAATGCCACGTGAAAAATCACCACGCCATGGAATAAAATTAATGACATGCTGGCTTCCCGATAGCTGCGTTATAGATTCACCGATCTCGTTGAGGTGCTGGTGACCGAGGCTTTTATAGGCCTGGATGTTATTGCTGCGCCAGCTGAAATGAGAAGTGGGCGATACACCCTGTCCTGCCCCGGTTGAACCGGTGATGCCGGTGGTGTAGGTTTCGGATAACAAACCTGCTTTTGCCAGCGGCAATAAACCCAGCTGGATGGCCGTAGCAAAGCAGCCGGGATTGGCAATGTTAGACGCTTGCCTGATCGCTTGTTTATTCAACTCGGGCAATCCATATACAAAGGTTCTGTTGCCGATCGCATTTTTATGCTTTAAACGGAAGTCCTGTGAAAGATCAATGATCTTTACCGCATCCAGAAAAGGATGTTCTGTTAAGAACTTGCGTGCTTCTCCATGTCCCACGCATAAGAACAATACATCAACCGCTTCTTCAAAGCTTTCGCTGAACACCAGGTCGGTTTCACCCAACAGGTCTTTATGCACCGATGAAATAAGCTTACCGGGCGAGCTGTTGCTGTGTGCAAAACGGATGTTCACTTCCGGGTGATTGACCAGCAAACGGATCAGCTCACCACCGGTATACCCGGCCGCACCTGTAATGCCTGCATTAATCATGATTGCTATTGGCTTGTTGCACCCGGTAAAAAATAGCGGTCTGGTTACCGAAGATCTTGCTGAACCCGCGTACGTCTTCACCTGTCCAGCTGTTGTTCATTTCACCATAAGTTCCGAACTTATTGCTCATCAGGTCGTGTTCCGATTCGATGCCATTGATAACGAAACGATGCGGATATAATGTAAGGAACACTTTTCCACTAACCTGCTGCTGTGAGTTTTGAAGGTACGCTTCTATGTCGCGCATCACCGGGTCAAGGATCTGGCCTTCATGCAGCCAGTTGCCATAAAATTGAGCGAGTGTATCTTTCCAGTTCAGCTGCCATTTGGTGAGCACATGTTTTTCCAGTGCATGGTGCGCTTTAATGATCACCAGCGGGGCTGCGGCTTCAAATCCTACGCGGCCTTTAATGCCGATAATGGTGTCGCCCACATGCACATCGCGGCCTATGCCAAATGGTGCAGCAATGCGCTGCAGCACCTGGATCGCATCCACCGGGTTGTCAAAGATCTGGTCGTTGATCGCGATCAGTTCGCCCTTGGTGAACTGGAGTTTGATGTGTTCAGGCGCGTTCTTTGTAACCGGGGTTGGCCAGGCTTCTTCCGGCAACATGCCATTAGAGTGCAGTGTTTCTTTTCCCCCAACACTGGTGCCCCAAAGCCCTTTGTTTATCGAATAGGCGGCCTTCTCAAAGTTCATATTCACCCCTTTATTCTTCAGGTACCCGATCTCTGCTTCGCGGCTCAGCTTCTGGTCGCGTATGGGTGTAATGATCTCTACTCCCGGGATCAATACCTGGAAGATCATGTCGAAACGAACCTGGTCGTTGCCCGCACCGGTGCTGCCATGAGCCACGGCATCGGCTTCCAGTTTTTTTGCATGCTCTGCAATGTGCAGGGCCTGGCTTAAACGCTCGGCACTTACGCTGAGCGGGTAGGCATTGTTCTTTAATACATTGCCAAACACCAGGTACTTGATGATGCGTTCATAATACGAGCGTGTGGCATCAATGGTGGTATGCGTTTTCACGCCCAGCTTAAGCGCATGCTGTTTAATGCGCGTTAATTCCTTCGCATCAAAACCGCCTGTGTTCACGATCACACTATGCACCTCGAAGCCTTTTTCTATGCTTAAATATTGTGCGCAATAGGTGGTATCAAGTCCACCACTGAATCCTAAAACTACTTTTTTCATGGGTTTAATAATTATAAAAGTAACTCCTGAACGACTTCGGGTTCGCCCCCTCTTTTCGTTTGAATAATTTTGAGAATACGTTTTGTTTGATGCGGATAAGCCGCTCAAAAATGGAAATGTTCTCTTCAAAAAAAGCTTTGGTCTCTTCAGGCCGGTAATGGTCCTGGGGATCGTAAAGCATAGCGGTACACATGCAGTTCTTCCGACCCTTGCTCATTAAGATCTCGTAATTCACACAGCTCTTGCAGCCTGCCCAAAACGAGTCATCATCTGTCAGTTCACTGTACGTAACAGGTTCATAACCCAACTCACTGTTGATCTTCATCACGGCCAGGCCTGTTGTTAAACCAAAGATCTTGGCTTCCGGGTATTTGCTGCGCGAGAGTTCAAAGATCTTTTGTTTGATCTGTTTGGCTAAGCCACTCTTCCTGAAATCGGGCGATACAATAAGGCCTGAGTTGGCCACATAAGAGCCATGGCCCCAGGTTTCGATATAACAGAACCCGGCCCATTCGCCTTCGGTGGTTAAAGCGATCACCGCTTTACCTTCGTTCATTTTCTGTACGATGTAATCAGGACTTCTTTTGGCAATACCCGTACCACGGGCCTTAGCCGACAAAGCCATCTCATCGCATATTTGCTGTGCGTAGTGTGCATGACGTTGTTCCGCCACACTCACCACAAATGTTTTGTGCATGTGCAAAATGCTTAAGCCGGTTTAACTAAACTGTTAAGCCGTTGTTATGAAATAAATAAATGCTGATTGGTTTCCTGCCCGTAGACAGGAAGAGATGATCGCACGCTCTAGCGCCTGGTTACGAAGGGTCTTCGCATATGGATTAAAACTAGCTCCTTAGGAGTAGAAAACAAGGACAACACCGCATAGAGAATGCCTGAAGTGCTGATCGATTGTAATAACTTGTTTTTTTTCATTTCGGTAATTTGGTGTAACTGTAACTTTTTGGGTTGTTATGACATAAAAAATTTTGAGGTGCAAATTATTGAAATAAAAAAGGGGAAATGCAAGAGAAAATTTTTGGAGGGCTTGAAAGTTGTGCGCTTCATGAGGTGAAGGATGCCACCCCCGGTTAATAGCATTACCTGGTCCGGGCTCCGCTCGACCTGGCAATAATTTTCATTAAATACTTCTGGTTATATTGTAGAGCAGTGTAGATAATAAACGCCATTACTTGTTCCGCCAAGGCGGAAAATTTCACAAATACAGCATCCTGATAAGCGTTTACCTGATCATTAATTGGATGTAAGGAAAAATTGTCTTGCAATTCTTTAGCTTAACCTGTGTCACTTCTTCAATTCTTGCATGAAAGCGTCAACACTATTTTACAACAGCCCGATACTTCTCTATGCATTAACCCTGTCATTTTTAGAGCAGGTATTCATCTTGTTTCAACTCACTTAAACAGGCAGAACTTTTTCACCGGGGTAATCTGTACGATACAATTCATGTAAATAAATACTAATTTGAAATATATTTCCATTCATAACGCTGTAAAATATGTCGTACCCATACCAGATCAAAAGCATTGAACAATACCACGAGGCATACCAAAAAAGCATGGAACAGCCGGAAGCATTCTGGACCGGAATTGCAGAAACCTTCACCTGGCATAAAAAATGGGACCGGGTGTGCGAATGGAACTTTACAGAACCTGCCATTAAATGGTTTGAAGGCGGCAAGCTGAACATTACAGAAAACTGCCTCGACAGGCATATTGAAGAACGCGGTGATCAACCCGCTATCGTCTGGGAACCCAACGATCCTAAAGAAGCACACCAGGTGCTTACCTATAAAACCCTTTTGTTTAAAGTGAAACAATTCGGAAATGTGCTGAAGAACAATGGGGTGAAAAAGGGCGACCATGTTTGCATTTACATGGGCATGATCCCGGAACTGGCCATTGCCGTTTTAGCCTGTGCAAGAATAGGTGCCATTCATTCGGTGATCTTTGGTGGCTTTTCCTCACAATCGATCTCCGACCGATTAACGGATGCGCATGCCGGATTTATTGTCACCTCAGATGGCGCTTACCGTGGCAATAAAGACATTCCTTTAAAAAGCGTGATCGATGAAGCATTAGCCGGTTGTGGGTTTGTAAAAAAAGTGATCGTTTCCAAACGCACCGGAATCGAGGTTAGCATGGTTGAAGGCCGTGATGCATGGTGGGAAGATGAGATCAAAAAAGTGGAAGCACAAGGGAACCCGGATTGCCTGCCGGAAACCATGGATGCCGAAGATCCTTTGTTTATTCTGTACACATCGGGCTCTACGGGCAAACCAAAAGGTGTGGTGCATACCACAGCGGGATACATGGTGTGGGCCAATTATACGTTTGTGAATGTGTTTCAATACCAGCCGGGCCAGGTTCATTTCTGCACGGCAGATATCGGCTGGATCACCGGGCACAGCTATATCCTGTACGGACCTTTAAGTGCAGGGGCAACATCGCTGATGTTCGAAGGGATCCCTACATGGCCCGATGCAGGTCGTTTGTGGGACGTGGTGGACAAGCATAAGGTTGATATTTTATACACGGCACCAACGGCTATTCGCAGCTTAATGAGCTTTGGTTTGGAGCATGTACAAAATAAAGACCTGAGCTCATTAAAAGTACTTGGGTCGGTGGGTGAGCCGATCAATGAAGAAGCCTGGCACTGGTTCGATACGAACATCGGCAAAGGAAACTGCCCGATAACAGATACCTGGTGGCAAACCGAAACTGGGGGCATTATGATCTCGAACCTTGCAGGCGTAACACCCCAGAAACCTGCCCATGCTACCTTGCCTTTACCGGGCGTAAGCCCGGTGCTGGTTGATGAGAACGGAAAAGTAATAACAGGAAATAAGGTAAGCGGCAACCTGTGCATTACACAGCCCTGGCCGGGAATGATCCGCACCACCTATGGCGATCATGAACGTTGCCGCACCGCATATTTTGCAACATACCCCGGCATGTATTTTACAGGCGATGGATGCCTGAGGGATGAAGACGGAAATTACCGCATTACCGGGCGCGTTGATGATGTGCTGAATGTAAGCGGGCACCGCATAGGAACGGCCGAAGTAGAGAATGCCATCAACACCCATACAGGGGTTATTGAAAGTGCAGTGGTGGGCTATCCGCACGACATTAAAGGACAGGGGATTTATGCCTATGTAATTGTAGATGGATCGCACCCTGACGAAAGTGCTTCGAAGCAAAACATCATACAAACTGTTTCAAAAATGATAGGGGCCATTGCAAAGCCCGATAAAATTCAATTTGTAAAAGGCCTTCCTAAAACCCGCAGCGGTAAAATCATGCGGAGGATCTTAAGAAAGATTGCCGAAGGGGAAACAAGCAATCTTGGTGATACTTCTACGCTTCTCGATCCTGCTGTTGTGGAGGAGATAAAAAATGGTGCATTGAAATAACACGGCACCGCTTAACTATATCCCCTCAAATAAAAAGCCCACATATATGTTATGCAGGGCTTTTCTTTATTAAAAAATTGCTTTACTCGATCACTATTTTCACCATCTCTTTTCCGCTATCGGCATAATCCAGTTGCATCAGGTAAATACCCGGAGCAATACCCGACACATCTAAACTGATCGATCCGCTGGAATGATCATCCGGTTTATTAACCAGCACCTGCTTTCCGCTTATTGTAAAAAACGAAACCGCATGTACTTTGGCTTTATCATCTGCCGTGATGTTGATCAATCCTTTGCCGGGGTTAGGCCAAACCTTTACATGCGATTGACCAGGATGGGCATTCTTAATTCCGGTGCTTCCACCTTCTTCAAGAAGCTTTTTACTGATGACGATCCTGAAACGTTCATCACCGAAAGTTGCAGCATTTTCTTTATCGAGATTAAAAGGATAGCTGAACGAAGAGGAAAGCAATACCATGGTGTCGAGGTAAGAATCGAGCAGGTAATAATACCTGTTATTGGCAGGGAGGTAGCTAACGTTAAAACTCAGATCGCCTGTTTGTGCAGAAATACTAAGGAATACAGTATCAAGGTCTGTATCGTTCAGCGGTCGTGTATCACCTGTTAAATAGATCTTATCAGAAGAATAGCTTGATATATTAACCGCTCCGTTCATTTTTAAAATATCGCCCCTGTCGTATTCCTTCACCGAACCAGCAATGAACTTAAGCATGAAATCATCAAAATTTAAAGCGTCTTTGTGCAGTGTTATTTTCATTTCATCCGGTTTCTCATCCGTTTTAAATAAAGTAACGGGAGCTGTAGCTGTTTTAAACGACTCTTTAAACGTCATCACCGGTGCTGCACCTGCTGTTTGTATAAAAAATGCTTGTCCCTGTGCAACAATTCCTCCCGACAAACTTCCAATGCCACTTGATGCATTATAACTGATGTACCCGTTCGCAGCCGGGCTATATACATAAACGGTAGGGTTAATATTGGTATAATTTGTTCCGCTCACTCCTCCGCTGTTGCCCAGGTCCCAAAATGCGTTCCAATCATATTGGGAAGGATATGGATTTCCAACCAGGCACCATCCGTCATTAGTGGTTACCCCCGAGTTGGAAACAGGCATCGAAATATCACCTGTGTTAACCGTGCCGGTGAGGTTGAGTGTAACCGCATTTTGCGAAGTTTCCAGGTCCCTCAATCTGTTAAGATCACTTCTGTCTCCCCTGATAAAAACACGGTATCCACGTCCCACTGTTAACGGAGCCGTTGTTAATGAAGCCGAGCCGTTCGTTACACCTGTCCAACCTATGTCGGCAACACCCGGAGTTGACTCCGTGTAGGTATACACAGAATACTTGTTATTTTGTGTGGCATCAAATCCGTTGCTGTTTAATGCTCCGATCGTATTACCTGTACCAGGTCCTGTAAGATAAATTTCACCGCGCCAGTCTTCCAATGTTCCGTTTGAAATAGGCGATGATAAAAACCGCCAGCTTCGTGAAACAGCAGGAATGAACCGCTGCGCCACTACATTTCCGGTAATGTATGTACCCGACCCTGTTGCTATACGTCCCGTTCCCGAAGCATTGGATATAAGCGTAAGGTTTCCACCGGTAGCCAGCGTTCCGGCAGTAGGGGTTACCGTGCCGGTTATTTGTAAGGCATTGCCTAAAGTAATGGTTTGTGCCGACCTGTTGTAAGTAAAAGAGGCAAACCTGTTTGTGGTACCGGAACCGGATGGATCAAAAAACAAACTACTGCCTAGTGCCCCCGATCCGTTCACAATAAGACTGGATGAACCATTCGAAGAGAAGGTTCCTGAAGCGCTCATTCCCGAAAGGGTTCCGTTAATGGTTAAGGTGTTGCTTCCTATGCTTAAGGTTCCGTTGCTTATCGTGGTTACACCCGATACCGCCAGGCTATGACCTAAAGTGACATTACCGGATGAAGTTCTGTTCACCGTAAAGTTATTAAGTGTTTGCGCCCCGCTTGTAAGCGTTAATGTTCCGAAATTTCCTGTGCCGCCTATGCTTAAGTTCGATGTTGCACCGCCCGTAATCGCTCCTGTACCATAAGTGACCGTTCCGTTTAAAGTAAGTGTTTGTGCATTAACCACAAGAGGTCCGCTGCCGGTGTTCAATATACCGTCAATATTCAG
>JAZKGM010000070.1:0-7412 GCA_040385895.1 Bacteroidota bacterium
TTCGTGGTTAATGAATGGTTTGGTAAATTTTGTGATCCAGCCTAAACCCGCTTCAATAGGCGATGTTTCATCGTTTATGTCGTTGCCGTACAGGCAGAACCCTTTTTCTAAACGTAAGGTATCGCGTGCGCCCAAACCGGCCGGCATAATGTCAAACTCCGCACCTGCCTCAAACACCGCATCCCATAGTTTTTTAGCATCTTTATTTTCGCAATACAGTTCAAAACCTCCCGAACCGGTGTAGCCCGTATTCGAGATCCATACTTCATCCAGTCCGCCCATCGCACCAATTTTAAAGCTATAATACTCCATGCTGCCCAGGTCCACATCGGTGATTTTCTGAAGGGCTTTAATGGCATTCGGACCCTGTACTGCAAGTAACGAAAGGGCATCGCTGTAGTTATGCATTTCAACGCCCATGTTGTTGTGTTTGCTGATCCAGTCCCAGTCTTTATCAATATTACTTGCGTTTACCACAAGCATGTATTCGTTATCTTTTACTTTATACACCAAAAGGTCATCCACAATGCCGCCTTTTTCGTTTGGCAAACAGCTGTACTGCACTTTACCATCCGTAAGCTTCGATGCATCGTTACTGGTAACCAGCTGGATCAGCTCCAACGCGCGTTCGCCTTTTAAATAAAACTCACCCATGTGGCTTACATCAAAAACACCAATGCTGTTGCGCACAGCCTGGTGCTCCTGGCCAAGGTTGGTATAAAGCACAGGCATATTATATCCGGCAAACTCAATCATTTTTGCGCCAAGCGAAACATGCAAATCATTTAAAGCTACGTATTTCATTCTGTTTGATCTATTATTTATTAAAGTGTGGCGAATTTAATGAAAATGTTGGGTTATGGAAGGAGGAAGAAATTTTGAAAGTAAGTGCGGTTCTGCGAAGTATCTTACTATGACTGCCTTTTAAATCAGGCCTAACTGCGGGGGTGGAACATGGTTACCACGCTATGCAGGTATTCGCGGTCGAGGTGTGTATAAATTTCGGTGGTGGTGATGCTTTCATGTCCCAGCATTTGTTGTACAGCACGCAGGTCGGCACCTGCTTCAACCAGTGTAGTGGCAAAGGAATGGCGCAAGGTATGAGGGGAAATATTTTTTTTGATATTGGCTTTGGCCGCAAGGTGTTTAATGATGTAAAATACCATAACACGTGATAAGCCAGTGCCGCGTTTATTTAAAAAAACAGTATCGGTATGGCCGCTTTTTACTTCGATGTGCGAACGCACATTTTCTTTATAAAGCAGGATCGCTTTAAGGGCAATGCTTCCGATTGGAACCAGCCGCTCTTTATTGCCCTTTCCTGTTACCCGCACAAATTCATCGGTATACGAAATGTCTGAAAACTTCAATCCCACGGTTTCGCTCACCCGCAACCCGCAGCTGAACATGGTTTCGATAATGGCTTTGTTGCGCATCCCTTCACCTGTGCTGTGATCTATTTCCGCAACCATGGCATCAATCTCATGCAGGTCTAAGTAAACAGGGAGCTTCCGCTTCAGTTTTGGCGATTCGAGTAGCTCAGCCGGATTTTTTATCACCAGGTCTTCCATAAGCAGGTACTTATAAAAAGCCTTAATGCCACTAAGGATCCGCGCCTGGCTTGTTGTGGTCATTCCCAGCTCCGTGATCCATCTTAAAAATTCACGCAAGGTTACCAGCTCAATGTCTCCGGGCTGCTGGTTGATGTTTTTCGATTCAAAAAACTGCATCAGCTTATCCATGTCATGCACATATGCGGCAATCGTATTTTTTGAAAGCGACTTTTCAAGCTGAAGATAGGCTTTAAACCCTTTTATGTACGATGACCAGTTTGCCATTTTATAAAGCCCAAAGCTCGCCTTTATTCTTTACGAATAAAAAGCGTGTTACCCTCACCGGTTGTGAAAAGCGCACATTAATATACACCATCAAAAATTATGGCTTATGTTTGTGTGCAATCCATTTGAGTTTATGAACATTGTTATCATTAACGGACCCAACCTCAATTTACTTGGCAAACGTGAGCCTGAGCTTTACGGAAAAACAGCATTTGAAGAATATTTTGAAGAACTGGAACAGCTGTTTCCCGGTGATGCATTGTCATACTATCAAAGTAACGTGGAAGGGGAGCTGATCAATAAAATTCACGAAACAGGGTATACCCATGATGCCATTATTTTAAACCCGGGTGCATATACGCATACTTCTATCGCATTGGCCGATGCTGTTGCAGGAATAAAAGCACCGGTTATTGAGGTACATATCAGTAATATTTTTTCGCGCGAAGATTTCAGGCATGTTTCCTATGTTGGCAAATATTGCAAAGGCAGCATCAGCGGCTTTGGACTTAAAGGATATGAAATGGCTGTACGCAGCTTAATGAGCTAGCCTTTTACGCATCAGCCATTCATAGATCACTACATTTAACACGATCATTTCAAATCCGTAAAAAATATCTTCGAACGGGATAGTGAGCATTCGTATCCCAATATTTTCCTGGTTGTTATACCACACCACAACCTGGTTGTTCCATGCGCCTGTAAGCAATCCGTTCACAATAAAAAAAGGGATAAGCAGCAATGCATAAATGGAGAATAGCCTGGGAAGGGATCTTACTTTTAACCCATATTTTAAAGCCAGCAACACCATTCCTAAACTGATAAAGGTTACCGATGTATACCACCTGTTAATGAAAAGTAATCCCGTAAGGATTAAACCAGCGGATAAGGTTGCTGTAAAAATGTTCTCGAACGCTAAGGGCCATTTAATGGTGAAGAACAAATTAAGGCAATGGTAGGTGAATACACAGGCATAGGGAATACAAATGAAGAACAACACTTCTTCAATGGGTAAGTTACCCAGGTATAAGCCGCAAACGTATGCGGGGTTGAATCCCCATACCCCCATCGAGGTGAACCATGTATCCCAAAAAATAAAGAGAAGAGCTACAGATAGGTTTGCTGTAAAAAAGGGCTTCCAGTTCTTGTAGAAATTCAGTTTCGGATGAAAGGAGAACAGGAGCGGAACGATAATGGTAAAAAAGTTGATGAGCAGGTAGAAATAGGTCATAACAAACTTTTGGTGTTCTTGAAATATTTGAGCGGAACCCATAACATCCCGAAACATTCTCCTTCCTGTTTTCCCAGGTGTTTATGGTGCATTTTGTGTGCACGCCTGATGGCAATAAAATACCGGTTTTCTGTATTGCGCAAAAAACGGAAGCGCTGGTGAATGAATATATCATGAACAAAAAAGTAGGCAAAGCCGTAAATGGTTATTCCCAGGCCTATCCAGAAAGTGATATTATACCCTGCATTCATTCCGAAATACAGGCAAACTATACCCGGAATGGCAAAGACCAGGAAGAAAAAATCGTTATGCTCAAAAAAGCCGGGCAGTTCTTTTTTATGGTGGTCTTTATGAAGGCTCCACAATAAACCATGCATTACATATTTATGGGTAAGCCACGCTACAGCCTCCATCATGATAAAAGAAGCCAGTACAACTAAAGTATTCATTAACATATTCATCTGTTTAACTTTTTGATGTGATGCGTTTTTTCTCTTCCGGGGTAAGTTCATCAGAATCTTTCATAAACGAAATAATAATTTGCCTGAGGTGGATGTCTGTTACATGGTTTAGCAAGGTAAGGATGATCTGCTTATCTTCTTTAACTGCGCTTTTGTAATTTAAAAAAGAAGGCGATTTGGTTTGAACAGCAAAACGAAGAAAACGCAATTCAATATTGTTTTTATCAGCGGCAATGCATTTTTCCAGCAGCTGCCTGCCTTCCGAAAACCTGCTCATTTTAGTGGCGGGGTTAAATACGTGTTTGGCCATAACGATGGTCGCACAGGCTTTATAGCCGGCCAGTAAGGTATTATTGTTCTCGGTATAAGGCCTCAGTAGTTCAATTAGTTTTTCGCATGAAGCTTCATCCTGCGTGGCTTTTTTATACAATTCCCGTACCTCCACCAGAGAAGGAGAGGCGCACCAGGCAGAAGTCGTGAACGCGCATAAAATAAAAAGTATAAGCGCCCTCATAACAAATTGAACTTGTATTGAACCATGCTGTTTAGCATGAGTGTGAATTTTTCAGCATTGCTTATCCGTACCCTTTGCGAGAGAATATGCTGGGCCGGCAAACGTTTTATTTTATTGAACAATGCCCTGTAATATACATAAGCGAGGTAAACTCCTCCTTTTGCAGCAACGGGCAGTTTTTTTATTCCAGCCAGCGCTTCTTTAAAATCAGCTTCAATTTCCGCTTCGATCTGCTGTTTGGTGTGTGTATTGAACTGGTTCATATTAACTGACGGAAAATAGGTGCGCCCGAGGGTTTCGTAGTCTGCTTTGAGATCGCGCAGGAAATTTACTTTCTGAAATGCCGCACCTAATTTCATGGCCGATGGCTTAAGCAGCTCATAAAGTTGTTTATCGCCTTCGGTAAATACGTGAAGGCACATTAAACCCACTACTTCAGCCGATCCCAGGATGTATTTTTCGTAACTCGTTTTTGAATGATGCGTATCATGCAGGTCCATTTCCATGCTGTTAAAAAATGTTTCGATCAGTTCATGCCCGATCACGTATTGGTTTACAACATGCTGAAATGAGTTGAGTATAGGGTTTAGCGAGATCCCTTTTTCAATGGCTTCATAGGTATCTGCTTTGAATTTACGGAGCAGGTAATCACGTTCATATCCGTGAAAAGAATCCACGATCTCATCGGCAAATCTCACCAACCCATAAATAGAATAAACGGGGTTGTGAAGCCTTTTATTTAAGAAATAAATACCCAGTGAAAAGCTGGTGCTGTATGCTTTTGTGGTAAGCTTGCTGCACTTTACGGCAACATCGTCAAATAATGCTTTCATGCTGGCTGTTGTTTAAACTGGTTGATTAATTGGTTGGCGGCAATTTTTCCGGAAATAATAGAAGGAGGTACACCCGGGCCCGGCACGGTAAGCTGCCCGGCATAAACCAGGTTGCTGAGGTGCTTGTTGCGGATCTTTGGTTTTAACAGTGCTGTTTGTGCCAGCGTATTGGCCAGCCCGTAGGCATTGCCTTTGTACGCATTATAATCACCGATAAAATCATTCACACAATAACTTTTTTTGTAATCGATATCGGTGCTTATCGTTTCCCCTGTGTGTTTTTCCAAACGTAACATCATCTCTGCAAAATAGGCTTCGCGCAACTCCGGGGTATCTTCAAGACCCGGTGCTATGGGCATTAAAAGGAAAATATTTTCGTGGCCGGCAGGAGCTACCTTATGATCTGTTTTTGAAGGACAGCATACATAAAATAAAGGCTGCGAAGGCCACTGCGGGTCGGTATAAATTTCATCGGCATGCACAGCAAGGCTGTTCTCAAAAAACAAGGTGTGGTGCAGCAGGTTTTTTACCTGCTTTTTCACCCCGATGTAAAATATGAGGCATGAAGGGGCAAAGGTTTTACCCGACCAATAGGACGCAGTGTAATTTTTATGTTCGTGTTTTAAAAGCGTTTCAACATGGTGATAATCTGCTGCGGCAACAACGGCATCGCATGCAAATACGTTGTCATTTACCATGATGCTTGTTACTTTTTTATCTTTCGTGTTAATGCCGCTCACGCTGGCATTAAAATGGAAGGTTGCGCCTGCGGTTTTGGCCACTTCTACCATGCTTTCCACCACTTTTCCAAACCCGTCCTGCGGGTACCAGGTTCCGAGTTTCAGGCCCGCATAATTCATCAGGCTGTATAGTGCCGGAATATCCCGTGGCTTGGCACCAAGAAAAAGAACGGGAAATTCCATTAACGCAATAAGCTTTTCGTTGCTGAAATATTTAGAAACATGCTTGCTCAGTGATTGAAAAACGTCAAGCCGCAGCATGCCTTTTAAAAAATCTGCATTTAGAAATTCGCCCAGCGACAGGCCCGGCATATGAACAAGTTGGTTCATGGCCACTTCGTATTTATATTGGGCTTCCTGCATAAAAGTGCGGAGTTTTTCTGCACTGCCGGTTTCAATGGATTCAAACAGGTGGCAGAGTTGCTCAAAACTTGCCGGTATCTTTACTTTGTCTTCTTTTGAAAAAACAATTTCAAAAGCCGGATCCAATAAAGTTAAGGTATAGAAATCAGCTGCCTTGCACCCGAAATCGTTAAAGAACTGTTCAAACACACCGGGCATCCAGTACCAGCTTGGGCCCATGTCAAACACATATCCCGATCCGGTTTTGAATTGCCTGGCACGCCCCCCGGCAGAAGCATTCTTTTCAAATACATGCACCTCATGGCCTGCCTTTGCCAGGTATGCTGCAGCGCTAATCCCGGAGAAACCTGATCCTATAATTGCAATAAGGGCCATTGTTATTTGATTGAATGGAGAAAAGATTGAAGTTGCCTGGCATTACCCAGTTTATTGATCCCTTTAAGTGTCACTTGATCCAGCACTTTTTCATTGCCTGCAACAAAAACGGCCGATTGTTTAAATGCTTTTTTGATCTCCTGAAGATATCCTGATGCATCTTCCGGAATATGATTATGCACCATGAACAATAAAACAGAATCGGGTTTAATGCTGTGTGAAGCCTCATTTAATGCATGATTGGCCACGTTGGTGCCTAAGTAATACACCTGCTGTCCGGCTTGCTTTAAAAGATAGGCTGCCAGCAGAAGCCCTATTTCATGAAACTCGTTTTCGGGAAGGAACAGCAGCCATTTTTTTGCAGGTTGTTTCGGTAACGGTACCGCATTTATTGCGGCATACATTTTTTGCCTGATCAGGTTACTGAGAAAATGTTCCTGGGAAGTGTTAAGGTCATTACTTGCCCACATTAATCCTGTTCTGCCCAGCACAGGTAAAATGATCTCTGCATATACCTTAAGGAGATCAAATTGCTGAGACGCATGCAGGAAGGTTTTTTCAAACAGGTGTTCGTCATAAGTAAGTGCAGCAGTAATGAGGTTATTGATATAATATTCCTGTTTAAGCGGAACAGATAAAAACATTGAACCCACGATGCGGCTCAGTTCCCCGTCCTTTAAGCCTGCAATGTCGGAGATCTTGTGCCCGTGGTCGAGCAAACTTTTTATATTCAGTAAACGTTTAAGTTCAATATCATTATAATACCGGGTGTTGCCTTCCGACCTGCTTGGTGAAAATGCTTCGTAACGCTGTTCCCACACCCTGATGGTATGGGCCTTAACCCCTGAGAATTGTTGTAGCTGGGAGATCGTAAAAACGTTCATTTCATTTTGTTTATATTTTCAGTGCATAAATATAAACAAAAAATCAAACGCAAAGTTTTCTTTTATTTCAGGTTGTTCTTGATTTCGAACATTTTGCTAATAACGTTGTTGTATTTAATTATGATACAGCAAATAACAGATGTGCCGTCAAACGTTGCGGCTTTCAGGGCAAT
>JAZKGM010000070.1:7422-18605 GCA_040385895.1 Bacteroidota bacterium
TGAAGAAACGGGCCAGCTTAACTATATGCTGGTGCTTGATACTTCGGTGAAAAATTTTACTGCGGGAGCCTGGTGGCAGGATGCATTGCTGGGGTTGAAAAACATAACCAAATGGAACCGGGTGGCGATTGTTTCCGATTCAGACGGCATTAATTCATTTACAGGTATTTACAGCGTTTTTATACCAGGAGAGTTTCGCGGGTTTTATCCCGAACAACTTAAAGTTGCCATTGATTGGGTATCTGGGATCGACATAGAAAGTTAATAAATGATAGAAAAAATTAATTAGGTATAAAATATCTAAATTATACTAATGGAATGCTATAAGTTTTAAAGGCTTTTTAATGGTTTTTATGGCTGTTTTATAATGTGGTTCCGCGTATTTTGGTATGAACAAATCATACTATCATATGAAGAATTATTTTTTACTCCCTATCGCTGTTGCAGGCAGCCTTTTTTCCTCTGCGCAAAGCCCTACATCCCCTGCGCTCGGGTTTAATGTGTTTTTAGAAAAAGACGCAAAAGTGGTAACCAATGAAACAGAAGGGCCTTTTGCCTGTGGCCGCGATCTTACCCTTGCAGGCAGCTACAATGTGTCAACCAACTATACGGGCAGCTACATGGTTGGGTTAAATAAAATAACCTTACTTGTTGGAGGCAAAGTAAATTACCAGAGCGGAAGCGGGTTGCAGGTTAACAGCAATGGCTATGTTAAAATTGGCGATTCCACCGGTTCATGCGCATGGTATAAAGACCTGCTCGGGCTTCTGTCGCCAATGCGGATCACCCCTGGTGTAAATTACAATGCCACTACACGCATTAACCTCCAGGCAAGTTCTTTGCTCCTGGGTGTTAGTGCATTGCTTAATCCTGTTTTTCAGAATAACCTGGTTAATTTCGGCACTGCTTTCGACAAGATGAAAACCTCCGCTTTAAGCATGGCTGCCTGTGTGGACAATGCAGTGGTCACAAACCCGAATGGTGCTGTGATCCCTCATGTGGGCCTGCCATCGCAGATCAAGATCACGCTGAATGCGGGGGTGAATATTTTAAACATAAAAGGCAGCGATCTGAACAACGTACAGAATTGCACGTATAATAACCAGCCCAGTGCCACCAAAGTATTAATTGTTAATGTAGATGCTGCAGGTAGTTTTGACTGGAATGTATGGAACCAGGCTGGTATAGGTTTTACCAATTGCCCGTATATCCTGTATAATTTTTACAATTGCAACGCGCTTAATATTAAAGGAAGTTCAACCATAGAAGGAACTGTATTTGCCCCTTACGCTGATATCGTTAAAACAGTGAACCAGGCCAATATTGAAGGACAGATCATCGGGCAATCTTATCACCATGGCGGTGGCGAAAATCACTATGCCCCCTTTATTCCAAATATTGCCGGGTGCATTGCAAACACCATTGCCTCTTTTAGTGTAAATGAGCTTATTCAATGCAGTAATTCAAATGCTTTTCAGTTCAATAATCTATGCACAGGAACCGGGCCTTTAAGCTGCATCTGGGATTTTGGAGATGGCACAACATCTGCTTTGCTCAACCCTGTAAAATCATTTACTACACCCGGAACGTATACCGTTAAATTGCGCGTAAGCGCGCTGGGAGGTCTTGATTCTATTGTGAAAACAGTAACTGTGCTTGCCGCTCCCGTAGGAGGCTGCCTGGTAAATAAAGCAGTTCAGGAGCTCACAGGCAACAGCTTTATATTTACCACAACTGCTTCATTGTTAAACAATACTTTTCAATGGCTTTTTGGCGATGGAACCACATCTTTACTGCCGAATCCTGTTAAAACGTATTTAGCCACGGGGCCATACAACGTGATACAGGTAACCACCAATATTAACGGATGCCGCGACACCATCCGCTTAATCGTAACGGTTGCTTCTGACAGCGTTGGTTCAGGAAATGGTGGTGGGCTGGAAAGCGAAAGCCTGGGCGATCTTGTGAGCAAAAGAGACTTTGGCCGTATAAAAAACAGCGTGGACATGCGCATGAATTATAGCAATGCTCCTTTGTTTGCAGCTACACCGGTAACATCCGTTCTTGCCAAAAGAAGCGGGTTGATCTCTTTATCCGAAATGATCCCGGCAGGGTTGCAGCCGGGTGACGAACTTCGTGTTTCATCCCCTACAGAACTTACCCAGATCACGAAAGCACTCGAAGTGTTGTCGGTTGATTATACAAGGAATAACCAGGCAAAAGCAGTGGTACTGGGCATAAAAACAAAAGATAAGCCTTACAGTCATACAAAATATATTTGCGACCGCCTGCGCGGTGCAAAACTATTGTCGGTAAATAACATCACCATTAAAGGATACAATTTCGTGCGGTTCATTATGATGCAGGACGATGGAACGGTTGAATTCGGAACGTCATTTGTAGCCGGTTATAAACAAAGCCGCAACAGCTACTCGTTGCAAACGAACTGGCTGCTTTCCGAATACAAAGGCGATGATACCCTGTATACCTTCCAGGTTTGGGCCACCCAGCCGGATTATACAGATAAACTGGTAGGCGATATTATTGATAAGCTAAATGGCTCAATGACGGTAGAACAGCTTAATGCGGTTGTGATCCCTTCATTGTATGTTACCAGGGGTTTCCGCGAAAAAGAAAACCTGGTTCTGTATATTAACAATACCGGGCCCGCAGTAAAAGGCAAGCTGGTAATGGAACAGCAATTACACGAACAGGCCGGCTACACCGAACTTCAAAAAGAGTTTGACATTGCAAGTGGCGAAAACATGGTTTATAAAATACCTGTTAATGACGGGTATGAATATGATGCGGCCCTGTATGTAAATGATTCTGTGCTTGCTGATAAAATATACATGGCCGATGGCAACTGGTCGCTCGATTATGATAAGAATATCACAACCATTAATGAGTTTAAAACAGGCAATGATGAAGCAAGAACATACAGTGCCAATGAGTATTCTGTTTACAGGAATGTAAGTCTTAAGGCAAATTCAAACGATTATCTTATCCTTTTTAAAGGCATCAACCAGGGAAACATGAGCACCGACCTGGGTGCTTATGAAAGTGTTCGTTTCAAGGCAAAAGGAAAAGGAAGCGTACAGGTAACCCTTAGCCGTGATTCGTTCATACAGTGGCAGAGCCAATATAAAGCAACGCTGCAGTTAACAGAGAATAAAACGGAGTTTACTATTCCTTTCAGTGAATTTAAGTCATACAACATCAGTTCTCCCTTTAAACCGGTTGATGTGCGCATGATCAGCTTCACATTTGCCGCCCAGTCCAGTGCCCGCGAAAATTTTGAGATGGAAGTAGGGGAGATCGCTTTTATAAAAACGGTTTCCGGGCTTAAACAAGCAGGTAATGATAATTCCGGCATAGGAGTGTACCCTAATCCCAACAATGGTTTATTTCACTTAAACTTTACCCTGCATAAGGCAGAATCCGTTCAGGTCATCGTGAGCGACATACTGGGCAAAGTAATTTATACCACGCTCGTTCCTTCAGCTACCGGGCTAAATAATATACAGCTGCATGTTCCGGAAGCAAAGGGACTTGTATTTATTGCAGTAAAGGGCCAGGGCATTCATATGGCAACACGTGTTATGGTAACTGAATAAATGCCCATTGCTACCGGTTTTATCATCCCCGCATTATTGGTGCGGGGATTTTTTTGGAGTATTCCGCTACATGTTGTTGCATAATTCAACACTTTTCTAATGATTACCTCAAGTATTATTAAAATAATGCTTTGATTATCAATGTTGTTAATCGTTTTTTAATGTTTGGTATGGAATTGATAATATGGTTATGGCACAATTAAAAAACTAACAATGAAGAAAATTATGATTCTCTCCGCTTTTAGCCTATTAATGTTTGATCACTCGGTATTTGCAAAAAACAATTCTGTTGAATTAAATATCAGTGAATACATTGTTTCAATACTTGATGATAACACAAAGTCGCCTGTTAAGATTGAAGATCTTCCTGAGGCAGTGAAAAAAACTTTGGCAGCAGATGCTTACAAAGGTTGGGCAGCCAGTGAAGCATTCCTGGTTCAGGGAAAGGCGGAATATTATGAAATTATAGTGAAAAAAGAAGCTGAGGTTAAAACCCTTAAGCTTAATAAAGAAGGCATTGTAGTAGAGTAATCTATTGCATTTTTCATAGGGGTTAGGGTTTCAAAAGCCGGAGATTTTTTCTCCGGCTTTTTCCTTTATTTTTGGAGCTGGAGAAACAATGTATGGCAAATATTCTGCTTGTAGAAGATGATATCGCGTTCGCTCAGATACTTGAGGGATTTTTAATAAAGAATAAACATTCAGTAGAACACAAACAAACGGTTAAAGAGGCGTTGAAGCTTTTGTTAGCCACCCATTACGATCTGATTTTACTTGATTACAGGTTGCCTGACGGAAACGGGTTGGAACTTGTTGAACAGTTAAAATCAGAGCAGGTGAGGACACCGGTGATCATGATGACCAGTTTCCATGATGTCCGCACTGCCGTGCGGGCTATTCGTGGGGGCGTGTTTGATTACATCACAAAACCGGTGAACCCGGATGAGCTGCTTATGGTGCTGAACGAAGCACTGAGCAAAAAACCAGAGGTGGTTCATGTTCCTGAAAAAAAGCAGGTTGAATTCGTAAAAGGGAGCAGCATCCCGGCTTTGCAACTGCATGAACATATTGACCTGATCGCGCCAACAAATATGTCGGTGCTGGTGTTGGGCGAAAGCGGAACCGGGAAAGAACATGTGGCACGTAAGATCCACGAGCAAAGCCCGCGAAAAGGTAAACCCTTCATTGCTATTGATTGTGGTGCCTTATCCACCGAACTGGCTACAAGCGAATTATTCGGACACATAAAAGGATCGTTTACCGGTGCCGTGCAGGATAAAAAAGGACAGTTTGAGGCAGCCAACGGGGGCACTTTATTTTTAGATGAAATTGGCAATTTAAGCTACGAGGTGCAGGTAAAGCTTCTTCGGGTATTGCAGGAAAAAGTTGTTCAGCCCGTAGGAAGTAATAAGCACCTCAAAGTTGATGTAAGGATCATTGCCGCTACCAATGACGACCTGTTGAAAAGCGTAACTGATGGCATGTTCCGCGAAGACCTGTACCATCGGGTGAATGAATTCAAGCTCAAGATCCCTCCTTTGCGCGAGCGGGGAACTGACCTGAAAGAGTTTGTTGATTTTTTTATTCACAAATCAAACCTGGAGCTGGGCAGAAATGTAAAGGGGTTTTCAGAAGAAGTGATCGCTATTTTTAAACAATACGACTGGCCGGGTAATTTGCGGGAGTTAAAAAATGTAGTAAAACGTGCGGTGCTTTTAACCAAAGGAGAAATGGCCGGTGTTGATGCCTTGCCGGAAGAAATGACCTCGATGAACACTTCCCGGAAGGTAATTGCCGCAGGTACTTCCGATCTTAAAGCCATACAGGAGACCAACGAACGGGAAATGATCGTAAAAACGCTGCAGAAAGTGCGGTTTAATAAAAGTAAGGCAGCCCAGCTTTTAAATATCGACCGGAAAACCCTATACTTAAAAATGGCCAAGTACCAGATCGAATAAGCCTGTTTAGTTCAGCATTTTCCTGATCTCGTTTACGATCTGATCCGTTTCGGAAACCGCATGATCAAGTTGTTCTTTTAAAACAGAAAGCCGGCCGGGTTCTTTTAACGATTGTTCCAGTTCGCGGAGTTTCATCATGAGTTCGGTAGCACCAACCTGCCCTGTGCGGCCGGCAAGTTTATGAATGATCTCGTATACTTCCTTTTGGTGATTTTGTATCACATTCGTTTTGAGCAGTGTGAGGTCTTTTGCTGTTTGTTCTGCAAACAAACTTAAATGAGACGACATCAACTCCTGGTCGTTCATGGTCATTCTCTTTAATAAAGACAGGTCAATATGATGATCCTCTGCCTCTTCATCCTTTACCCCGTTATTCGTTTGTTCATAAAAAGAAAGCAGCTCATGCTCCCGGAATGGTTTAGAAAGGATGGCATCAAAACCATCTTCAATTAGCCGGGCTTTCTCTTCAGGCAGTACCTGTGCCGTTAATACCACAAACCTGGCTTCATTGGTTCCTACTTTTAATTCCTTCATCAATTCGGCCCCGCTTTTTCCGGGCAGGCGCATATCCGTAAAGATCAGCTTGATGTCCTTATCCCGTTCTGTATTCAGCAGTGCTTCTGCAGAGGTGTAACAGGTATGCTCAATGCCATGCTTACTTAATATCGCATCGCATAAGCTCAGGATAAAAGGATCATCGTCAACCACGATCGTTTTTAAACTGCGGTACGTTTTTTTAGCCGTACTTGTGCTGAAATAGCCTGCAGGTTGCTGATCGGTTTTAGTGAGTGGAAAAACAATGGAAAATGTGGTTCCTATACCTAATTCACTGTCTGCTTCAATACGCCCCCCCATCGTTTCTATCAGCGATTTTGAAATAGATAAACCGAGGCCCGTTCCCCCGAACTGGCGGGTGATGCTTTCATCGGTTTGTTCAAATTCATTAAAGATACGGGTCATGTTTTCTTTTGAAATTCCGGTTCCCGAGTCGGTTACCTTTATCGAATACTGCCCCGTTTGCAGCTCATCAACCCGCAATACGATCCCCCCGCTGCTGGTAAATTTTATGGCATTGCCCAGCAGGTTATAAAGCACCTGTTTGATGCGGAAATCATCACCGGTAAAGTTTTGCGGTGCACTGATGTTATTGATCAGCGTGAATGAAAGGGTTTTATTTTCAGCCTGCAGGCGCATGTTCGCAGCTACCTCGTCAATAAGTTTGCTGAAGTTGAATACCCGGTTTTCCAGTACAAACTTACCTGATATGATGCGGCTGTAATCGAGGATCTCATTTACAATATGCAACAAATGCTCGGCCGAAGCATTGATGGCATCAAGCATCCGCGGTTCTGGATTTGACTGGGTTTTAACCTGTTCCGAAAAGCCGATAATGGATTGAAGCGGGGTGCGGATCTCATGGCTCATATTGGATAGGAAACGCTGTTTCATTACACTGATGTGTTCGGCCTCCTCTTTTGCCGCCTGGAGCTGTACCCGGTATGCATTGCTTTTTGTGAGGTCGGTAAGCACGGCATACACCAACGCGGCTATCACCAGGAAAAACAACATGAGCACAATGCCAGCGCGGTTGATGCTGGAGTTAAAATAGTCGATTGCCGATGAGCTGTTTTCGCGGATCTTTGCCAGTTCGTCCTTTTGTATTTTATGAAGCAGGTTCCATAATTCATTGATCAGCGAGTTGCCGTTATTCACCAGGTCGAGTTCCTGCAACAGCATCGCATTGTTGCGCACCGTTTCATCTTTTTTCATGCGCGTAATGGCATCGTCAATATTTTTAACAATGCTGTTTTGTTTTGCCACACTGATGGTGTCGATGGTGATGTTTTTTTCTTCGCTTACAAATTGCTCCGGCTCCTGTCTTTCTCTTTTACCAAAAAGCCTTTTCCAGAACGATTGATCTTCTTTCTTTTTGGGCCTGGCCAATGTAGTGACCGTGTTTTGGGTAGTAACCACCGTGCTGTCGCGCAGGCGTACATTTTGTTTAACCAGGCTGGTTATATTCTGAAGCTGTTTGGATAGTTCGGGGTTATTTTGCTGGTTGGCCCTCAACGATACATAATCAACATACACCCTGTCGCGGTTCACCAGGATGAACTGCATGGAATCGATCTGGCTGCTGATCACCTCATTGCCTTCATAAATACCGGCTAAGGTATCCAGTGTTAAACGGATCTGCTGTGTTTCTTTTAAGAAGCTTTTGGCGGCCTGCGGATTTTTTATGGCCTGGATACGTTGCAGCTGGTCAAGCCTGGATACCTTTTCAAGCAGCCGGTTAACGATCATTAAGCGCTCGTTGGGTTGGGAAAAGGTATGAACAGAAGCTTCAATATCGCTGAAAATGGCACGCGAAATGATCCACGAAAAAACAATGGCTATTCCTGCAATAAAAAAGGCGGTAACAACTTTTCCGCGTGTAAAACGGCTCAGGTTTTTAAGGCTCAATTTTTTTCGCATAGCAATAGGAACAAGATCACAATCCATGCAGTTAACACGGGTATTCTTAAAAATGTTTAGAAAACCTTAATCAATTATATAAGCTACGTATAATCCAAATATAAAAGCAAAATACGAAACCATTTTCAAGGTGTTCAAACATTAAAAATCAGGAAACGCCTGGTTATTTTTTGCTGTAGTTCGGAGCTTCCTTGGTGATCATAATATCATGTGCATGGCTTTCTTTTGCACCTGCACCGGTTATTTTTATGAATTTTGCTTTTTGCAGATCAGCCATATTTTTTGCACCCACATAACCCATTCCTGCTCTCAGGCCTCCTATAAATTGGTAGATCACGTCTTTCAGGCTTCCTTTAAAGGCAACCATTCCAACGATCCCTTCCGGAACCAGCTTGGCAATTTCTTCCTCTGCGTCCTGGAAATAACGGTCTTTGCTGCCTTCTTTCATGGCTTCAATACTTCCCATTCCACGATACGATTTAAACTTCCTGCCTTCATAAATAATGGTTTCTCCGGGAGATTCTTCTGTTCCGGCAAAAATTCCACCACTCATCACTGTGCTTGCACCGGCTGCCAGCGCTTTAACGATATCCCCGCTGTAACGGATGCCCCCATCGGCAATTACCGGGACACCACTGCCTTTAATGGCTTTAGCCGAATCGTAGATGGCTGTTAATTGCGGAACACCTATTCCTGCAATAATGCGCGTGGTACAGATAGAACCCGGGCCAACGCCAACCTTAATGCCATCCACACCGGCTTTAACCAGTGCTTTTGCACCTTCGCCTGTGGCGATATTACCGGCTATGATTTCAAGATCGGTGAAGATCTTGCGTAAACGTTTTATTTCATTCAACACAAATGCGCTATGGCCATGGGCGGTATCAATGGTGATCACATCGACACCGGCTTTCATTAAGGCCGAAATGCGGTCTTCTGTTTCGGGTGTAACGCCAACTGCTGCGCCAACCAAAAGCCTTCCGTGTTTGTCTTTACAGGCGTTGGGGTTGTCTTTTAACTTTAAAATATCACGGTAAGTGATCAGGCCGATGAGCTTGCCTTTTTTATCAACCACCGGGAGTTTTTCAATTTTATATTTCTGTAAAATAGATTCGGCTTTTTTCAGGTCGGTTCCGTGGGGCGCAGTGATCAGGTTTTCTTTGGTCATTACCTCGCTCACTTTCCTGCTCATGTTTTTTTCGAAACGGAGATCGCGGTTCGTTAAAATGCCCACCAGCTTATAATTATCATCCACTATCGGAATTCCACCTATTTTGTTTTCGCTCATTATTTTATGAGCCTCTTTCAATGTGGCAGAAACAAGTAAGGTAACGGGGTCCATGATCATTCCGCTCTCGCTTCGTTTTACCCTGCGCACTTCTTCTGCCTGGCGTTCAATGCTCATGTTTTTGTGCAGCATGCCCACACCACCCTGCTGGGCCATTGCAATAGCCAGGCGGTATTCGGTAACGGTATCCATAGCTGCGGATACGATCGGGACGTTAATTTTGATGTTTCGGGTAAGAAGGCTTGAAGTATTTACTTCGCGGGGAAGAACTTCAGAAAAGGCGGGAAGAAGCAGTACATCGTCAAATGTTAACCCTTCTCCGTAAAATTTATTTTTATCGTTTATCATGGCAAACAACAGGTTCTATTATTTGCCGTGCAAAAGTAGCTTAATAATCGGGATTACAAGAAGAAATTATTGTAATGCGATTAGACCTATACGCTATGTGTACCTTTCTATGGCTTTTTTAAGCGTTTCAATATGTTCTTTTCGAAGGTCGTTTGGCGAAACAACTTCCACCTTATCACCATAGCTTAATATATGCGACTTCAGCTCGTAGCTTGGTATTACATCAAGCGTAATAACAAATGCTTTTTCGGTGTCGGTAACGATGTGTTGCGTTTGGTGCAAAGGCTGGCTGCTGATATACGGAGCTTCGCTCGGGTTAAACTTTAATGTAACCAGTTGCGGTTCGAAATCAAGCACAGAGATCCCGAACGAATGTTTAAAAAAGTCGGCAGGTTTAAAATCAGGGTCTTTTTTAAAGGAATGACGGGTTTGTATGATCTGGCGGATGCGTTCCAGTGCAAACGTTTGGATCCTGTTTTTATCGGGAAGTTTACCGGTAACGTACCAGCGGTTCCTGTATTCTTTTAATACATAAGGATGCAGCTCATAGGTTTTAATATCAGTGTGCCCGTAGCCTTTGTAATGAATAATAACAGATTGCTGTTCTTTAATGCACATCAGCAAAGGGCTTAGATGTTCATTGCCTTTCTGGCTCAGGCTCTTTTCTGTTTCAACGATCTGTAAAAAATCATCATTGCCATACACATTCCTGAGGTTTACGTAATCCTCTATTTTTTCGACAGACTGGATAAATTGCTGCACAGGTCCTATGCCTTCAAACTGTTTCAGCAGCGAGCATGCAAACTCCAGCGCGTATAAGTCTTCCTGTTTTAAAGGAAGGTTATTGATCGAATAGTTTTCATCGGTGTAATAATAGCCGCGAAGTTTCCTGTCGTATTCGATAGGAGCAAGGTATCCCAGCTCTTCATCAAACTTCATGTCGTAAATATCGTTGTCGATGGTGCGCGCACTTATGCTACCTAATCCATTACAGGCATCTATAAGGTCTTGCTTGGTGGGGTATTTTTTATGCTTGTTGCGTAATGCCCCGTCAATAATGCGATAGCGGATAAATGCGTTTTTATTTTTCGGCATACGCGCAAAATAAAGCTTTACAAGCTGCAATTACCTAAGGCTTTTTCAATACGTTTATAACCTGTGCATTTCTTATGTTGTCATTTATCGCATTTGGTACGCACGCTGAAATAAATCATGTCTTTAAAACAGGCAGTTTGTTCTACAAATCCACGAAGTAAAAGCGGGTTTTACCATTTAATGACTTGAAAATGAGTCTTTGGAACAGAAGTTGAATACTTCGCAAATAGGTTGCGTAGTGGCATACAAACTTTGTACTCATAAAAACAAAACAACTGAACGCATGAAAACACAAGAACAAATGGTTTACACCGTAAAGCCTACCCAGATCTTAGACAACGCATTAGAGACCTTACACCGCGGTGATTTTACAGAAGCACTTCACTTGTTCAACATGGTGTT